>NZ_JASDCR010000007.1:0-153869 GCF_030407795.1 Psychrobacter sp. APC 3279 | reverse complement strand
GCTTGCTGCTGTTCTCGCGGTAGAACCGGCAACAAATAACTCGATTAGTCTGCTTTGTTTATACCAACTTAGTTTACTCTTTCTCATAGTGCTATCCTAAATAATTTTACTTATCTAGGACAGCCCCTAAAATAATTATCATGGTGAAAACTCAGTCCATACTGATAGGATTCATAGTATCTTAACGCTAGCGTCTTTTATATGTTAGGTTAGTTTTAAACGAAGATATAAAGTAAAAAAATAATAGATAACACGACGTACGACTAAAAGGCTCCTTATGCGCTCTCAATCTCTTTTGAATTTATTGGTGATCAATGATGATCAGCTCTACGCTGAACGTCTTGTACAGTTATTGAGTCCTTATTATGATAGTGTAAATTTAGGGTTTTTGGACGATAAAGAAGAGCTATTGAAACTTCTGCGCCAACCGTGGGATGTACTGGTATTTGGCAAAGCTTATAATATGAGCTTTACCGATGTGGTAAGCATTGTACAAGAGCAAAATATCGATCTGCCGATGATCTGTTTAATGAATGAAGAGGTAGCGTCAACTGCCTACAATGAGTATGAGCTACCGACTATTATTAGTGGCACGATGGTCAAAGCGCTTGAAATGGATCAAGAAATGCCAGTCGTAATGGCTATTTGTCTGCAGCATAGTAGTTTGCGCAGTCGCCGTGAGCTAAAAACCTTACGTCAAGTGCTTTCTGAAGCAGAACAACGTGCCAATGTGTTGATTAAGAACTCTAAGAGCGCGGTCGCTTATATAGACGAAGGTATTCATATATTTGCTAATGAGCCCTATCTTCAGCTATTCGGCTTTAAATCGATGAATGAAGTGGTAGGCGTGCCTATTATTGACTTGATTTCAGGTAGAGATAGTGTCCAAGGATTTAAACAGTTTTTACGTCAGTTTGACAAAGGCAGTCGCCAAGACGTTGAGTTTAATTTTGAAAGTGTACGGACAGATGGTAGTACTTTTGAAGCAAAGCTACAACTAGCATCAGCCACGTTAGAGGGCGAGCCAGTCATTCAGATTATTATTCAGCAGAATAGTAATAATAGTGCGGAGGTTGCTAAGCGTTTAGCTGAAGCTGAACGTAAAGATAATTTAACGGGCCTAGATAATCGTCGCGGTTTTGAAGATCAGATGATAGCGATACATCAGCAGGCGTCCCAAGGACTAATAACAGCAGCCCTGCTATATGTGCAGGTTGATAATGTAGGAAAAATAAGAAGTAGTTTGGGTCTACAAGGAATAGATGCAACGGTCAAACAAGTTGCCCACACGTTGACTGAGCTAGTACCTGATGGGCATGTAAGCCGTTTCAGCGATACCGCATTCACGATATTAGTAAAAAACAAGACGACGAATGATCTTGAAGAACTTGCTGCGCATATCGGTTCGTCTATAAAGGGTATGTTTATTGAAGTTGATAAACGTACAACGAATACAACAGTTAGCATTGCTATTGTCAAAATCGAAAAAAATACGGTAGAGCCTGTCATCATATTAGAACGCGCCATGGATGCTATCAGCCAAATCATGGTAGAGACTTCTAATAGTGGTGGGTCTTACCGTATATATGACCCAAGCGAACATGCCAATAGCGATGATCATGCACTTGCTGAGTCATTAGTGGATGCCATTACTAATAACCGCTTTGAGCTATCATTTCAGCCGATATACGACATCAACAACGATCGTAGCGACTTTTTTGAAGTGTATCTGCGGTTACCGCTGTCAGATGCTGACAATACGGTATTAACCCCTGATCAATTTATGGCGGTGGCTAAAAAACATCAACTGTTAGAAAAGATTGATCGATGGGTGCTTATCAATGCCTGTAAGAAAATCAATGACGTCCGTAAGGTTCATCCTGAAGCCAGATTGTTAGTACAATTAACTAATGCTTCACTGGTTGATAAAAAACTGCCGATTGTCGCCAGTCAATTGATAAAAGCGGTAGGCGGCGCAGCTGGTGTATTGACACTACAGTTCAATGAAATAGATATCTCTGATCACTTAACCGTCGCCAAATCTCAATTTTCCGCACTCAGCGATGTTAGCTGTCAACTAGGTATTAATAATTTTGGCTCTTCTGTCAAATCTATTGAAATTGCCAATTTTGTCCAGCCTGATATGGTACGCTTGGCGCGCAGTTATATCCAAGATATTGGTTCAGCAGAAAATCTAGAAACGGTTAAATCTCTTATTGCGCGTACTAATGATATCAAGGTTGATGTGCTCATGCCTTATATCGAAGATGCAGCAACGATGTCGGTCGCTTGGAGTGTGGGCGCGCGCTATTTGCAAGGGTATTATTTAGAAGAGCCTAGTAGCACAATAAAGGTAGCGAGTTAAAAGGCCAATACATCATATCGTTTATGTTATGGCGATGATATTCCTCAACCAAAGATTGCTAAAAATGTCCCTTATCAATAGATATCAAATGAGCAGCCTTTTGGCTGCTGTTCTGTTGCTCACAGCTTGTGAGAAAACACCACCTGACCACCGTGCTCCTGTGACTCTACCCTTATATACTGACGGCGATGCAGACAACGGCTCGATAATTTATAAAGATGCCTGTGGTCAATGTCACCAACGTAATGCGGGCCTGAATAAGAAAGGCCCACAATTAATGAATATATATGGTGCGCCGGCTGCCGAGTTAAAAGATTATACCTACAGCAAAGGACTAGAAGATTCAGGTTGGGTGTGGGACGCAGAGACACTCGATCCATATATTGCAGATGCCCAAAAAGCCATGCCAGACTCCAAAATGCTGTCTGACCCGATGCCAGATGCGAAAGAGCGTGCCGATATCATTGCTTATTTATCTACGCTCCGTGCTGCTGCACCAACCGCTACAGATGATATAAACTGACATCTGACTTATCATCGTTATGACCCAAAAAATGAGCCAATAACCTACTATGACCCATGCAGCTAACGATAGATCATTATCCACCTCTGAAAAAACAGCGAATCCGCTCAGCCAGTCCATACCTAGTACGGCTGATTTTCAACGCAATCAGCAGCAAATTGCACAGCTGTTAGCGCAATTAAATCAGATTGTATTGGACAAACCGCAAGCAGTTAGGCTAGCACTCAGTTGTATCTTAGCAGGCGGTCATTTGTTGTTACAGGACTTGCCCGGTATGGGTAAGACGACTTTGGCACAGGGCTTGGCACAGTTGTTAGGTTTGAGTTTTAGCCGAGTGCAATTTACCAATGATATGTTGCCTGCTGATATTTTAGGTATGAGCATCTATGACCAAAGTAAACAGCAATTTGAGTTTCGTCCGGGTCCTATCTTTACTCAGTTATTACTTGCTGATGAAATCAACCGTTCCAGTCCCAAAACGCAGAGTGCGCTACTTGAAGCGATGGAGGAGCGACAAGTCACGCAAGATGGCCAGACGTATCCTTTGCCGCAACCGTTCTTTGTCATTGCCACTCAAAATCCATTGCAACAAGCAGGTGTCTATCCGCTCCCAGAGTCGCAGTTAGACAGATTTTTATTATGCTTATCGTTGGGTTATCCATCGCCTACCGCAGAGCGTGAGCTGCTAAAAGGTAAAGATCGTCGCGAGCTACTCAAAGACTTGAATACGGTACTTGATACTGAAGCTGTACTATTGGCTCAGCAGGGTGTTAGGCAGGTTTATGTGGCAGATACTGTATTGGATTACTTGCAAAGACTGGTTGCAAAAACTCGCGCAAGCCAGGAGTATCATGGCTTATCACCTCGCGGCGTATTGTCGCTACAACGTGCTGCCCAAGCGCATGCCTATGTATCGGGATATATGGAAGTGACCCCTGAAGATATCCAAGCGGTGTTTGCTGCGGTTACTGATCATCGCCTCGGTCAGCGTTTCGTACCCGCGCATGTGACTGGTGGACAAGCGACAAAAACCATCGCCCAACGTATCCTAGCAGAAGTATTAGTCGTCGCTTAGCAGCTGATATGCTGTTTGACCGTATTGATTAACTGCATCGGTGAAATGTAGTTCTACACATAGTCAAATCTATATAACTTAGAGAAAATATCAAAGTCACTCAGTTCACTATTTACGGTATTTTCACCCGCTTTTCTTGTATTCAAATTGTCCTGAATCAACTGTATCGTTCTATTCGTGAGTTTGTTTGTCAGTCAGATACAAATACTGACAGCATTGTTATTTAGATGGTAATAATAGGGTAGTCATGAGCTTGTTGCCAAAGGCCTTAACCGCACCAATAAAATCAGCTCTGAGCCGCTGGTTTGCCGCGCGTGCACCTAAGAGTGATAGTGCTACGCTTAATTTGCGTAATGTCTATATTTTCTTTAGTCGTGAAGGGATGCTATTCGCCGTATTGTTAGTAATTACCTTTATCGCGGGTATCAATTATGGCAACAATTTGGTGCTTGGTTTGTGCTTTTATCTGGTCAGTATTTGGTTAATTAGTTTTCATGTTACTTTTGCTCATATATCTGGTCTGCAAGTGCGTCTGCTAGAAGTCACTATGACAGAAGCTGGCTTGCCTGTTTGGGTTACACTACAGTTGAATAGTGATAGTCGCCAACCACGGCGTCAGTTGCTATTTGAATTTGAGCAGATAACCAATAAGAAAACCAAAAATGGCACAAACACGCAAAGCTCAATACTCATCACGCGATTACAAGGTGAGCAAGTCGTTCGACTGCCTGTCCAGACCTACAACCGTGGTCAGCTTGAACTACCGCGGTTAAAAATAAAAACAGTTTATCCATTAGGTATTATGCGTGCATGGTCTTATGTCTACTTTGCGCGTACAGCTTGGGTATATCCAAAACCTGAAGTTTTTGACTGGCAAGCAAAATATGCAATTGCAAGCTTAGAGGATTTACCAACAGGTGGGCAGTATAGACAGGGTCAGGACGACTTTGAGCGATTAGATAACTATGTCGAGGGTGAGTCATTGGCCCGAGTCTCTTGGGGGCATGTGGCGCGGGGACAAGGTATGCTAACCAAGCACTTCGCTGATCCGGTTGGTCATGAGCAAATGCTTGATTATGCAGATATGCCAGCTGCACATCACGAGCACAAACTTGCACAATTGGCTTATGGCGCATTGACGCTAGGTCAGCTAGGCGTGCCGTTTCAAATGCGTTTACCTAGTGATACTCCTTCTACTGCGGAGATGGGTAACGGGGAATCCTTTGCGCAAGCATGCTTGCTAAGGCTTGCGAAAGCACCATGATCAACTCTATACGCTCATCTTCTGCTGATGTTGATACACTGTCCACTGAGTATTCTGCGGTCGATGCTACAAAAACGGCCAGCTTTGAGCAGTTGGCGTTAGGTCAAAAAGTCTCAATTCGACCTGAGCGAAATGACGCTAAATGGTATCGTAAGTTATTTGCACTGCCAGCTTATTATTGGGTATTAATTGCCCAAGTCGTCGTTGTGTTACCGCATGCCGCACATTTACCATTATGGCTGATAGGATTTGCCGCCGTCAGTATCGTCGCTCAACTGCCTCATATCAAAGCTAAATTCAAAAAACTATCGCACCTAAAGCGTATTTATCAAAGTATGCAAATGCTAGGATTTTTGTTGGGGCTATTAGGTCTATGGCTAACCTACAATACAGCATTTGGGCTTGATATGGGTGTGGCATTTTTGGTGTTATGCCTAGTTAGTAAGCTATGGGAGCTGTATAAGCGCCGCGATGCCTATGTGATATTGAATTTATCATTATTCGTGCTTGCGGCATTATTTTTGATGGACCAAGGTTTACTGACTACTTTAGAAGTGATCGTTGGCGCAGTCATTGTATTGCTAGCATTTATTGCGCTTAATGATGATAGCAATGCGAGCGGTGATGGACGCTTGCGTACATTGGGCGTGTTAGGTGTTGGCGCATTGCCATTATTGGTGGTGCTATTTCTGTTTTTTCCGAGACTGCCACCACTGTGGTCCGTACAGCTCTCAGGTCAGCAAGCAACCACAGGTGTCTCTGATAGTATGTCTCCTGGTGACTTTGCTAATTTAGGACAGTCAACTGAGCTGGCCTTTCGGGTAGAGTTTGCTGATGAGCGTCCACCGCAACAGCAGATGTATTGGCGCGGTTTGGTATTTAGTGATTTCGATGGTGTCACATGGCGACCGGCTTCCCAAAAGGATCAATGGTCATCGAGATTGCAAGCACCTGCATGGATTCAGAACGCCTTTGCTACTGTACCTGATGAATCAAGGGCGGCACCTGTCAATTACAAGGTTATCTTAGAACCCACTCAGCAAAATTGGCTATTTGGTCTTGATTATCCGTTCTCTGAGCAGCCAGATATCAATACTACCTCTGAATTTACCTTATCAAAGGGTCAACCTGTTACGCAGCAGCTTCGCTATGATGTGTTGCAGTTTGCACAGATGCGTATTGATCCGGTTCTGACAGAGGCATCAAGACGTGAGAACCTTGCCTTGCCTAATGAAGGTAACCCTCAATCGCGCGCGCTGGCTAAGCAATTATTTAAGCAGTCAGGTTCAGACCCTGTGCGCTACATAGCGGCTATCGAGCAATGGATCAATCGAACAGAGTTTCGCTATACGTTGTCGCCACCACGGCTCAATACCAATCGGATTGATGAATTTTTATTTGAAACCAAAGCAGGGTTTTGTGAGCATTATTCGTCAAGCTTTACCTTTATGCTACGCGCCGCTGGTATTCCTGCACGAGTAGTAGCGGGCTATCAAGGCGGTGAGCCGAGTCGCAATGGTAACATATGGGAAGTGCGGCAAATGGATGCGCATGCATGGACTGAGGTTTGGCTTGAGGGTCAAGGCTGGGTACGTGTGGATCCGACAGCCTTTGTGGCGCCTGAGCGAGTAGAGCAAGGTATGAATACGATGACCCAGCAGCAAGGGGCGGCTATGTTTGGCAATGGCGCCAGTGCACAAATCAGCTATCAGCAGTATCAAATGCTGCAAACGCTACGCCGCCTATCAGACCAAGCGAGCTACTACTGGCAAAAAGACATAGTCGGCTATGACCAAGACAAACAGGCCGACTCGCTACTCAAATGGTTCAATATCAGCTCAATCATGCAGCAAATCATTTGGTTAGCCACCAGTGCAGTTTCCGTTATGGCTATCTTAATATTTGTCATTTGGTATCGCCGCCGCAAACGTTGGCATCCAGCAGACCTGCCTCTTGCTCAGCTCTCAAAACGTGTTGCCAAACACGACAAATTATTAGCCCGCAATGATAACGAAGGTCAGCTAGCTTGGTTGGAACGTTTGGCATCGGCTATTGATAGCCGTCAGGGTGACAATGCCCAATCTGCTACGAGTCAGCTAACAGATAGTAGTGACCCAATCGTTATTCAGACAAAGCTTATTGAAGTTAGACAAAACTACCGTCAGTTACGCTATGGACGACTGAGTACATTTGATAGCAGTCATAGCGAGTATCAAGAACGACTCAAACAACTTAAAAAAGACGTACGTGCATTGTTATAAAGATTTTGGGTGATAGTACTATTAAGTTACTAAGGTATTTTGAGCTAATTAAAAAACAGATAAGCGAATTAGTGGATAAGTAGATAGGTGGTTAGATGGCAATATATGTAGATTTTGTGCAGATAAAATTCAAAGGCCATAAGTGGTGTCATATGCTGGCGGATAGCTTGCAAGAGCTGCATGATTTTGCAGCATTTATTGATGTGGATGCGCGACTATTTCATCGTAATGCCAGCTATCCTCATTATGATATCACGGTTCAAATGCGTGAAATCGCTATTGCACAAGGTGCTATTCCTGCCGATAGAAAAAAGATTATCGAATGCGCAAAGAAATTAAAAGTAGAGTTGAATGACCAGATAGAGCAAACTAGTCATTCTTGATATGAGGGATTTTTAAGTAAATAAGTAATATTTCCACCGCACATTTCACTTATTTACTAAACTATATATTTATTCAACTATATCGAGCACATTATTTTGCCGTTGCTGCAGTACTGATAGTGTTAAGTGCTTTTGAGATATTAGCAATCTCGGTATCACAACCTTTGATATTGTGGCGTGTCTTGAGGTAGTCAGGGTTATTGTATGACAGCCATACTTTTTTATCAGCATCTTCGCTAATTAAGATTTTCTGCGGCAAATCAATGGCAACGGTTTGTTCACAGTTCATTAATGGCGTACCTGCTTTAGGGTTACCAAACATAATGACTTGCGTTGGCCTCAATGATAAGTCGGCACTCTGTGCATTTTTCTGATGGTCGACTCGTGCAAATACTTTCATACCTTTGCTTTCGATAACTGAGACCAGCTTGTCTGCGGTATCTTTGACGGAGTGATTGCTCTGTAAAGTTACCAAGCCTTTTTCGGCATTGATAGAGGTAGTAGTGTCTGTCATAGCACCAGTGCTCTTGGTTTTATCTAGCAGCGTATCGATACTGGCACAAGAGGAAACGGCCACTGCTAGTGCAGCGATAGAGACGATTTTAATCATAATGACACCTTTAAGTTGTCTGTAGTATGGTTAGTCCTAACTATAATGAGCAACATCGAATATTCATTGTGCGTAATCAGGTTTGTGATTGCAATACGTCTTAACAGAACGTTAAACCAAATGTTCTGCTAGATAATCTACGAGCAGTCTAATCTTTGGTGATAAATGACGGTTATGTGGATAAATGGCCCAAATGCTTTCTTCGGGCTCTCTATAGTCATCAAGTAAACTGACCAACTCGCCAGACGCTAAATACTTTTGCACATAGTAATCAGGCAGCTGTACGATACCTAACCCTTTTAGTGCAGCATCGACCAGACTATAGCCGCTGTTATATTGCACCGTACCAGAGACACGCAGGTTCCTTTCTACGCTCGTTTGTTGGTTGTTCGTCTTACTATGAGCATCCCTGTTCTCTTGTACTTTAGCAGTATCTATAAAGTGCCAGTAGTCACGAGTACCCAATAGGCAGTTATGTTGACTTAAATCACTTAGATGGTGTGGTACGCCGTGTTTTTTTAGATAAGAGGGTGCCGCGCAGACAAAGTTAGTACGCAGGCTAAGTTTCTTTGCCATCATCGTCGAGTCATGCAATTTGCCAATACGAATGGCCAAATCATAACCCCCTTCAATCAAATCAATTTTCTGATTACTCAAAAAGGCAGTCACTTCGATATCGTGATATTGCATCATAAAATTATTGATAAGTGGTAATAACTGCTGCTCACCATAAGTAACGGGCGCTGTTAGTTTTATTCTGCCTTGAGGCTTTGATTGTAAGTTGCTTACGGCTTGCTCAGCGGCATCCAAGCCATCGAGCACACTGCGGCAGTGCTGATAGAATACGCGGCCTTCTTCGGTTAATGAGACCTTGCGTGTGGTTCGATATAGCAGCTTTATATTTAAGCGTTTCTCTAACGCGCTGATCTGACGGCTGATTTGTGCCGTCGAGATACCCAGCTCTTTTGCACCACGCGTAAAACTCTCATATTCTGCGACATAGACAAACTCGCTAATCCCTTCCCAGTGCATGATTATTACCAATATGTAAAAGATATTTGCAAATATAGCATATTGTTATCCGCTCAGAAACAAATATAATGGTTAGTATCAATGTAAATAGATGGTGTTTTACTGTCATCGATGCTTGCCTAGAGAGGGCAGGCAAGATAAGCTCAGTCTATCTTTATTTGTTTTAACTGTGGATATAGTGAACGCCAAAATCCATAAAGTGTGTTAGCAAGTTATTAGAATTGTTTGTGCTTATAGCGAAACTTTCATGTCGTCATCCATAAATAACAATCAATTAAAAAAGAGAGATTCTTATGTCAGATAAATTTATTAAATCAAAAGCCGCCATCGCGTGGGGTCCAAAGCAGCCACTATCTATCGAAGAAGTGGACGTCATGCTACCGCGCAAAGGCGAAGTATTGGTAAAAATCGTTGCTAGTGGTGTTTGTCACACAGATGCTTTTACCTTATCTGGTGAAGATCCAGAAGGCGTGTTCCCTGCGATCTTGGGTCATGAAGGCGGCGGTATCGTTGAGCAAGTTGGCGAAGGCGTGACCAGCGTTCAGGTCGGTGACCATGTCATTCCGTTATACACGGCAGAATGCGGCGTCTGTAAAATGTGCCGCTCAGGAAAAACCAATCTTTGCTCGGCAGTACGCGAGACTCAAGGTAAGGGCTTGATGCCAGATGGCACCACACGTTTTTATAAAGACGGCGAGCCTATCTACCATTATATGGGTTGCTCAACTTTCTCTGAGTACACGGTTTTACCAGAGATTTCTTTGGCTAAAGTTAATAAAGAAGCGCCATTAGAAGAAGTTTGCTTGCTTGGTTGCGGCGTGACTACTGGCATGGGTGCGGTCATGAATACTGCAAAAGTTGAAGAGGGCGCTACAGTAGCTATCTTTGGACTGGGCGGTATTGGACTGTCAGCAGTGATTGGTGCTGCCATGGCAAAAGCCAGCCGTATTATCGCGATTGATATCAATGAAAGCAAGTTTGAGTTAGCCAAAAAGCTAGGGGCAACTGACTGTATTAACCCAAAAGATTATGACAAGCCGATTCAAGAAGTTATCGTTGAGCTAACTGATGGCGGTGTTGATTATTCGTTTGAATGTATCGGTAATGTCGATGTTATGCGTTCAGCGCTAGAGTGCTGCCATAAAGGTTGGGGCGAGTCGGTCATCATCGGTGTGGCTGGCGCTGGACAAGAAATCTCAACCCGTCCATTCCAGTTAGTGACTGGTCGAGTCTGGAAGGGCTCAGCATTTGGCGGGGTAAAAGGTCGCACAGAACTACCAGGTTATGTCGAGCGCTATCTAGCGGGTGAGATTCCTTTACAGGACTTCATCACTCATACTATGCCGATAGAAGACGTCAACGAAGCGTTTGACTTGATGCACAAAGGCGAAAGTATCCGTACGGTTGTACATTTTTCAGAGTAATTAGCAACAATATTACTGTTTTAGAAATGCTTTATTAAAAATAAAAAGGCTGCTTCAATATTGAGGCAGCCTTTTTTAATGTTATTTGCACACATAGCTTAAAGGTTAAATGTATCAAGCACTTTTTTTGCTAATGATTAGATCCGCTAGTGTCGATAAATCTGATGCGGTCAAATTAGGAACTGGTACATTGGGCGCGTTCAGCATAGCATTATAGGGACGGGTCAAAAATGCACCGCGACAACCTGCTGCCTGCGCGCCTATGGTATCCCAGAGATGACAGGCGACAAGGCATAAATCTGACGTATCAACGGCTAGCGTATCAGCCACCAGTTGATAAGCATCAGGTGCTGGCTTGAACTTGCCAACAGTCTCAATACTAAAGTGCTGCTCAAAGAATTGGCTGAGACCTGCTTTTTCTAATGGCGTTGGGGACGCACTGCTTGCTGAATTGGTCAGCGTGACCAGTCGAAACCCTGCATCGCGCAAACGAGTCAGTGCTGGTGCAGCATCAGGATGCGCCGGCAACGCGCTCATTCTTTCTTTGAGCTCATTGATATCGTCGTCTGTCAAAGTCACTTGTCTGATATCAGCAACCATTCGCAACGCCCCAACGCCAAGCTCACCAAAAGGTGTATAGAGGTCAGACAATGTCATAGTCTGCGAGTACAGTATCAGTTGAGCGAACCATTCTCTTAGTACTCTTTGCTTACCAAAGACGCGCGTGAATAAAGGCGTTAGCGTGTCGATATCGAGCAATGTTTCATTGACGTCAAACACAATAATCAAGGGAAAGCGTTCAGAAGACATAAAGCATCCTTTTATAGAATGACATTTTTATAACGTCGTATGGTTTACTCAGTCATGTTGGCCAATTGCTCTAAAATACTGATGTAGTTCTCGACCCCTTGAGCACCGCTGACCAGATGACGCTCATTAAAGATAATCGCTGGTACACTTTGGATGCCTTGCTGTTGCCAATGCTGCTCTTCTGCTCGTACTTCTTTCGCAAAAAATTGACCTTCCAACACTGCCAACGACTCACTACGATCAAGCCCAGTCTCTGCTGCAATATCGGCAAGCACATTGATATCTGAGATCTCTCTGTTATTGGTGAAATGCGCGGCAAACAAGGCTTGCTTTAGCTCATGCATGCGGCCTTGTTGATCAGCGAAATGTAGCAGCTGATGCAAGTTAAAGGTGTTGTGCATACGTGTGTCATCATTGAAATTAAATTCAAAGCCAACTTCCTGTCCAGCTTCAGTCATTCTGATTCGGCTAGCATCTGATTCTTGCTTAGTAGAGCCATACTTCTCGATGATGTGCTCACGTAGATTTTGACCTTCGCTTGGCATATTTGGGTTTAGCTCAAACGGATGCCAGTGGATAGTGTGAGCGGTATTGGTTTGCTCAAGTGCTGCTGCCAATTGGCGATAACCGATAACGCACCAAGGGCAGACGACGTCTGAGACGATATCTATTCGGAGTGGTTTTTCTGATGTGCTCATATTTCCTCGCGGGTATTATTATGTATGTTTTATTTGAGATGTATAGATAGAGGCATATCAGTTGGAATCAAGCAGATTTACCTAGTTATCAGACAACTATAACTAGTTACCATATATCAAGTCAGTTCATACTAAGAGAATGACTAAGTGATTACAATGTAGTCTGCGCAGTCGGCGTCGCCAATTCGGTAGCGTAATTGTAACCATTACTAATAAGAAAGTAGGCGTTTTTGCAATACGCTGACTCAGTCATAACAAAACCTACGAATACTTAACCAAGCAGGCATGGTCATAAAATAGCTTTTTATTTAAAGTGGCTTCGTTGAAATGATAATTGAAAAAGAAAAATTCTAAGCAAGAATAAAAATTAATATCAATAATGGAGTCACAGATGAAAAATATCACTGAAGCAATGAACTGGCGCTACAGCACAAAAGAGTTTGATACCAATAAGAAAATCTCAGCAGAAGATTTCCAAAGTCTAAAAGATATTTTGCGCCTAAGTCCTTCGAGTACGAATATTCAGCCTTGGCATTTTGTCATTGCTGATGATGAAGCTGGTAAAGCCCGAATCGCGAAAGGTACTGAAGGCATGTACGAGTTCAACGATGCCAAAGTAAAAGGTGCCTCGCACGTCATTGTATTCTGTAGCCGTGTCTATGCAGATGATGAGTTTTTGGATGAGATACTAGAAAAAGAAGAGGCAGATGGTCGTTTCGCAGAGCCAAAATTTAAAGAGCAAATGCATCAGACGCGTAAAATGTTTTTAGACATTCGTCGTTATGAGCAAAAGGACGAACCACATTGGTTGATAGAGCAGTTGTATCTTAATATGGGCGCTCTACTACTAGGAGCGGCAACCTTAGGTATTGATGCGGTTCCGATGGAAGGGGCAGACTTAAAGGCACTTGATGAAGAGTTTGATTTACGTAGTAAAGGCTACACTGCTGTGGCGGTCGTATCGCTTGGTTATCGTAGTAAAGATGACTTTAACGCTGAGCTGCCAAAATCACGTTTTGATGAAGAAACGATTATCACGAAAGCCTAGCCATTTATTATCTAAGCAAAGAACATTTTTAATAGACATATTTACTAAATACTATATGTAAAAAGTCTATTTAAGAGCCACATAAACTGACTGTTTATGGGGCTTTTTTTATCGAGATTTACTTTGAAATAACGTTAAAAACTGAGGATGAAAAATATACCACCTATTAGCAGCGCTAACATTTCGATACTCTCGCAGATTAGAAACTACACTGGAATCCCTACAAAGTAAAAACAAAACAACTGTTTTCATACGTCATAATAAATTTATTGACGCTGTCATTTTGAAGCGTATTTCACCATTCCATTATATTCATCTGCCAGCGAGAAGCCAGCATGTCTACTTTGACCTTAACAATCAATAAGCAAGATTATCAGCTCGAGAATCTTGACGCCCGTACGACACTGCTCGACGTCTGTCGTCAGCACCTACAAATTACTGGACCCAAAAAAGGCTGCGACCACGGTCAATGCGGAGCATGTACCATGCTCATCAATGGACGACGGGTTAACTCTTGTCTGACACTCGCCGTTATGCATGATGGTGATGACATTACAACGATCGAAGGCATTGGAATGCCAGAGTCATTATCGGCATTGCAGCAAGCATTTAAGGATAATGACGCTTTTCAGTGCGGATATTGCACGCCTGGTCAGATTTGCTCAGCGACCGCATTGATAGAAGAAGTGAAACAAAATTGGCCAAGCCATGTGAGCACCGACTTAAAAAATCCTGATGGTCGCCTTGTACAAGAAATTGCTGAGCGCATGAGCGGTAATATCTGCCGCTGCTCAGCCTATCCAAATATCATTAAAGCCATTTCACAAGTGCTTGAGAGCCAGGTTTCAGAGAGTCAAGTATCAGAATCTAGTACTCAAACAACAGGCAACGTAGTGCAAAACTCAAGCGTAACAGGTATCTGGTCACCGCCACCGAGCGAGGCGCAACTTGGTAAGACCTCAGCGAATAACAAGACAGCAACTGCTACAACAGGAGGTCGCTCATGAAACGCTTTGAATATAGTCGTGCTGATGTACCAGAGCAAGCGGCAATATCTGCCAGTACCAAAGATGCGTCTTTTATCGCAGGTGGTACCAACTTATTAGACTTAATGAAGCTAGAGATTGAGACGCCAATTAAATTGGTCGATATTACCCGTTTAGAATTAGAGCAAGTTGAAACCACTGCCGACGGTGGTTTGCGTATCGGTACGCTTGTGACCAATAGCGACTTGGCAGCGCATCCTGAAGTCATT
Organism: Psychrobacter sp. APC 3279; assembly: GCF_030407795.1. NCBI lineage: Bacteria > Pseudomonadati > Pseudomonadota > Gammaproteobacteria > Moraxellales > Moraxellaceae > Psychrobacter > Psychrobacter sp. APC 3279. The sequence continues at coordinate 139,121 of NZ_JASDCR010000007.1, read as the reverse complement.
GCCAATTATCCAGTATTGTCCAGAGCGATTTTGGCAGGAGCGACTGGCCAGCTGCGTAATAAAGCAACGACTGGCGGTAATTTCTTACAGCGCACCCGTTGTTATTATTTTTATCAGACAGACAGCGCCTGCAACAAGCGTGAACCGGGCACAGGTTGTCCAGCTATCAATGGCGAGAACCGTACGCTGGCTATTTTAGGTACGAGCGATGCCTGTATTGCGCAGCATCCATCTGATATGGCGGTAGCAATGCGCTTGCTAGATGCCACTATCGAGACAGTCAAAGCTGACGGATCGACTCGTTCTATCAATGTGAAAGACTTGTATTGCTTACCAAAAGATACGCCGCATATCGAAAACGTATTAGAGGCAGGCGAGTTAATTACTCATGTTGTATTACCTGCGCCTATCAAGGGTATGCACACCTATGACAAAGTGCGCGATCGCGCCTCTTATGCATTTGCGCTTGTGTCCTGTGCCGCAGTGATAGACGCTGAGGATAGTGGCAATCTAAAGACGGTACGATTGGCATTTGGTGGTATTGGTACTGAGCCATGGCGTAACGAAGCGGTTGAGGCACTGTTGACGGATACCGATGGCAATAATGACGTTATTGCGCAAGCCGCCGATCTGCTATTGAATGATGCCAAAGGTAATGGTCAAAATGACTTTAAGATACCGTTGACGCGTCGCCTACTAAAACAAGTCATTCAGCGCGCATTAGCGGGCGAGGGAGCATAATCATGTCATTATTTGAATCAATCACTCAGTCAGAACCGACCAAAAAAATGACCATGGATGAACCTGTTGAGTCTTTGTTTAGCACAACAGCGAGTAAACTGGTTGGTAAGCCAATTAACCGTGTTGACGGCTCGCTAAAGGTTAGTGGTCAAGCGCATTATAGTGCCGAAATCCATTTAGACAATAAAGCGTACGGTGTTTTAGTCGGTGCGACTATTGCTAAAGGGCAAGTCGAGAATATCGATAGTAGCTCTTTAGATGGCATTCCCAATATTATCAAGGTCGTGACAGACCCTAAGCACTTCTTGCGTAATTCTCAGCAAGGCGGATTAAAAAAAGCGCCAAAGCAGGGAGCAACTGAGATTTTTTATCATGGTCAGCCTATTGCGGTGGTCATCGCTGAAACCTTTGAAGCAGCAACAGAAGGAGCGAACGCACTTAAAGTCACTTATAAAGATGAGACTGACCAAGCGGCATTGAATTTTACCAAAGAGTTGTCTAACGCCCATGAAGTTGATGAGAAAAAAGGCTCTGACAAAAATTATGTCCAAGGCGATCCTGAGCAAGGATTGGCTGATGCTGAGGTGACGCTTGATCGTTTCTATCATACGCCAAGCCAAAACAGCTCGGCGATGGAGCCACATGCGACATTGGCACATTGGGAAGGGGATAAGCTCGTTCTTTATACGGCAAATCAAATGCTGGCGTCTTGTAAGCAGCAAGTCATGGATGCACTAGACTTAGACAAAGATCAAGTTCAATTAATTGCACACTATGTTGGTGGTGGGTTTGGTAGCAAGCTCGGTATCGCTCCTGAATCTATTGCCGCTGCTATTGCGTCAAAAGATCTTGGTCGACCAGTATTGATTACCATGACCCGTCCACAGGTGATGGAAGCAACGGTCAGACGCTCAAACACTCGTCAGCGTATTGCAATTGGCTGCGACAAGGATGGCGTTATCGATACGTTGATTCACGATACTATTTCTAGCAATTTGCCAGATGAAGCGTTCTTTGAGCCAACTGCCTTGTCTACGCACTATCTATACAGTGGTAAAAACCGCCGTGTAAACTATGAAATGGTCGACATGAACCAAGTGCTATCAGGTTCGATGCGTGCGCCTGGTGAAGCGGTCGGTATGATTGCCGTTGAATGTGCGATGGATGAGTTGGCTGCGCAATTAGATCTTGATCCTATAGAGCTGCGCCGCCGTAATGAGCCCGAAAAAGACCCTAGTAAAGACATTCCATTTTCGACGCGCCAACTGATTGCCTGTATGGAGCAAGGCGCTGAGCAGTTCGGTTGGAGTCATCGCAACGCAAAGCCTGCTAGCCAATTAGAAGGCGACTGGTGGATAGGCACAGGCATGGCTGCGGCCGCACGTGGTAATCAGTTACAGTCTTCTGAAGCGCGCGCAACGCTGCAAATCGATAAGTCAAAAGCGCTCGGTATTAAAGCCGTTATTGAGACAGATATGACGGATATCGGTACAGGGTCTTATACAGTGTTTTCTCAGGTAGCTGCAGACCTGTTAGGACTACCTATTGACCATATCGAGATGAAATTAGGCGATAGTGCCCTGCCGCCTGCATCAGGTTCAGGTGGTAGCTGGGGCGCTGCGAGTGCAGGTAGTGGTGTCTACCTCGCTTGTGAGCAGTTGCGTGAAATGCTAGCAGAAAAAGTCGGTCTATACTCTGATACGATTCAGCTAGATAATGGTCGAATTAAGCAAGTAGGCAAGCACGACTTAACAGCGGTAGAGGCAGCCAAAGAGAACGGTCAAGCGTTCGCTGATAGTACTATTGATAAAATATCAAAAACTACAGGAGTTTCATTTTCAGAGAATGTATTAGAAGAACAGTCAGAATTAGAAAAATATAATTTTGACAATACAGAATCATATGCGCTTGCTGACGTGGTCGCAGGATATGATGGGCAAAAAGTCAGTGCTAAAGGACAGATAAAGCCAGGTAAAAATGGTAAAAAGTATCGTCAATCTTCTTTTGGTGCAAACTTCGCTGAAGTGGCCGTGCATAAGGTCACTGGTGAGATTCGAGTAAAACGCATGACGGGTGCATTTGCTGCAGGTCGTATTCTTAACCATAAAACAGCGACTTCGCAATGCTATGGCGGTATGGTGTTTGGTATTGGTTCAGCGTTGATGGAAGAGGTCATTCACGATAAACGTGATGGTCGCCTATGTAACCATGACCTTGCTGAATATCATGTGCCAGTCAATGCCGACGTACCACAGCTAGATGTGATACTGGTCGAAGAGGATGATCCTTATACCAATCCAATGCACATTAAAGGTATCGGTGAGACCGCGATTGCTGGTGCTGCTGCCGCGATTGCTAACGCTGTCTACAATGCCGTCGGCGTACGTGTTTATGATTTTCCGATTACGCTTGATAAATTGCTTTACGAGATGCCAGAGTAATTTTTTAAGCCATATGTATGACAGGAACCCGCTTAATGAGCGGGTTTTTATAACTCAATCAGCAGTATATTTCGTCATTATCAAGAAAATAACTACCAAATAAGAGGCGTTATGAATCAGGTCGCTGACATTCTTAAGCTGGCAATCAAAGTTAAGCAACAAGGTATTGATGCTGTATTGGCAACGGTCGTACGTACTGAAGGCTCAGCGTATCGCCGTGCTGGCGCCATGATGCTTATCTGTGAGGATGGTCGATCAGTTGGGATGATTAGTGGTGGTTGCTTGGAGCCGCATATTATCAAACGTGCCTTTTGGCTTACTCGTAACGGTGCCAATGTGCAAGTCTATCAGACGGGTGATGACATTCAATATGCTGACGATGGCCAAGCGCAAGCAGGTGTGAAGCGAACCAAGTCTGATATATATGATGGATCGGATAACGGTTTAGATGGCGGTTTAGATGAAGCGGACTTTGATGAGCTAAATTTTGGATTGGGCTGTAATGGACGAGTGCATGTATTGTTTGAGCGACTAACGACAGCAACGCCATTGCTAGAGACAATCCGTAATGTTCGACGTACTCAGCAGCCGATTACTGTAGCGACTTTAATTCGTGCTAACGACTATCAGCATCAAGATTCTATAACGCAAAACAGTGATAAATTTCATATTGGGATGAGAGTTAATTTAGATGAGTACCGCAGTTTGGGAAGTGTTTCTGCACTAGGGAAAACAGCTCTTTCAAGCATACTTGCCAGTACTGTAGAAGAGTTAGCACAATATAAGCTGTCTGATAAAAATGCCGAATATGTGATAGTGGAAAACGGTGAGGTAAATACAGAGTGGCTTGTACAACGCCTGCAACCACAATTGCGTCTATTGATTTGCGGCGCAGGTAACGACGTGATGCCGCTTGTAACCATGGCCAAGCTACAAGATTGGCATGTGACAGTTATAGATAGCCGCGCGCAATATGCGACACGTATGCGGTTTCCTCAAGCGGACGTTGTGATGTCGCTATCTTTAGATGAACGTGAGAGTTTGCTTGAGCTCAGTAATAACGCAGCCGTCGCTCTGATGTCACACAGCTTGAGTCAAGATCGTGCTCGTCTAGCAATACTGCTCGAGCATGCAAACAATTATAAATACTTAGGGCAATTGGGGCCGCGCTATCGTACTGAACGCTTGATTGATGAAATCAGCATGAATATTAGCAATCCTACTATTTTAAAAGCTGGTATCCGTAAATTGCATTATCCGATTGGTTATAAGCTTGGTGGAGACGGTCCTGAAGCATTGGCACTTGGTATCATGGCACAGATAAATGCGGTCATGCACAGTCAAACTGCATTATTAGGTGGCTCACAAAATAACTTTCCAAGTATCCTAGCGGTGAGTAGTGATACGGATGCCAATACTGTCCAGAGTGGCGTATGAGTAAGGGTGCATTTACAGAAGGTACTGAACATACAGAAAGTACTGAGAAGCAGAGTCAAAATCATACGGTCATCATCTTGGCAAGTGGCCTCAGTCAGCGTCTCGGTCAACCAAAACAACTACTCGTTAAGAATGGCGAGCCACTAGTTACTTATATGATCCGACTGACATTGACTACCAATCCGCAAGCCATCGTCGTTGTCATTCCTGATAACCATCGTTTGATTGCTAGTGCGATTACAGCGTTGGCCAATCAATATCCAACGGTTCAGATAGTGGTGAACTCACAAGCTGATACTGGTATGGCGGATAGTTTAAGTCTGGGTATTGAGACAATTTCTGCTATTGAATCAACTTCAATCGAACGAGTGCTCATCATGGGAGTCGATCAAGTATTATTAGATGAACCACATTTAACCGCTTTGCTAGCGGGCAAACAGACGGTAGTAGCCAGTCGCTATCACAGTTGGCAACGTTTAGAAAAACATCAAAATCTGGATAAAGCGGTATCTGATATCATAGGTCTACCTTTAGCAATTAACTATAAACTGCTGAGACAGTGGCAGTCAGAATTGATAGGAGATAAAGGGCTTCGTCACCTCATTAGAGGGTTGCCCGCTGATCAAATAGGTGAGGTCGATAATGACCAACTTAGTTACGATATTGATACGCCCGAGCAGCTAGCATTTGCCAAACAAAAAGGCTGGCTTGATAGCTAGCATAATTAATTTAATTTATTTTGAACAGTATTCATTTTGAACAACGAAATGCGAGAGAATAAAATTATAAATACGATAGAAACCGAACGACTGTACCTACGACAGTGGCAAGCGAGCGACTTTGCGCCATTCGCTGAAATGAATGCTGATCCTAAGGTAATGGAATACTTTCCTAAGTTATTAACTACTTCCATGAGTAATACTATCGCCAAAAAATGCCAGTCGCTGATTGATGATAATGGGTGGGGTTTTTGGGCGGTGAGTCTAAAAGAAACAGATACTTTTATCGGTATGGTTGGGTTAAATAACGCGAATGCCGAGATGCCGTTTTCTCCTGCTGTCGAGATTGCTTGGCGGCTACATAATGATTATTGGGGATTAGGGTATGCGACAGAGGCGGCAGGGGCTTCATTGAATTTTGCGTTTGATACATTAGGACTAGATGAAGTCGTTGCCTTTACGGCTGTTATCAATAAACGCTCACAATTGATTATGGAGCGCCTTGGTATGACCAATACACAAGAAAACTTCTATCACCCGATGCTTGACCGCGATCATCGACTTGCTGAGCATGTGCTATACAAAATTACTCGGCAGCAGTGGCAAGGTATTCAGTAGTGATATAGTTAACGATGACGAGGTATAAGAAACTTACTATAAAACTGCTGAGTATCTTTATTTACCTTGAGCAGTCTCATCACGTGAAAACGTCAAAATATGCCCTTTAAAAGGCAAGTCTAGATAAGTCGTATTTTCAGGTTTTACATGCTTACTACTAAAGCCAAATTCAGTCATCTTATTGGTTAGCTTGTTTTTTCGACCGCGACCAGGATCGACCACGATGACCTCGCAAGTCGGCATAGCATGGCGGTCAATGAACTCAGCCAATATATCAATGTGCTGATCTTCATAAAGCAAGTCACTGCCGATAATCATATCAAACTTGCCAAGATGGCTATTGTCTTCTGCCCAATCTAAACGCTCAAAATTAATCTCTTTGTTATTATTCAGCGTGGTATTCCTATCAAGGAAATACTCAACCGTTGGATGATAGTCAGTCGCTGTGATGTCCGCATGCCTATGATTCAATAGCAGACTAGAGAGCGCCATACCGCAGCCAACTTCCAAGATACGTTTGCCTGCAATATCGTAATCAAGCATATGATTGGCCAGCACCAAGCTTGAAGGCCATATCACCCCAAACATCGGCCAAGAAGCAGAGCAGATGCCCAAATTTAACGCTTCGTCATCAGGGTCGCTAAATTGTTGATTATCACGCAAAGTACAAATATGAATGTCGGTGTTGCCAATTTCAATCGTTTGATAACGCACGCGCACAGTGGTCAGCGAAGTCATAAACTGTCCTAAAAAATAAGCAAGAATGCAAGGTTTGGCAGGAGTTGCCGATTTCGGTAGGGTACGACGTTGGAAAAGATAATTAAAATGTTGGAAGCTGTATAGATGTTTGAATAATTAGAGATTTGTGGCAACTTAAGTTGTGGCAAGAAAATACCTAAGTGTATGAGAAGAGTATGACCTAAATTCTAACAAGTTATTGTTAATTCTGAGAGTATTGTTATTGCTGCGTAGAGTTGGCTGATATCAAAGAGTGATATAGATAAAAATGGTACGAAAAAGATTTATCTGAGAATAAGCGGTACGCTTGATTTTAGCTAAGCACACTGCTTATGCTCGCGTAAAAGATTGAGATTAGGCATCAAATCAGACGATACAGTGGAATGAATTAAGTCAGTTAAGAAACCTCCTTAGTTAAGAAATCTCAATCCAGACGTTTTAAGGGCCCATACTAGCTCGACAAAAGCACGACTGTTGGTCAAAGGTTCGCCATCGATGATGAGGACGTAGCCTGCATTATCTATCCATAAAAACACAAAGCTGGTCTCAGGAATGAGTAGGTCGACCTGTTGAAAAAATGAGATGGCTTGGCTTTCTACCGCCCAACCACGTTGCTTTTGGCGGAGCATAAAGCCTGAAAAATCAGCGGCGGCGACACTGAGCATGTCCGCTTCTTCTTGACTATAGCCCACTCGTGCCAAACAAAACCCTTCATCAGATCCAATCGCGGCTCGGCGTTTACCAGATAAGCTCGCCACGACATAAGGCAAAAACTGGTCTAATGGCAAGTTAGGCGCTGGTAAAAACAGCGACAGCTTTTCAATCCAACCTTGTTCGATAAAGCCTTGTAGCCATTGTTCAGAATATCGCTGAAGCCAGTCAGCAGCGAGCAGTGTCTGATCATAAGACAGTAAATTCTGTAATGCCAACTGCTCATCAGTTGGTTCGTTCTGTGAAAACGCTTCAAAAATACCAGCTGGCGTCAGAGTAAGATAGGTTTTATCAGCATTTAAGTAAGAAGACATAGTAACTACCATTATGATAAAAGTGATTAATAAGTGACAAATTAAGCTTTCATATCGTTGAGTTCAAATAATTTCGATACAAGGAAACCGAGCGTAAGTTATACATTAGTATGCTTAGTGAAGATGACGATGTAGCAGCTTTATATGGATTTGACTATAGTTTGATCGAGATGATGTTGGCAGTTGTCCCAACGCGCATCGAACTGCCAATCACTTTTACCCAAGCGAAACCATACCAACGAAAATGCGAGACGATCATTGCGCGCCGTACAATGGGCAAAAAACTCATTTTCGATTTGCTCAATCGTACCCCAATCTTCGTCATCACGCGCTTGCATCAGCTCAGTGGTGATGTCTTTAGCGATTTCTCGGGCATCGTCGCTGCTGATACGCAGTCGTTGCTTTTGCTCATTGAGAGAAGGAGATATCAGCACACTCCAACGAGTGGCCAACATACTATTGCGCTGGATGTATCTTTTTTTATCAATGCACTCGCGAAAGCCTTGCTGGACATGAGGATACAAACGATCTTTGATACGAGTAAACAGATTGTTTACATCGTATGGGATATCAAACCAGCAACCATAAAAAAAGTCTGCCACTGCACCCTGTAGCGGTTCTTTCTCAGTCAATAGCAAAGCTGCGTTGATACGCTGCTCATGAAAGTGACGGTTGTTGGGTGCCAAAAATACTTTACGAGAGTAAAACCGAAATACTCGGTGCGCGACTCTTTCGTTTTCTTTGATTAGGTCTGAATCAGACATAATAATACCCTCCTGTCATCGCTATTATTACGACAGTGCTGGCTTCAGTGATAATAATGTCATACGACAAGCGATGATGTAATCCAGAGAAATAGCGCTTGATATCAATATAATGATTGAGCGACTAATCCAATAATGTCTGCATCAAATCAATCATAAATTCGGCATCTTCTTCGCTCATTGGCTCAAACCCTTGAGGCATGCCAAGCTCAGCCAAGGCTTCTTTACCATCTGCATCGTTGTGTAAATTGAGGATGGCCTCTAGGAAGATTTGCGAATCGGGAAAGTCTTCTTTAACAAGGAGTACATGGCTAATATCAGCCAAGTCACTTTCGATAAGTACTGACAGCTGAGTCTTGGTCAAGCGTGAAAAGCTATGAAAAATCTCTGCCAAAAAGAACGCGACTTGGGCTTCACCTTTAATGACTTTTCGGGCAGCCGCTTGATAGGTCTCGGTCACATCCCAGTTGAGATCAGACGCTTCTATATCGACGGCTTCTAGCAAGCGCAAGCCAATCAGTTTAACATCTCGATTGTCAGCCATCGCGACAGTAGCCCCTGCTCGAATGTCTTCCAAACGGCTGATAGTGCTATTGGCTGCGGCTGCAATGATCATCTCGTCAGATTTACCGATAGGTCGGGCAATGGCTCGATAGCCTTGCTCTCGAATGAGAGTGGCTGCATCAAAAGGGTTGGCATAAATGATTTGAATGTCACCAGCATCAATGACCTGCTCTTGCTCAGCGTGAGAGGCAGGAATATTGAGATGCATGTTTAAGTTGGCACGTTTTTGAATCAAGGTGTTGAACATGTGCCAGCCTGCAAAGCGATCAGGCGAAAAATCAGGGGCGATTAACATATTGTGTGTCGTCATGAGTTAGCCTTCCTCATCTTGTTTCATTTGGGCATATTGAGTCATCGCCGCTTCAATTTTGCTGCGTGATGGTTTGCGTCGTACCGAGGTGTAGCCGACGGTTTCGCCGCGACGCACGTTAGGCACCACAGTGGCATAGACCCAATAATGACTGCCATCTTTGCATAAATTTTTGACATAGCCATGCCATTTTTGTCCAGACTCAGCCGTACTCCATAAGTCTTTATAGGCAGCTTTTGGCATATCAGGATGACGCAAAATATAGTGCTGTTGGCCAATCAATTCATCTACGTGATAGCCACTGATTTCGACAAAGGCGTCGTTGACGTGAGTGATGATACCGTCGAGATTGGTACGTGAGACAATCAACTTACCGTCTGGGTAGGGGCGCTCTATACCAGTATCATAGACAGTTCGTGACGTGCCATCATGATAAGTCATCGTGATTTGCTCAGCAGGCATATCGGGTTTGTGTGCATCAGGGATTGGAGAACCCATGGTCATCTCCTTTGTTGATCGTTATGTAGTCAACCCTCTATAAATTGGATACGGTGTCAGCCTTGCTTAGCCTACTACTTGTAGTACTTTTACTCGGTTTTCTTATATTCAAATTATATTGAACCAACTATGTTTATAGTAATTAAAAGCTAATAAATTCGATAAGCAGTCGCTAATCAAATGAGCTTTGCCAACGCTTCTGAGGCACGCTTAATATCTAGGAATATCAAGCCAAGCTTGGCATTGGGTTTTGCCATGATGGTAAGTACGGCTTCATCGCCTGATGAGGTCATGATGACATAGCCTTTCTCACCTTGAATCATAATGCGATCGATACTACCGCGTGCCAACTCGCGTCCTGCACGATCACCTAACGATAATAATGCTGCTGACATAGCACCCACACGATCTTCATCCACGCCGGTTGGTAGAGCTGAAGCAATCATAAGACCATCGTTAGAGATTAGCGCAGATGCTTCAACATCTGCTGATGAACTGTTTAAGTCTTCCAATATCTGCTGAAATGAATCTGTACGCATATCGCTTTCTCTATACTGTTTGTTGATTTTTATTTATGAACTATAGTTAGCCAAAAATAACCCTGTTTAAAAAAGGGTATTATAAATCCTTACTAATAATATTGATATAGTAAATCCCTATTTAAAGTGAGGTTATGGAGATTTTTTTCTTTAACTTTATGAAATTTGCAACATTGTTATTAAAAAAGCCCCAATCATTGAATGATTGGGGCTTTTCTAATGACGATAAATAAAGGTAGATTGATTATAGTGTCTCGCGCCATTGTCCTTGAACCATGATACCTTGGATAGGGTTTAGCCCCATTTGATAGGCCAAGTCAGCAGGACGGGCGATATCCCACAGTGCTAAATCAGCATCACAGCCAACCTCTATTCTGCCTTTGTTAGGTAGTCCTAATGCTTGTGCTGCATAAACAGTCGAGCCTGCTAGTACTTCTTCAGGGGTGAGGTAAAATAGCGTACAGCCCATATTCATCGTCAATAACAGCGACGTTAAGGGTGAGGTTCCGGGGTTGCAATCGGTCGAAATCGCCATGGGTACGTAGTGCTTACGCAGTGCCTCAATTGGTGGCAGCTTGGTGTCACGTAACGTATAAAACGCTCCGGGTAATATCACCGCAACCGTGTTGCTAGCGGCCATTTTTTTGATGTCTTCTTCTGACAAATGCTCTAGATGATCGCTCGATAGTCCTTTATATTCAGCAACTAAGGCACTACCACCTATATCGGATAGCTGCTCAGAGTGCAGTTTGACTGGTAGATCTAATGAGCGCGCGACCTCAAAAACGCGTCTGATTTGATCGCTACTAAACGCAATGTTTTCACAGAAGCCATCGACCGCATCCACTAAGCCTTCTGCATGCAGAATCGGTAACCACTCGCAGACTTGCTCGATATAGTCGTCCGCACGGTCCTTGTATTCTAGCGGTAGCGCATGTGCCCCAAGGTAAGTAGTACTCACATGAATGTCATATTTTTCGCCAAGCTGGCGAGCGACGGTAAGCATTTTGCGCTCAGTGTCTAAGTCCAAACCATAGCCCGACTTGATCTCGATACTGGTGATGCCTTCTTTAATGAGGGCGATTAAACGCTTTTCACTTTGGGCAAATAGCGATTCAATACTAGCCTCGCGGGTGGCGCTCACGGTCGCGACGATACCGCCACCTTGTGCTGCGATGTCTTGGTAACTGGCACCTTGCAAACGCGCTTCGAACTCATTGCTGCGGTTGCCGCCATAGACAATGTGCGTATGACAATCAATGAGCCCAGGCGTTATCCATTTACCATCGGCGTCTGTGATTTGGTTCTCTTGATAATGATGCAGATGAGTAGAGATTAGTTCCTGTGCCCCAAGCCAAGCAATTTTGCCGTCTTTAATACCGATAGCCGCGTCATGTAGTTGACCATATGGGACGCTATCAGTCTCTCCTTTTTCGTAAATATCAAAACCATGTTGTGCCGAGAACGTCGCAATGTTGGCATTGATAATGAGTTGATCAAACGATGTCATAGTAGATTTGTCGAGCGTCTGCTCGCTAAAATTTTCTGATTCATTCATAGTATGCTCCTAATGATTGGGAGGCGAGTAACCTGTTAAGACCTTTTTTTGTAAGAGCTAGCTGACAAGTAAGTGCTGTTCTACAATCGTTGCCAGCAGTCGAGCAGCGACTTTGCAGCTACGACTATCAACGTCAAAGGTAGGATTAATCTCAGCAATGTCTGCCATTTTTACTTTGCCTGATGCCATGATGGTTTTTACCATACGCTCAACAAAACCCAGCTCAATGCCGTAAGCAGCAGGTGCGCTCACACCTGGAACGACACTAGATGGCAAACAATCCATATCGATGGTGAGATACACGATATCGACCTGATCTATGAAGCTTTTGACCTGCTCGGCAAGTGTATCCCAAGGCTGATAATGACAGTCTTCATCGCTAATGACCTGTACGCCCAGTTGCTCGGCGCGATCAAAAAGTGCGGCGGTATTAGAAAAGCGACTGACGCCTATACAGCAATAATGAAAGGGCTGCTCGTGTGCGTCAAGATACTCAGCAATTTGGCGAAACGGTGTCCCAGAGGTCGCCACATCAGACTGACGAATATCAAGATGGGCGTCAAAATTAATGATTCCGATTGTCGGTGCTGCGGATGTGCTGACAGTCGTGTCATTTGTTTCTTTTAACGCTTGCCATAATCCCAAAAAGCTACCGTAAGCGATGGCATGACCACCGCCAAGACCAATGGGTAGGCCACCTTGTTTGATGATAGTGCCGACTGCATCGGCGTATTTGATCTGAGCTTGCTCAAGAGTGCTCTCGGCAAAGCCGTCGTTGTCATGACAGTGAATGTCACCCGCATCACCGAGTAAGAATGGTAGTTGATCGTCAAAGCGTTGTTGCAACTTGGCAATGACTGGTAGCGTGGCAAAAGCTTGACGAATCAATGGCGGGGCGGCCCTTGCACCCACACGCCCTTGATTGCGTCTGACGCCTTGGTCACATGCAAAACCAACCAGCCCGACATTTTGAGCCTCATAAGGCTGGGCAAGCTGATACCAGTAGCGGGCGCGCGCAGTCTCAAACGGCTCAGCACGGCCTGTCCACTGGGTCATATCAGCAGGTGTATGGTTAATGGGTGTGGTTGCTACTGTCATCGTTGCTCTCCTTTAACCAATTAACTGTTACTTAGACTCGTACCAGTCGCGACGCAGTTCTTGCCAATGCTCAGCAAGTGTACCGTCTAATACCAACTGCTTGGCGGCTTCGATATCAGGGGCTAGGTAGCGATCTTTATCATAGAACGTCACTTGCTCACGTAGTTTCTGATGTGCCACTGTCAACGGCTCTGACGTCTCGAGTCCTCGATGGAAGTCGATACCTTGACCAGCAGCCAATAGCTCAATACCGATAATAGTGGCGGTGTTTTGCACCATCTCGTATAGGCGGCGTGCGCAATAGGTGGCCATAGACACATGGTCTTCTTGGTTGGCAGAAGTCGGGATACTATCGACGCTACCAGGATGGGCGATAGATTTGTTTTCTGAGGCCAGTGCTGCGGCGGTCACATGAGCAATCATAAAGCCTGAGTTGACTCCAGCATTATCAACCAAGAATGGCGGTAAGCCACAAGACAGAGTCGCATCGATCAGCAAGGCCACACGGCGCTCAGACATAGAACCAATCTCGGCGATTGCTAAGGCTAGAATATCCGCGGCAAAAGCCACTGGCTCAGCATGGAAGTTACCACCTGATATAGCAACTGGCCCATCTTCGTTATTAAAGATTAGTGGGTTGTCTGTTACCGCATTTGATTCGATGAGTAGCGTTTTTCCTGCTTGGTTGATGATATCGAGACAGGCGCCCATGACCTGCGGCTGACAGCGTAGGCAGTAAGGGTCTTGCACTCTATCGTCTTGCTCGCCGTCATGTGAGGCACGGATAGCACTGCCTTTGATGAGTTGACGATGTGCTTTGGCGATTTCGATTTGACCATGATGGCCACGTACTTCGTGAATACGTGCATCAAATGGTGAGTCCGAGCCTTTTGCAGCATCAATCGACATAGAGCCGACAATGGTGGCGGTCTCAAGCAAATCACGCGCTAAGAAATAACCACGTAACGCTAGAGCAGTTGATACTTGCGTACCGTTGATCAGTGCAAGGCCTTCTTTAGCTGCCAATGTGATTGGCTCAAGTCCATGCTGTGCTAGAGCGTCAGCAGCAGGCACTTTTTTACCGTCAACAAACACATCGCCTTCACCCATCATCGCCAGCGTCATATGTGATAATGGCGCTAAGTCACCAGATGCTCCAACTGAACCTTTGGCTGGGATATTGGGTGTGATTTGGTTGTTGATTAAGCCAAGTAAACTATCTACCACCTCGCGGCGTACGCCGGAAACGCCTTGCGCCAGACTGGCAACTTTCATCACCATAATTAGTCGTACCACGCCTGCAGGGAGAGCTTCACCCGTGCCCACTGAGTGAGAAACGATTAGGTTGCGCTGAAGTAGCTCAAGTTGGTCGTCACTGATACGCGTCTTTGCTAAGAGGCCAAAGCCAGTATTGATACCATAAGCGCTTTTGTCTCGTGCAATGATGGTACGTACATCTTCGTGCGAGGCATCTATCGCCTCATAAGCACTCTCAGGTAGTGTCAATATGACAGGCTGATCGTAGATATCACGTAGCATCTTAAAGCTAAGCTGGCGAGGATGTAGGGTTAGTTGTTTGATATTGTTCATAGGGGTAATCCTAGTTGCATAGTTATCTGGCTATTTATTTTTATAAAGTAAAATGATTCGAATTATTTGATCATTGGCAGATTTAGACCATAGTCTTTCGCTGTTTTAATCGCCAACTCATAACCTGCATCTGCATGGCGCATCACACCTGAGCCGCAGTCATTGACCAGTACTCGCGATAAGCGTTTGGCTGCAGCGTCCGTACCGTCTGCGACGATGACCATACCTGAGTGCTGCGAGTAGCCCATGCCAACGCCGCCGCCATGATGTAGTGATACCCACGTCGCGCCGCCTGCCACGTTCAGCATACCGTTCAATAGCGCCCAATCAGATACCGCATCCGAACCATCTTTCATGCTCTCTGTTTCGCGGTTTGGACTAGCGACAGAACCCGTGTCTAAGTGATCACGACCAATGACGATTGGGCCCTTTAGCTCGCCGTTTTTGACCATTTCATTAAATGCTAAGCCTGCTTTGTCACGCTCACCAAGCCCTAACCAGCAGATACGAGCAGGCAAGCCTTGGAATTGAATACGCTCTTTTGCCATATCTAACCAGCGATGAATATGTTTATTTTCAGGGAATAGCTCTTTGATTTTTTGATCAGTCTTATAGATATCTTCTGGATCACCCGATAGCGCTACCCAGCGGAAAGGACCTTTACCTTGGCAAAATAGCGGACGAATATATGCAGGGACAAAACCTGGGAAGTTGAAGGCATCTTTGACCCCTTCATCAAAAGCGACCTGACGGATGTTGTTACCGTAATCAGTCGCTGGAATGTCCATCGCTTGCAAGTCTAAAATCGCTTGTACGTGTACGGCACAAGACTGAGCAGCGGCTTTGGTCAGTGCTGCATGTTGCTCTGGATCTTCCTGAGCAGCTTTCCATTCTTCGACCGTCCAACCGCTTGGTAGATAGCCATTGATCAAGTCATGCGCTGAGGTCTGGTCGGTGACCAAATCGGGTTTCATGCCACCAGCGTTAGCACGCTTGACCATCTCAGGTAAGATATCTGCGGCATTACCAAGTAGGGCGATAGAGACAGCTTCGCCAGCGTCCGTATGTTGTTTGATTAGCTCATAAGCGTGGTCAAGATCGTCTGCTTGCTTGTCGATATAACCAGTACGCAAACGGAAATCGATGCTAGATTGCTGACACTCGATGTTTAGTGAAGTCGCACCTGCAAAGGTAGCAGCTAGTGGCTGCGCGCCGCCCATACCGCCCAGACCGGCGGTCAAAATCCAACGACCCGCCCAGCTATCATCATAATGCTGACGACCTGCTTCCACAAAAGTCTCATACGTACCTTGGACGATGCCTTGCGTACCGATATAAATCCAGCTACCAGCAGTCATTTGACCGTACATAAATAGGTCTTTGCGATCTAACTCGTTGAAGTGCTCCCACGTCGCCCAGCGCGGTACAAGGTTGGAGTTGGCAATCAAAACACGCGGGGCATTTTCATGTGTTTGAAACACGCCTACTGGTTTGCCAGATTGCACTAGTAATGTCTCGTCATCTTCTAACTCTTTTAGCGACTCTAAGATTTGGTCATAGCTTTCCCAGTTACGGGCTGCGCGTCCGATACCACCGTACACGACTAGGCTTTTTGGGTTTTCTGCCACATCAGGATGCAGGTTGTTTTGCAACATGCGATAAGGGGCTTCGGTCAGCCAACTTTTGCAATGTAGCGTGCTACCGGTAGGCGCAGCAATATTACGGCTCTCATCGCGGCGAGTCAGCTTAGTTTCTTTGTTGGTTCCGTTGTCAGTAGTCATGATCATATCCTTGTGATAGCGAATAGGGCGATAAAGTCATTAAAGTAAGTGTCTTACAGTCAGTCTAGATATTCATTTACTAAGTATTTATCTACTATTAAGTATTCATCTAAATTCATAAAAATATCGAATCGATAAAACAAATTTTCTAGCACCGCTGTAAAGTTGTATATACAAATTATCAAAGATACTTTTTTCATGCAAGGATTTTTTTCATGAGCTGATGATTTTTGTGATTAACTCAGCCAATTTAGATAACATCGAGTGAGTTGAAAAATGCCCTAGTCAATACTGAACGCTCAGACATTTTGACTAAGGCTTGCACGGTGGTCTCGTGATATTATGTGGTCATTCCTATTAGCAAAACTGACGGTCAAGGCGGATATGACAAAGACGATTCCGGCGTATCAACGCATAAAAAACGCCATACTAGACAACATTCATTCTGGTAAGTGGCAAGCGGGCAACGCGATTTCGACAGAAATGGCATTGGCTGAAGAATTTGGTGTGTCACGAATGACGGTCAACCGTGCGCTAAAAGAGCTGAGCGAGGAGCGGGTGTTAGAGCGTCGACAAGGGTCGGGCACGTTTGTCGCGCAGCAGCAGTTTAATCATACGTTTGTTGAGGTACGCAACATCGCTGAGGATTTAAAGTCTGCCAATCGTGATTATGAGGCACAGGTCGTCAGCAAGCGCGCCGTGACTGCTGCTATGCTCGATAATGAGTTGCGTCGTAAGTTTGGTATTGATGAAGGGGCTATAATTGATGAAGGGGCTACGTCTGTAAACGCGATTGCTCAGACAGATGCTAGTGATGAAGCTGTCTTGTATGAAGTAAAAATCATTCACTTTGCCGATGGTCAGCCCATACAGTTTGAAGAACGCTGGGTCGATGCCAAAAAAGTACCGAAGTTTATCGATCAGGATTTTAGTGTAGTCAATACCAGTGATTACTTGATTGCCAAAAGTCCTCTAGACAGTGGAAGCTATACCATCCGAGCATTGGCAGCCCCTGATGAGATTGCTGAGTTTTTGCAAATTGCGCCGCAGTCACCAACGCTTGTGTTGCGTCGGCAGACCTATTCGGCTGGCCAAGTCGTTACCTTTGTAAAGATGTGGCATGCGGGTGATCGCTATCAGTTCTCAGGCGAGTTATAGCAGATATAGTCAAGCCTATATAAATCCGCTACATCTTCATCCTCGCTAAGCATACTAATGTATAACTTGCACTCGGTTTCTTTGTATCGAGATGATATTGAACTGACTATAGCTTACGTATGCTCACTGATTGTGTACGTTTTTTCTGTCTAAAGTGAGATACTATATCCATAAACTGTTATTTAATAAGATAGCAATTGGCGTTAATTAAACTCGCCAGAATATTTGAACAATCGTTAAAAATTAAAATATAATATAGAAACAGTATTGAAAAATAGCCCAAATAGCCTCAAATCGGGCAACCAAAGCCGAATATCATAGAGGAGCTTATATTGTTCTTCTGTGTCGGCTTGTCCTATTTATTAGCACCGTATATTTTATTAGTGCTGTGTGTCTTATTAGCATTATGTGTTTTTACTTTATTCATTCACTCTTATAAGGACGTCTTATGAAACGTCGTACTCTTTTAGCCCTTGCCGCCAGCACTATGTTCCTTGCCGCTTGTGGTCAATCTACTACCAACGAAGCCGATACCAGTGCAACTGACAGCGCTGCAACAGGCGGTTCTGATTTGCTACAACGTATCAACAACGGCGGCACCATCAACGTCGGTACAGAGGGTACTTATCCTCCGTTCACGTATCATGATGAGAGCGGCAAACTAACGGGTTATGATGTTGAAGTAACGCGTGCAGTCGCGGATAAACTAGGCGTAGACGTTGAGTTTAAAGAAACTCAATGGGATGCGATGTTGGCTGGTTTGGATTCAAAACGTTTTGATATGGTGGCTAACCAAGTTAGTTTGACCACGCCTGAGCGTAAAGCAAAGTATGACAAAGCAATGGCTTATAGCTGGTCAGGTGCGGTTGTATTGGCACCTACTGATGACAACCGTTATAGCTCGTGGGAAGGTTTAAAAGGCCTACGTACGGCGCAATCACTTAGCAGTAACTATGGTGAGCTTGCAGAGCGTTATGGTGCAGAGATCGTTCCTGTCGATGGTATGGCGCAAGCGATTCAATTAGTGAAGCAGGATCGCGCTGACTTTACGATGAATGACAATCTAGCGGTATTGGATTATCTAAAAAAGTTCCCAGATTCTGATCTTGAGATTAAACTGACTGCACCTGCTAGTGAGTTACGTGGTTCAGGCCTAGTGCTTATCAAAGGTGATGATGAAGTCGTGGCAAAATTGGATGAAGCGATGGCTGAATTGGCGGCTGAAGGCACGCTAACTAAGCTTAGCGAACAGTTCTTTGGTGCTGATATAAGTCAACAAAAATAATGTCAGTTTCTATCATGTCAGCTTCTGTAATGTCTACATCATGGTTCGCGGACTTATTGGCAGTATTGCCATTTATGAGTCCTGATCGAGCGCAGATTGTCATCTCGTCGTTTTGGCCAATGCTCAAAGGCGGTATCTATTATTCGATACCGCTGGCATTGATCTCATTTGCGATTGGTATGGCCATTGCACTGACAGTGGCATTGATTCGTATCATTCCGCGTGCCACTTGGTTCCATGAAATCATTTATCGGCTCGCTCGTGTCTATGTGTCCGCCATTCGCGGTACACCGATGCTGGTTCAGCTGTTTATTATTTTCTATGGTCTGCCAAGTGTCGGGGTGAAGCTTGATCCCTTTCCCTCAGCGATTATCGC
The DNA here is from genome assembly GCF_030407795.1 of Psychrobacter sp. APC 3279. Classification (NCBI taxonomy): domain Bacteria; kingdom Pseudomonadati; phylum Pseudomonadota; class Gammaproteobacteria; order Moraxellales; family Moraxellaceae; genus Psychrobacter; species Psychrobacter sp. APC 3279. The sequence continues at coordinate 119,881 of NZ_JASDCR010000007.1, read as the reverse complement.
ATTCTCATTGAACATCGGTGCTTATGCATCGGAGACAGTGCGTGCTTCGATTTTGTCAATACCAAAAGGGCAGTGGGAAGCAGGCTCGACGGTTGGTTTGACGTATCTACAGACTTTTCGTCATGTGATTTTACCGCAGGCGCTTAGAGTATCGGTGCCGCCGTTGTCCAATACCTTTATCAGTCTGGTAAAAGATACCTCACTTGCCTCACTGGTACTGGTCACTGAGCTATTCAAACAAGCGCAGATTATCACAGCTCGTAACTATGAGTTTATGCTGGTCTATACAGAAGCGGCAATTATCTACTGGGGTATCTGTCTGTTCTTGACCTTCATCCAAGGCAAGCTTGAAACGCGCCTTGATCGATATGTGGCAAAATAAGCTACGTAGTAAAATAAGTTATGGCTCAATAGACACTCGCAAATATAGACTAGGGTGTGTCATCATTTAGATAGCTAGGCTTAAAATGAGATAAATAGTAGTCAAATGAGGAAAAAATTGCAGAGAATATAGGTATATTCATAATATTTTTGACGATATTTGACAAGATTTAGCCATTTTAAGACCGCTAAATGATTGAATAGGCTAATTGATGACACGCCCTAGCCCAACAGGAATTTTTATGATCAAAGTCACTAATATTCATAAAGCCTTCGGTGGCAATCAGGTGCTAAAAGGCATCGACTTGACCATCAATAAAGGCAAAGTGGTCGTAATATTAGGACCTTCAGGATCGGGTAAAACCACCTTTTTGCGTTGTTTAAATGCGCTAGAGATTCCTGATCAAGGTGTGATTGCTTTTGATGACGATAGCTTGAGCGTCGACTTTGCCACTAAACCAAGCAAAAAAACGCTACTAGCTTTACAGCGTAAGTCAGGTATGGTGTTTCAGTCTTATAACTTGTTTCCACATAAGACAGCCATTGAAAACTTGATGCTTGGGCCTACAGTGGTACAAGGGCAGAGCAAAGTACAAGCCCGTGAGCAGGCACTGGTATTACTAGAGAAAGTTGGACTGTCGGACAAAGCGGATCTCTATCCATTCCAGCTATCTGGTGGTCAGCAGCAGCGTATTGGTATTGCCCGTGCACTTGCTATTGAGCCGTCGCTGTTACTGTTTGATGAGCCAACCTCTGCACTTGACCCAGAGCTGGTACAGGATGTGCTTGAGACGATGAAGCAGCTCGCCTCTGAAGGTTGGACGATGGTCGTAGTGACTCACGAAATCAACTTTGCTCGTGACGTTGCCGATCATGTTGTACTGATCGAAGACGGTCATGTGGTCGAAGAAGGCAGTGCTAAGCAGCTATTTGAAGACTCAAAACACCCTCGTACGCAGGCATTTTTACAACGTATTGAGCAGTAAAAACGTTTGTTTGTGCGTAAGTAATAAAAAAAGAAACCCCAATCATGATGCTATGGTTGGGGCTTTTCTTATCGAAATAAATGGGACGTATCTCAAATGGACAGACAGTAAACTATGCCCTTTGTCGTTGTTTTAACCAGCGAGGTACGCGAGTGGCGGTACCATTTAACACAGCATTTAATAAAGCTGCTAGCAAGATAAGTGCCACGCCCAAATACTGAATCCAAGACAAAGATTGATGCAGTAATAGCATCGCGAGCGCAATCGCAGTCAATGGCTCAAAAATCGTAAATACCGATGCACGAGTGGCGGGCAGCTTTTCCAATGCTTTCATATATAGCCCAAATGGCACGACGGTTCCCAGCAGTGACAATCCCAAAACATAGCCCCAAGTCATTAAGGGCAGATCTAATAGCTGCTCATAAGTGTTATAGGTCTCAGGCAAGAGCAGTAGTACGCCAGCACTAATGATAATAGAGGTAAAAAATACCAAAGGGGCAGGGTGAGCGTAATGCATGGCGCGCTTGCCCAATACGCCATATAACGAATAACACATCCCTGCTGATAGACCGAGTAAAATCCCCCAGTTAACTTTTGCTTGCTCACCTAACATGGTTAAGCCTACGCCAAACACCGCCATCAATGCCAGTAACACTGATTTGCGAGTAATGGACTCACTCAGTAAGAATTTTGAGAACAATAAGCTAAATACGGGTGCGGTATAGAGTAAGGCAACGGCAGGGCCGGCACCAACGTAGCTTACCGCAAAAAAATAGCAGACCGACATACCAAGGACACCTATCAACGACTGCATCGCCAAACCAAGCCACTGTTTTGGCTGTAATTTGATAAGGTGTGGCCACAGTGTTGGTAGCATGGCTAAAATGATAAAGGCCGCCGTGACAATTCGTAATATGGTTACTTGCCAACCACTAAATCCAATTTGGTTTAGGTAAGTCGAGAATATACCCAACGTACCCCAGCAGATAGCAGCCGTGATGATTTGAATGGTGCCTAGCCATGATTGATGCGAATGGGTCGTCATTCCGTTGTCGATGTTTGCCATACTGTTTTCTTCTTACGATCTAAGTGACACAAGATGTTGTAAGATTGCTATTAATACAATCTCTCCAAGCAATACTGAAATAAGAAAAGACAACCTGATTAAAGGCTGTCTTTTGTTTATTCTTTTGAGTCTATCACTAAAAGATAATAAGTGGCTACTAGGTCGTGTGCCAAACTCAATCAATAGTTATTCAAATGGCTAAAAAATGGCTAGCGTTTGCTAAATAACCTAAACAATATCGAATAATTGGCTCATATCATATTTGTGTTCGCATCACTTTTTTATTTCTATAGTCTCTGTTAATCAATCCATAAAAAGAATGTTTGTTCTCGGAGAGTGTTTTGCTGAATAAAGCACACTTTTTCCACTTGGGTTCTCGGCAGATGATCCGTATCGGCTCCGCAATTTTTTGAGCGCTGTTTTATCCACTGAGTCTGCTCTTTTTTAAGATCAGCCGTCATATCTTCACCGTACAGGCGTCTGACTTCATTTCGCATTACTCTGTAGCTTTCATTTAATGCTTTATCAGACGTGTTATATATCTGATCAATCAGAGCAGCTTGTGATGCTAATGGCAGATAAGTCTCGTTTTCTTTGTAGGTGGCACTATAGGTATCGACTGTCCATTTACTTCTTATAGATATCTCATGGTTCGAGGTATCTATAAACCCGTCAAAATCTTCGCCTTCAAAAGTATAACCCTGAAATCGACACGGGGTCACGCCATCTTTACATAAGCTATGCTTGGTTTGCGCAGAGTAGTATTTGATAGCATAGGGCGACTTACTAGGTTCTGGTGTTGTCTGTAATAGCCGTTCTAAATCGGGAGCGACTAGCAGCATATTGTTGCAAGTGACGCTTCCTTCTGCACAGCTCTCATAAAGGTTAAGACGTTGACCTTGGATGTCCATGCCCATTGAAAAGTTTGCCTGTACAGGTGCTACAGCCGAGCTGACAGAGGTCATTAGCATTAAGCTTGAGAGCAACGCAGTATGTCTGAGTAAGCTGGAAGTATTTAGGCTTGAGGCAGACATGGAGACGGACATATAGGTTTATACCTGTAGCAAGAAGTTACTCAGCAACCGCTTAGCGCCTTCAGTGGCAAAAGATTCAGGGTGAAATTGTACGCCTTGAATCGGATAGTCTTTGTGCGCCAGTCCCATAATCTCATCGCCCGTCAGCGCAGACTCATCAAAGCTTAATGTCGCTCGCTCGTCATTGGCGACGACTGAGGTGATCGTCAGGCAGCTTGGGATCGTATCGGCTTTTACCACCAGTGAATGATAGCGCATGATTTCAAGCTCTTGCGGCAAGCCCTGATAAATGCCCTTACCATCATGACGAATCGATGAGATTTTGCCATGCATCGGCACACTGGCACGTACCACATCACCACCGAACACATGCGCAATGCCTTGCATACCCAAGCAAACGCCTAATAGCGGCACAGTTTTGCCTAGTGTTTCAATGACCTCGCTACAGATACCAAAGTACGCGGGATCGTCAGGGGAGCCAGGGCCAGGTGAAATGATAATTCTATCAAGATTCATCGCTTGCACATCTGCTAGGGTGATTTCGTTATTGCGTTTAACGATGACGCTGGCCTCTTTATCACTGTCTAAGGTTTGTAAAATCTCACCCACGTATTGGTAGAGATTAAAGGTAAACGAGTCGTAGTTATCAATAATTAAAACATTCATGGGTTATAAACTCTTTTGTAAAAATAGTGCTAGGTAAAATATGGTCAATTTATGCAGTACTTCTAGTAGCAATTATGATTGCATAAAGCTATCTAACACGACTTTCATCGCCGACAGTTTACGCTGAATCTCTAAGTACTCATCAGCTGGGTTTGAGTCGTAAACGTTACCGCCACAAGTTTGGGCGTAGGCAGACTCGCCATTGATAAACAGACTGCGAATAGGAATGGCAAAGATACAATCACCATTGAAATTGAACGAGCCTAATGCACCGCCATAAGCACCGCGACCATCTGGCTCTAGCTCATTAATGACTTTAATGGCTTCTACTTTAGGTGCGCCTGATAGCGTACCAGCAGGGAAGTTGCTGGCAAGCGCACTAAACATATCTTCGTTAGGATGCAGGATACCAACGATTTCAGAAGAAATATGCTGCACGTGAGAGAAGCGCTTGATATCCATCAGGCTACGTACTTTTACTGTACCAAAACGTGCCACACGGCCAATATCATTGCGATGCAAATCGACCAGCATATTGTGCTCGGCAATTTCTTTGTCATCGTTGAGTAAGGCGCGGGCAAGCTTACGGTCCTCTATTACATCGGCGCCGCGTTTAGCCGTTCCTGCGAGCGGATAGGTTTCCATTTCACCTTGACGCAAGCGGAATAGCAGCTCAGGCGAGGCACCAATGATGCACTGTTGCGCAAATTTCATAAAATACATATGCGGCGATGGATTGACGGCACGCAACTTTTCATAAATCGGCATTTTGTCACCGGCAATACGATATTTAGATTTAAAGCCTACTTCACACTGAAAAATACGCCCAGCGATGATGTCTTCTTTGACTTGCATGACGACATTGGCATGCTCTTCTTGGCTCATACCATCACCTAAAAATTCAACTTTAGGCGCTTCATAGCTAGGCGTTGGCTCATCGAGTAGGGCTTTGATTTGCTCGATACGGTTTTCTTGTTGAGCAGTTGGGTAATAAAAGTAGAAAATCTCCCCAGTCATCTTATCTAGGGTCAATCCATCTAGATACACGCCAAATTTAAAGGGTTCAAAGTCTTCGCTGGCTTTTGTATTGAGGCTAGGTTCAAAGAAGTTCACGCAGTCATAACCCAAATACCCGACCAGACCACCGCTTTGATCGCGAGCGATGACATGCTGCGGTGTTATATCACGCAATAGCTGATAAGGATTGTCGGTTTGATAATGACTTACCTCAGCAGTTTTATTATCGGTAATCGCAAGCGTTTTGCGATCTAATGCGGCGATAGTCGTCACAGGGTCAAAGCCGATCGCATGATGGCGCGAGATATGGCTGTCTTCGCCCAATGATTCGAGCAAATAGCAGGTATCAAACGCGCTTTCGATACGTTTGAATAATGCAAAAAAATCGATATCTTGCGTCAGTTTGATACGTTGTGGTTTGCTCGGGATATCGATAGGAGCAGGTTTGGTCTGTGTGCGAGTACTAGAGGTCATAACAAAGTCCGAAATGGTTCAAATATGTGTTGATTAATAAGTGTGAGAGTTGTCAGTAAAAAGCTAGATAGTAACGTTCAAAGGGTTAAGAGCAGTCTCTATGTGTGGCTAGTAACGCGCTGACATCATGGCTTTGCTTGGCCTTGGCACCGCGAGAGACAGTGGCGATACCAACACCTAATTGCTCAGAGATATCACGCTGAGTGATGCCACGATCTAGCAAGTCAAAAATGCGAATACGATTGGCGATGTCATGCTGTTCTTTATCGGTCAGCAAGGCACTGAGCAGCTTTTCGATATCTGCGCTATCAGTACAGTTGGTCAAATGTTTCACTAAGCTCTGATAAGGATCGGTAGTCATAATAGGTCATCTTAGCCAAAGAAAATAGATAGGTCGCTTGTTGAGCGATTTTTCGCTGAGAACCATCTTGTTTCAGTATTCTAGTACAGTAGTACAAGAAATACAAGTGATAAGTTGAGTTAATAGCAGGCTGCTGTAGAAGTGATGATTTTTAAGCCTTGTTTATACAGATTCAACTCGTAGTCATTGTCATATTTGATAGCATATTTATAGTTGGTACCAAGCGTTGCTGTGTTTCCTTGGCATACTAAGCACTAGAATTGAGAATGTATAATATTAATTATTGCCAAATTGTTAATACTTAGTTATTATGCCTCTCATTATTTAAACGCTAATTATTATCATTAACATTAATCATGTTATTCGCACGATGAGTTAAGTGTTTTAATGTATTTAATCTTCTGGTGGGCACTATTTTAAAGGTTGTTTGACGATAGCCCTCAAAAATAATTCTAAAAATTCTAATTTCTGACAGTAAACAAAGTGAGTAAATGTGTTATGCGCGAAGTAAAGTTATCTAGTCAATTGACAGTATTGTCTATCGGTGTCGCCGCTGTATTGTGGACGCAAGCTGCCAGTGCCGCAACGGCAGCAGATATGCCAAACACAACATTGCAGACTATCACTGTAACAGCAAATAGCTCAGTACGTGACGCTGTACAAGAAGACTCTGTCTACATAGATGACTACACCCCAGCTGCACAAGCCAGCCATTTGAGCGATTTTCTGGACGTTGTGCCAGGGGTAAGCGTGGGCGGTACCTCATCGGTCAACCAACGTATTCGTGTACGTGGTCTTGATGATACCAACCTAAAAGTAACGATTGATGGCGCACGTCAAGAAGGCGCGTTGTTCTACCATATGGGTGATGTCACTATTGATCCAGATCTGCTAAAACAAGCAGAAGTCGCTGTTGGTAATAACTCGGTGACGCTAGGTAATGATGCTCTTGGCGGTGCGGTTGCTTTTGAGACAGTCGACGCGGCAGATTTGCTTAAACCTAACCAAAAAATCGGTGCTAAAGTCAATGTGGGTTATGGTAGTAATAATGACGAACTATTGACTTCAGCTACAGTATTCGCTGCCCCAACTGATAATATTGATCTACTTGCTTACTATGGTAAGCGTGATACTAGTTCGGGTGAAGATGGTAAAGGTCGTGAGCTTTTCGAAGATAGCGAAAGCGAAAATATTCTATTGAAAGCAGGTGCTAATATTGCTGATGCTCATCGCATTGGCGCAAGCTTTAGTCGTACTGAAAAAGATGGTATTTTTCCATTCCGCCCAGACTTTCCTAGCCTGTCCGATGAGCGAATACCGCAAAACATAAGCAGAGATACTTATACACTCGATCATACTTATAATCCTGTAAATCAGCTGATAGATGTTGATACCACCATCTATCAAACAGAGACACAAATATTACGTGATTCTGACAATGTGGGTAATTTTGACTTTGATGCTCAAGTAAAGACTACAGGCGGTAAAGTACAAAACACTAGTATCATCGATAGCAGTATCATCAATGGTGTACCAGGGGTTCATAAGTTAATCGCTGGGGTTGAGCATTACAAGAAAGAATCAGAAATGATTCGTGACGGCGCTGCGGCAGGCAGTGATGAGGCAACCAATACTTCTGTATATTTAGAAGACCAATGGCAAATGGGTAAACTGTCCTTAACGCCAGGTGTGCGCTATGATCGCTACGAATCTCCAGAGTTTGTCTCTGGTGGCAAAACGTATGACAACGTCGTCGGTGCACTGGCTGCCAGTTATGAGATTGCCCCGCGTACCCAAATATTCGCGAGCTATACTCAGTTATTTAACGGTCCAGACTTAAGCCAAACTGTTTTTAATGATGACGGAGCAGAGACTTATGCCAATAAAAATCTAAAAGCGGAAGAAGGTTCTAACGCTGAGGTTGGTATTGCGACGACATTGCGTGGTTTAACGCTTGCTGATGATGCTCTGCAATTGAGTGGTAAGTATTTCGTAACTGATATTGAAAACTATCAGCAATTTATTAGAACAGGGAATCGAGAAGGTCGATATGGTCTAAACTGTACTACTGGTGAACGTGGCTCTGAAGGTAACCTACAAGACTGCCAAGGTACAATTAACAGCGATGAAGACTACGAAATCAAAGGGGTCGAACTAGCAGCCAATTATACGACTCGTGACTTTGGTATGGGGCTAAGTTATTCGCGTGCTCGTAGCGAAGGTGATAAGACAGGCGATAGTATTCCATCAGTCAGCGGCGGTAGTGCGGACTCGGGTGATCGTTACATGGTAAACTTAAATTATGCACCAACTGATATCGTTGATCTAGGTTGGCGCAGTACTTATGTGTCATCAATTACAGATAATAATCAAGATACTAAGCCAAGCTACGATGTTCACGATATTTTTATGACTTATACGCCAACTCAGATCGAAGGTATTAAAGCGACTTTAGGTGTATACAATATCTTTGATGAAACTTATGCTAACCACTCATCTCGATTAAGCTCAACCAGTGATGCTGCTACTGATTTCGACATGGGACGTAATATCAAAACGTCTTTAACTTATCAGTTCTAATCTAGCTTATCGAATTTAAATCTAATCGTACTTATAAAGTCAGCTGTCTTACACGGGAGCTGGCTTTTTTTGCGAGATTTTTGAGAGTGCGATTTATCGAAGAGTAGATGTTAAGTTGCTCGTTTGGTAGAAGGTGAGGCTACCGTATAAATAGCATATGAGTTAAATCGTATGCGAGCAATACGCCAATACTCTAAACAACAGCGAGCTATCATCGAAGCTCATTTATATCTCTCAAATTATCAGGAAATAATTGTGAGTGAATACGGGCATAGAGTAAGTAAACGTCGAAATTCTGGATTTAACGCATAATGTTTCTGACTGGCCGAATTATCATATTGGAAATATCGACAAGATTTGACAGGGTAGCGATTATACAACTGAAACTATCAGGCATTTCTATAAAGATATTAAGCATTAATTAAACCGTTAACTAAACCAAATATAAGAATGCAAACATTAATGATAATAATTATCATTAATGTTTGCATTCTTATATTTAACTTGCTAAAGTGTGTTTCGCTCATTACAGAACAGTTAATGGCCCTTTGCTCTATTCTATTTATAGAGACTTTTTTACGCTAAATATTTAATTCATTGGCTAATTAATGACAGTTACAGCGTCATCAAACTTTTAACCCTACTCAGTACATACCCTTATTCGTTTACTCTCAATAGCTAAGCCGCTTGGCGATATTTTAGTCATGTTTTTATAACACATATATTTACGGACACGTCTATCCGACAATCGTATGTCAATTTTAGACGTTTATTTATGTGTACTTGCACCGAGAATGCATCCGAAGCATTGCATAAAAAGTGGCTAAAACCATTCACTGACGATGAGATAAACAGGTATTAACGAAATTGTGCGCTTCAAGGAATATTACTTATGTCAAACCAATCAGGTTGCTCTGATTTCTCAGTCATCACTTCTCCAAAAAAACTTCAACGCGTCGTGACTGGTAAGCTTTTACTAAGTATCGCTGTGACTTCTATTCTTAGTAGTACAGCCGTTGCTGCCGAGGGTGATGACAATATGATACAGGGAGCAAGTGGGCAAGAAGCTGTGCCTACAGCCACATTGGATACAATTGTGGTGCGGGCAGCAAGGGACGAGCTAGAACAAGCGGCAGGGCTGTCTATTATTAGTGAAGAAGCCATCGAAAAAGCATCAGTTTCTAATGATATCTCGGAAATTGTACGTAAGATGCCAGGTGTGAATTTGTCGGGTTCATCAACGTCAGGTCAGCGTGGTAACCAACGTCAAATTGATTTGCGTGGTATGGGACCAAACAATACACTTATCTTAATCGACGGCCGTCCTGTCACTTCTCGCAATTCCTCACGACCTAGTCGTGGGAGTGAGCAAGACACGCGTGGTGACTCGCAGTGGGTACCACCAGGCGCTATCGAAAGCATCGAAGTATTGCGTGGTCCAGCAGCAGCCCGTTATGGCTCTGGTAGTATGGGCGGTGTGGTAAATATCATTACTAAGAGCCCGACTGAGCCAGAGTTTTCTATCAGTGGTCACTATGAGGCACCAGAGAGCGATCTAGAAGGCAGTAGCTGGCGTACCAATATCAATATGGCAGGTGCCTTGACAGATAAACTGTCCTCTCGTACGACCCTTGGATATCATGATAGTGAAGCAGATGACCCGTACATCAATGCAGCAGAAGCGCTAGATGACTCAGTAGCAGCAGGTACTGAAGGTGTCGAAAATATCGACGTGCGCCAAGTATTTGAATACGCGATGGATGCGATAAATACTGTCGGTTTTGAAGTGAACTATAGCCGTCAAGAAAACCGCTGGGCGGGTGACTCGTTGTTCCAATCAGTGAATGAAACGTTGATAGACGAATTAGACGGCGAAACAACGAGTAAAATGCAACGCTATGGCGCGGCGATCACGCACCGAGGTGAGTATGATGATGCTAGTAGTAACAGTTTTGTAGAGTATACTCGGACAGTTAATGAGCGTCTGGGTGAAGGCAGTGCGGGTGGCGGTGAAGGACAGATTGTCATACCTGACGACGGAGAGGCGTTTGAGTGGACAGAGGCGACTTACGATACGCTGAATGCTAAATCAGAATGGGATATTTACTTTGATCGTCATACCTTGACTGCTGGTGCAGAGTTCCGCGGTGAAAAGCTGGATAACCCTGTGGTATCTGATATGACATTTGAAGATGGTTTTGAGTTTGGTGATGTAGAGACCGATCCTGACAAGCGCGATCCGACCTCAGATGCCTACCTCGTCGGTGCTTATTTAGAAGATAACTATGAGATCACGCCTGATTGGTATGTCACGCCAGGCTTACGTTTTGACTATCATAGTGAAGCTGGCAGTAATTGGTCGCCTAGTATCAATACTACTTGGCACTTTAGTCCTGATTGGTCAGTGAAAGGCGGCGTCAGTCGTGCGTTTAAAGCCCCTTCATTATATCAGCTTGATCCAAACTATATTTACTATACTGGTGGCAATGGTTGTCCATCTTGGGTACCTCTTGATGAAAGAGGTTGCCACGTATTAGGGAACCCTGACCTAGAAAATGAGACATCTTGGAATAAAGAGATCACCTTTACTTATGATGATGGTACTGGACTGAATGCAGGCTTGACTTATTACCATAATGCCTATGATAACCGCATTGGCGCTGGTACGGATCGTGTGGCGGTAGATACAGCGACAAATCGTTCTATCTTTCAATGGGACAATCAAGGTGAAGCAATTGTCGAAGGTTTAGAAGGTTTTGTACAAGTACCAGTCACTGACAAGGTTTCGTGGTCTACCAATATCACCAGTAACATCCGCTCAGAGCGAAAAGACAATGGCGAGCCATTATCACTCATTCCTAAGTTCACTGTAAACACGGGTGTGGATTGGGATATTACGCCTCGCTGGAATGCCGACTTTGATGTGAGCTACTACGGCACGATTGAAGCCCCTACGATTTCAGTTACGACTGGAGAAGATAGTGGTGACCCGTTGCTTGATCGCGAACCGTATGCCATTGCCAACGTGAGCACTCGCTATGATTTGACAAAAGCGATTACTGTTGGAGCTGGTATCAAAAACTTGTTTGATGAGGGTGTTTATCGTGAGGGTACCGCTACGAACGCAGGTGCACGTACGTTCAATGAACCTGGTCGTACTTATGTGTTCGACGTTAGCGTTGATTTTTAGGAGGTAGACACAGGGTTTGTTAAGTTAGAAAAAGGTCTGAGCTATTTGCTTAGACCTTTTGCGTTGTTAGGGCAGGTTTTCATTTTTAAAATAAGCCCATGTCCCCGTAAATATTTTTAATAATTCAATAACTTACTATCACAATATAACAGCAGATTTATTTATGTCATTTAATTTTCGCTATAGCTGTCTTTGGATTCACCGTTATACGGGGCTCGCCATGGCAGTTTTTTTAATTATCACTGGTATTACTGGCACATTATTGGCATTTCATGACGAGCTAGACGATGTCTTCAACCATAAACTGGCTCAGGTTGAGAAACAAAACGCATCACATCTGCCTATTGCCGAGCTTCATGACAAGGTCATCAGTGCGTACCCTCAATATGCTTTTTCTAGCATGCCAACCTCGATAACAGCAGAGAGGTCAGCCGTATTTTCGGTAGATAGAGCACGAGGCAAAGCCGCCCAAAACCAACCAAAAGCACCGTTTCAACAAGTTTATGTCCATCCTTATACTGGCGATATCATTGGTACTCGTGATAGAGATGAGTGGGCATGGCACAACACCATGTGGAAAGTGTTTTGGTTACATCGCGATTTATTACTGGGTGATATTGGAAAATTGCTACTAGGGATTGTCGCGCTCGTGTGGACGATTAATTGCTTTATTGGCTTCTACTTAACATTTCCTAGAGCGATTAAGAAAAAAGCACAGAACCAAACCTCGCCTAAAAAACGCGCCTCCTTTTTGAAACGCTGGTTACCAGCGTGGAAAATTCGTACCAAAAGTAATATGTTTAAATTGAATTATGATCTACACCATGCTTTTGGGCTATGGTTATGGATCATGCTGTTTGTCATCGCGTGGTCTAGTGTTGGTTTTAATTTAAGAGAGGTCTATCAACCTGTGATGCATGCTGTCGTAGGGCTTGAGGGAAGAGGTGAAAGACAGGAGAACTCAAGAAAGCCATCAGAAAAAGCAGAGCAGGCGTCTGATGCAGAAACAGCGACTAGAGTTGAAGCTGTAAGCAATGAAGTTATCGATGTCGAAGCTGTTGATGTGGTCAACAAAGCCAATAGCATTGCTTATTTAAGTGAGCAGGCAAACATCGCTGCCCAAAGCAAGGGTATGCTAGTACGAGAGTTTTTAGGCATACGTTGGATTGAGGACGAGGGCCAATGGCAGCTGCGCTTTAAGACAGATAAAGACATTGGTAAAAAAGGCGGTGCATCATCCATCACGGTTAATGCAAAAACAGGTAGCGTTGAACAGGTGAACTTTGGCTATCAAAACTCATCATTTGGCAGTAAGACTAACAATTGGTTATTGACCTTACATATGGGTCATATTGGCCATGGCATCGGCCACTTACTGTATCAAATATTTTTAGCACTGGTAGGTTTGGCTGTGACAGTGTTGTCCATTACGGGCGTTTATCTATGGTGGAAAGGTCGACAGCAGCGACTTAAAGCAGCGCAAAAGCTTAAATAGATATTAAGACATAAAATTAATGTGCTCAGTATAGTGCTAGTACCAATGTACTGGCACTATATTGAGTTTTTTATTGCGTACTTGAGTCTAACCAGTCACTAAACCGTATCGACAATCACTGGACGACCCTGATGACTTAGGACAGTGACATCGACGTTATATAAATCTTTCATCGTCTCTTGAGTAATAACATCAGCAGGGCGACCAACAGCCGTCACTTCTCCTGCTTTCATCGTAACCACTGTATCGGCAAATTGTGCTGCTTGATTGATATCATGCAGAACGATGACCACGGTTTTCTGCTGATTGTGGCTCAGCTGGCGTAGCTCACGCATGAGTCGACCAGCATGATACATATCTAGGTTGTTCAGTGGCTCATCGAGCAATAGATAGGGCGTATCCTGGCAGACAATCATAGCGATCAGCACGCGCTGTCGCTGTCCACCCGATAGCGTTGACAAGAAACGCTCGGCAAGTGGCTCAAGCTCAAAGCGCTCGAGGATTTCCTGTACTTTTTGCTGATCGTCAGCGGTCGGTTGCCCTTGATGATAAGGATAACGACCAAACATCAGTAGCTCATGTACGCGTAGGCGCCCTTGCACATGGTTGTCTTGCCCAAGCATCGCGACCGTTTTGGCCAGTGTCCGCGCCTGACAGCTGACAATATCACGTTCCTCATTATCTACAGCGAAGCTCACCTGCCCAGATTGTAGCGGCTGCAAACGGGCCATGACAGAAAACAACGTAGACTTCCCAGCACCATTAGGCCCAATCAAAGCAATCACCTGCGCCGTTGGGAGGGACAACGTAATGTCATGCAGAATTTGTTGTTTACCAATATGGTGAGAGATATTATTTAGTTTAATCATAGTCAGTCTTATTTAAAAAAGTCTTAGGGTTTTCTCTATCAACAGGATCAGCTAAATAAACAATGTTAGCTAAGTAATCATAAAGAACGACGCTGAGACATAAATATCAATGCTAAGAACATCAATCCGCCCGCTAGCTCTATCACCACTGACAATACGCCTGCCATATCTAGCACTTGCTCAAAGAGTGTTTGACCCAGCACTAAGCAAATCATAGCGACCAAACTGACCAATATCAGCCGCTCGGTGTGATACATATGTCGAGCGATACGATTGGTCAATGCACAAACCAATAAACCAAAGAAAGTCACTGGACCGACCAGTGCAGTAGCCGTGGCAACCAGTACAGCGATGACAGTTAATAGACCAAAGGCCAGACGTTGATAGTTGATACCAAGATTGACGGCTTGTGCTTGTCCAAGCATCAATACATCGCACTGATAACGCCAGCGCCATACAAATATCGCGGTGATGGCACAGATAAATAAGCTGATACCTAGTAGCTGAGGGTTGACCGTATTGAACTGCGCGTAGCTGGCAGACTGTACGACCACAAAATCATCAGGGTTAATCAGCCGTGCAATGAGTGCTGATAAACTGCGAAATAACACGCCAAAGATAACGCCCACCAATATTAGCCGTGTCAGATCCTGACTGCTTTTAGAAAATAATAACTTAAACAATAATAAAGATGCCCCAAACATCAGGACAATCTCTAGCGTGAACTTGGCAATAGGATCGAGACTGGTAAAGCTAATCGCACCTAAAAAGAAAACCAGTAAGCTCTGCAACAGAACATAGAGTGAGTCAAACCCAAGTAGGGAGGGCGTTAGAATTGGATTGTGAGTCAACGTCTGAAACAGCAACGTCGACACGCCAATCGCATAGCCAACCACCATCAGTGCTAGCAGTTTTTTGCCGCGTAATGGTAGCGCAAAGTCCCAATAGCCATTGACATTGAGTGTCATAAACAAGGTCATCGAGATAAGTAGAATAATAGCTGCTATGGATTTTGGATGGGCAGCTATCCATGTCCAAAGCTTTGCCAACTGACTTTGGGCAGCGGCTGAATACTGACCATCTGCTGAAGATGAGTTATCTATCGCTGTGCTGGTTTTGGTAGCATCAGTCTTGGTAGAAGTAAGCTTAGTTGATGAGAACATACAAAAATCCTATGGTGCCAAGCTTATCTAATAAGGCAAAAAATGAACGACGGTAAGCGAGTGTTGAAAACTAATACACAGTTAGTGAACATAGTGCTACTGCTCAGCTGGTGCACGTAATAACAGCCATAAAAATAACACTGTACCAACCACACCAAAAATAGTGGCGACTGGCACTTCAAATGGATAGCGAATAGAGCGCCCGATAATATCGCATAGCAGCACGGCTGAAGCACCAAGTAGGGAAACTGCTGGCAAGCTACGACGTAACTTATCTCCCATTAGGCGACTCACAATGTTTGGCACGACCAGCCCAATAAAAGGAATCATGCCTGCAGTCACGACCACGACAGCGCTCATCATGGCTACCATACCCACGCCAATCCAAGTGACTTGACGCTTACTAATACCCAAGTTCAAGGCGATATTGTCACCCAAACCGACGATAGTCAGCTTGTCAGCAATAATATAAGCCAGCACACACAGTCCACCCGTCAGCCACAACAGCTCATAGCGCCCTGCCAATACGCCCGAAAAATCACCAAACTGCCACACGCTCAGCATTTGTAGTGATTCGGTTTGATAGGCGATGAAGGTAGTGACTGCTTCAATAATGCCGCCAAAGACAATGCCAATCAGTGGAATCATCAAAAAATCAGTGGGCGGTATTCGGTGAATGAGCAGCATAAATAGCATCATGCCAAAGACAGCAGCGATGGTTGCCACGCCCATTTTGACAATGAGCGCACTGGCAGGGAACAGCAGACTGACCACCAGCAAACCAAGTGCAGCGCTCTGAGTTGCACCAACCATAGATGGCTCTACAAAGCGATTTTTTAATATTACTTGGATAATCATCCCAGCCACTGCCATTGCAATGCCCGTCAAAATAATGGCGATGGTACGCGGTATGCGGCTCACCAATAGCAGCGAGCTATCAGAATTAGCACTCTGAGTCAGAAGACTCTGCAAGATACCTGACCACGAAAAGTCGGCCACACCAATAGATAAGCTCAATAACACCAAAAGCCCCATAAGAATGAGGCTTGCTGTATTGATGAACCATGGTGGTATGACAGTACGTCGATGTAACGCATTGCCAGTACCGCTCTGCCAGCTTGACGCTGATGGAGCAGTACTGGATTTGAGCCTAGCATGAGTACGGTGTGAAAATAACGACATAATCTCTACTGGCTTAAAAATGAGCAGGGTTAACGGTAATAATTACCTACTTGAGCAATAATTGTTTGTATAAGCAACGACGTTATTTAGCGTTAGTAAAAGCATCTTTGATCGTCGTTAGATCCTGCATCCACTGGTAGTAGCCGCCAAATGCTAAGTAAGAATCTGGGCTCAAATAAACCACTTGCTGCTTGCTCCATGCATTGCTCTGGGCAACCAGTGGATTGTCTAATACAGCCTTGGCACCAATACCGTCTTCACCAATTGCAGCACTACGGTCGATGACAAATAACCAATCTGGATTGGCTTTTTGGATATATTCAAACGATATCGGCTGACCATGAGGCGCATCGGCAATTTTGTCATCCGCCATTGGTACACCTAACACAGTGTGGATAAAACCATAGCGAGACTTGTCACCATAGGCTGACATCTTATTGCCATTGACCATCACGACTAGGCCAGAGCCTTTATTTTCTTTTGTTAGACTTTTGGTCTCAGTGATGAGTCCATCGATGTTCTGTTGTAGCTTAGCGGCTTGATCGCTTTTACCAAACAGCGCACCTAGATCATGCATGCGCTGCTTGCTTGACTCATAGATATTGGCTGTATCAATACTCATGTCTAACGTTGGGGCGATACTTGACAGCTCGTCGTATTTTTCTGCCATGCGTGAACCGACCAAAATAGCTTGTGGCTGCATTGCATTCAACGCTTCAAGATCTGGCTCAAACACAGTACCTACCGATTTTGGATCAGGTTGCGTCTCTGAGTGTAGATTCTTTAGTAATAGACCACCAGGCATACCATCGACCGCCACATCTAGCGCGGCCAAGTCTTGCATCAACGTCATGTCATAGACGACAAGTGGCGATGGGTTCATAGCCAGCTCAACATCACCTTTTACAGTATTGACCATGATTTTCTCAGCAGATACAGCGTCGTTATTAGCAACGTTCTGTGATTCATCAGCCGTTGGGTTTTCAGTTTTGGCGTCTGCTGGCTCAGAGTCATTAGATTCAGGCGAGCTACATCCTGCCACTACCGTAGCTAATAACGCTGTCATGGCAGCAGTCAGTAATGGACGTTTGAAAACAGAGGCGGTAGATCTGCTAGATAATAAAGGTGTCGGCATAATGAACTCGGTCTATCAAAAAATGTTTAAGCAATTGTCTAAAATAATTGCAAATGAATGACGCTAAAAATATTAAGTCTGAAAGATGCTTGAGATAAAAAGCATAAAATAAATAGTCTACTTAGTACCAATTACTAACTTTTTATACGAATAGTTTTTATAAAAATAGTATGGGTAGACAACACAGCGGTTATAATAAAGTAGTTGAGACTCATTATCAATATAAATGATAATGGTTTTTATTAACAGTACTTGTTATATTAAACGCAACGTATCATTTGATGAAAAGGTAAGGTTCATAGTAATGAAATCTAGAAGTAGTTAACGTTCATAGAAATGAGCGTTGAGATAGGTAAAACTATTAAGCAATGCCATGTGTCAAAGATGTATTAAATAGCGAAAATATTGTAAATTATTATTGATAATAATTATCGTTTGCATTATTATCTACGCCATTCTACTCTGAGTAATAAACATTAGGCTGTTATGAGTTCAACGGATTTAGACGCGCCACCACTTAAGTCGTTATTGCTAGCTATTGTTGCAGTCTTAGGACTCCATGTGCTTGCCGCAATTGCACTAGTGGCAATAAAAACGCCTGAACTCAAACCTGAGCCAAAAAAAGAGATGTCACCACTTGAGATAAAGTTTGTGTCATTACCGGCAAAAACGGTCTCAACTGAAGTAGAAAAACAAACAGTCACAGCCAAAAAAGAAGTACAGCCTGAGGTACAAGTTCAGCCAGTGCCGCAACCTGAACCAAAGCCTAAAGAGCCGGTTAGACAACCAACAGAGACACCAGTAAAACCAAAAGAGCCTGTTGTAAAAAATATAGAGCCGAAAGTGACGCCTGTTATAGCGTCAGAAAAGCCGCGTCCTGATACCAGTCAAAAAGTAGCCCCAAAAGAGCCGCTACCGAAACCGAAGGTTGATAACTCAGCAGCTGAAGCACAACGTCAAGCAGCTGCCCAAGCTGAATCAGAGCGCCAAGCCAGAAAAGCTGAGCAAGAGGCGCAAGCTAGGGCAGAGCAAGAAGCTAGAAGAGTCGCTGATGCCAAAGCTGCCGCTCAAGCGAAGGCTGCCGCAGAGGCCGCCGCTGCACAAGCACGAGCTGAGGCAGACGCAGCAGCTGCTTTAGCACAGAGTAATGAGCCTGTAAGCTTCACTGCTAGCTCAGCCAACTGGGCCTCTGCACCAAACTTTATTTTTCCTGAGCGCGCTGCACGTAGAGCCCGTTCTGGTGATACGCTCAACGTTGTCTTGGTATTACGAGTCAATAAGCAAGGCGGTATCGATAACGTGCGAGTTGCTCAATCATCAGGTAATCCGCTAGTAGACAAAGAAGCCCGACGTCAAGTGCGATCTGGCAAGTTCAAACCCTTTACTAAGAATGGCGTACCCGTGGTAGGTGATGTAACTCTACCGATCAGTTACGCGGTTCCTTGATAGCTCACATTTTATAACAACGTATTTATTGATAATCTTTCATTATAAAACTAAACATGATATTTACCTCAGTATCATGTAATGGCATTACACATTAAGGAGTCTGACATGGACTTTATGCAATACTGGCAGATCAGCGACATGGTGACAAAAACGTTGTTCTTTTTGTTGCTTGCGTTATCTATTCTCTCTTGGGTGACAGGTATCGTCCGCGTATTGCAAAGCCGCAAACTGGCGACCAATGTAGCAGATGATTTAAGTCAGCAATTACAAGCCAGACAGTCTGATTTGGCTGGTACTGATGCTGCCACACGCCGTTTGGTGACTGAGCAGACTTTGCTCAAGCATATCGGTCGCTATCGCTTTGCTAGTGAGCGCGGTCTGCCGATTCTTGGTACGACAGCAGCGATTGCACCGTTCATCGGCTTGTTTGGTACGGTATGGGGTATTTTCCATGCCTTGCACAACATCGGTATGAGTGGTCAGGCAGGATTGGGGCAGGTTGCAGGGCCAGTCGGTGAAGCACTGATTATGACAGGTCTTGGTATTGCAGTAGCGATTCCAGCCGTGGTGTTTTACAACCTTGCGGTACGTATCAATCGCCGCATAATGTATCAAGCTAACGACAGAGCGCATGATTTATTGGCGCAATCAACGGGTCTTGTGGATACTACCAAGGTAACCGCGAGCGCCTCACAAGTACACGCTGCAACAAGCAGTCGTTCAACGACGAGCGAGACGCAGCATACTAATAACTACAGTAATTCTGTGCCAAAGCAGCTATAGATAGTGTTTATTTTGCAAGCATTAAATCTGCAAGCGCTAAGTCTATAAAGGCTAAAACAACAAGTCGACAAACCGTCAAAAAGCGGCTTGGCTGTGTGAAAATAACTAAAAGCATTGAGAGTAACTATGGCATTTCAATTGGGTGATGATGACGTACGAAGCATGGATGAGATGAATCTCATTCCGCTTATCGATATCATGCTGGTATTGATGATTATATTTTTATTGACAGCGACCGTGTTGAATCCGACGGTGCCTTTAGATTTACCAGAGACTAGTGCCGCGCTCAATGAAACGCCGCCAGAAGCGATCCAAGTCAGTATTGATAAAGATGCAGGGATATTCTGGGATAGCGATCCAATCAGCATGGAAGAGTTAGAGACACGCTTGCAGCAGCAAGGCGCGACTGGTAAGAATCCAGCGGTACAGTTACGTGCGGATAAAGAAGGCAAGTACGATACGGTCGCTCAAGTCTTAGCAGCGGCAAGTAACGCTGGACTGACCAAAATCGCATTTGTGAATGAGTAGTTTAGTAGCTAAATCTTTAAGAACTTAGGCACTGAATAGTTTAAGCACTGTGAGTCAGTGCTAGTAGCTTTGACTTTATATTAGAAAACTGGCTAGATAAATCAATAGCCCAACCAGCAAGACAATTAGCACCATTATAATAAAAACAATTAAAATAATAAAATTTTCTCCAACCTCATTAACTACTTAAACCTCAAATTAAGTCGTTAGTGAGGTTTTCTTTTTTTACCAACCGTAGCCAAATGGACGATAGCCGTAACCAAAACCTGCATGTCTGTAGCCAAATGGGTAAGGTGAGCGTAAGTAGTCGAGATCGCGCTGACGGATATAGTAGTAGCGCCCTTGAGAGTAGGCTTCTTCTAACTTCTCAATACCTTCTAACGGACAGACAGGTTGCCAGTCATAGCCTTCGCGACCGAGCTTATAAGCATTCAGCTCGGTACAGTAGTTTCTGAGACCTTGTTGACGGCCTTGCTCCCATTGGATACGGTTAGGGCTAGCACCGCCGACACTAGCGCAGCTATTGGTATAGTGACCGAAGTAGGCACCTGAACGTCCTTGCGAGCCATCAGCATAGCCGACTTCTTGCCAGTTACTGCTTTGACACTGCTGCGGCGTTAGGCTCTGAGTCGTGGCACAGCCCGATAATGTCAGTACGACCGCGCCAAGTAGCGATAAGCTCATGCCTGCTTTGCTCATGACTTTACTTGTCAGCTTGCGAGCGTGATAAGCGCCCGATGAGTTTGACTCAATAAGATAATTCATAATAAACCTGCGCGCGTTTAAAATTATGGTTTATCATAGCACTTTTTTGCGCTGACCACTTTTCGTATCTGGTTTTTATAGCGTACTGTACTCGGTAAGTTTATATACGCTAAATAATTGATTTAATAGCGTAACTTGCTAAATTGTCATATGCTTTAGAAGCGCTTGTTGCACCGCGATTGGACGACAACGCTTGATTTTTAATGGTTCGTGCTCATTATAAGCCCTTATATATCGTTGTTTATTATCCTGCTAATCGCAAATCTATATGTACTATTTATAAATAACGGTTCACTAGCGATATTTACCTCTATATCTCTTAGTATCTTTTTCATTTAGTCAAAAGGCCAGACCATCATGGGAACATTGATTGGCGTTATCATTGTACTATTCGTATTAGGGAGTATGATGGCGCTCAAACCGAACGGTATCGATCAGCGTTTGGATAAGCTACGTATGACCGCGCGTCGTTTACAGCTCAATCCAAAGCTCGTTTCGTGCCCTGATTGGATAAAGGGGAAGGATAATGAGTATGGCCGCGGTATGCTTGGACAATACTGCCTGATATTTGAAGACACTAAACTGCCGCATACCCGTTATCAAGTGATTGATGGACAGTGGCGACCAGAAAGCAGTTTTGTCGATACCAGTACAGATGATAAGACGCTTACTATTCCCAGTGCGATTCGTTCTAGTCAAATCAGCAATAATCCGACGGTCAAAAAAACTGATTTTAGCTTGGATCAAGTGCCGTTAGATTTGCCGGTAAGTATTGAACCGTTTGTTAAAGGTCTATTGACCAAGGCAAATAGCATTATTATTTATTGGGAAGATATTGCTTATGTACGTCCAGCATCTAATCCTACGTACCATCAAAAACGGATCGAAGCGGACTTATTAGTGCTCAAAGAAAACCTTGAGAAGTGGGCGCTACAGATGCAAAAACAAGCATAAACCTAGTAAAGCGTTTTTTCGTCTCCATTAAAGGGCAATATGCAAGCGGTTTGTCATATTCAAATTATTTAAAGTTGACAGTTTAACGCTTAGCAGTGTAACGTCTTTATAACTATATCTTTATTTTATGGTTATTATTTGTTTTATAACCTTTTTTATCAGCAGCGATTATTACTATAAATAGCTGAACCATGGCCAAACCATGAGTATCCGCTTCCATAAATTGCCGTGCTGCTGAATTTAACCTTACTTTTAATTTACTTATATTATGGTGTCGTCAAACATGGCAAAAACCACAACCAAAAAAAGTCCAGCACCAGCTGCTGACAGCCCAAAGGGTAAGTCTTTGGTGATTGTAGAATCACCAGCCAAGGCAAAAACGATTAATAAATACCTTGGTGATGACTTTATCGTACGCTCAAGTATCGGTCACGTCCGTGATTTGCCGGTCAGTGCGAGCAAAAGCGCAAAGAAAGCAACGGCCGCTAAAAAAGATGACAGTCTGACCAAAGAAGAAAAAGCGCAGCAAGCACTGGTACGCCGCATGGGTGTAGATCCAGAGCATGACTGGGCGGCAGTCTATGAAGTACTACCAAACAAAACCAAAGTCATTAAAGAGCTTAAAGCATTAGCCAAAGACGCTGATAAAATCTATCTAGCAACGGATATGGATAGAGAAGGGGAAGCGATTGCTTGGCATTTAAAAGAAGTCATTGGCGGCCCTGATAGCAAGTATCAACGTGTGGTCTTTAACGAGATTACCAAGTCAGCTATCCAAAGTGCGTTTAAACAGCCTTCAAAATTAGATATTGACCGCGTGAACGCGCAGCAAGCACGCAGGTTCTTAGACCGTGTGGTTGGGTTTATGGTATCGCCGCTACTATGGCAAAAGATTGCTCGCGGACTATCAGCTGGCCGTGTACAGTCAGTCGCCATGCGTTTGGTCGTCGAGCGTGAGCATGAAATTCGCGCGTTCATTCCAGAAGAATACTGGCAAATTCATGCTGATACGCACATTGCCAATGACAAGGCTAACAAAACATCAGATGCCGAACAAATCGGTATTCGTTTAGAGGCGACCAAACAAGGCGGCAAAACTCTAAAACTTGGTAATAAAGAGCAGACTGATAGAGTGCTTGAGATACTCAAAGCAAGCGATTTTATCGTTAAAGAGCGTGAAGAAAAACCAACGCAATCACGTCCAAGTGCGCCCTTTATCACCTCAACTTTGCAACAGGCTGCTAGCACGCGCTTAGGATTCTCTGTTAAGAAAACCATGATCTTAGCGCAGCGTCTATACGAAGCGGGTTATATTACTTATATGCGTACCGACTCGACGTTCTTATCAGGCGATGCGCTTGCTGCTGTCCGAGGTCATATCGAAGACAGTTATGGCAC
The DNA here is from genome assembly GCF_030407795.1 of Psychrobacter sp. APC 3279. Taxonomy (NCBI): domain Bacteria; kingdom Pseudomonadati; phylum Pseudomonadota; class Gammaproteobacteria; order Moraxellales; family Moraxellaceae; genus Psychrobacter; species Psychrobacter sp. APC 3279. The sequence continues at coordinate 96,405 of NZ_JASDCR010000007.1, read as the reverse complement.
AAAATATGTGCCCGAAAAACCAAATTTCTATGGTAACAAGCAAGGTGCACAAGAGGCGCATGAAGCGATTCGTCCTTCTAATGTCAATATGAAATCAACGCAGCTCAAAGGTGTTGAGCGCGATGCTATTCGCTTGTATGAGTTGATCTGGCGTCAGTTTGTGGCGTGTCAGATGTTGCCTGCCAAATATCTATCAGTGAACCTGTTTGTCGGTGCAAGCGATATCGAGTTAAAAGCGCGCGGTCGTACCATGGTGTTTGATGGCTATACAAAAGTGATGCCACCAGCCAAGACTGACGATACGTTATTGCCAGATGTCAAAAAAGGCGACAAATTAAACCTAGATAAACTTGATCCAAGTCAGCACTTTACTAAGCCTGCGCCTCGCTATACTGAAGCCAGTCTAGTAAAAGAGCTTGAGAAGAAAGGCATTGGTCGTCCATCGACGTATGCCTCAATCATCTCGACCATTCAGGATCGTGGTTATGTGAAGCTTGAGAATAAGCGTCTGTTTGCCGAAAAAATGGGTGATATCGTCACCGATAGATTGACGGCTAGCTTCCCAGATTTGATGGATTATACCTTTACTGCTGCGCTTGAAGACAAGCTCGATCATGTCGCCGAGGGTGAGCAAGACTGGAAAGACGTGCTCGATAATTTCTATGGTGAGTTTAAAACGACTCTAGAGCGTGCCAAAGAAAAAGACGGCATGCGTCCAAACGATCCGACTGACGTGCCAGATGTCCATTGCGATATCTGTGATCGTCCGATGCAGTTGCGCACAGGCTCAACAGGCGTATTCTTAGGCTGTACTGGTTATAACTTACCGCCAAAAGAGCGCTGTAAAGGCACCAAAAATCTAATGCCAGTCGAAGCATTTGCCAATCTAGATGATGCGGAAGGTGATGACGAAGCGGCAGAAGTTAAAGATTTGATGGAGAAAAAACGCTGTCCGAAATGTGGTACGGCGATGAATGGTTATATCGTCGATGGTGGACTCAAACTACACATTTGCGGTAACAACCCTGATTGCGATGGTTATATTCTAGAAGAAGGCAAATTTGAAGTACCTGGCTCAGATGCACCAACTATTGACTGTAATAAGTGCGATGGGCAGATGGAGCTTAAAACAGGACGCTTTGGTCCGTATTTTGCTTGTCAAAACTGTGATAACACGCGTAAAGTACTAAAAACAGGCGAAGCTGCGCCGCCGCGTATGGATCCAATTCATCTGCCAGAGCTCAAGTCAACCAAGCATGATGATTACTTCATCTTGCGTGAAGGGGCGGCTGGGATGTTCTTGGCAGCATCTAAGTTCCCAAAAGTGCGCGAGACACGTCCGCCAAAGCTGGCTGAGCTACGAGAAATTAAAGATAAAATGGAAGATAAGTTCCAGTATTTGTTTGCAGGGCCAGATGAGGATCCTGAAGGCAACCCAACCATATTGCGCTGGTCACGTAAGAAAAAAGAGCAGTATATCGGCTCTGAGAAAAACGGCAAGGCCACACGTTGGGGTGTTTACTGGCGTAAAGGTGAATGGGTAGAGGAGTAACTATTGTTACATCCAATATAGTGCTTTTATAGCGTCAGACTCATTTAATGTACTAAAGGTACAATTTGCATTGGTCTTTCTTTTATTGGCTTAAACAAACCTAATAATTACTTCCAATAAAAAACCCTCTTATAATTTAAGAGGGTTTTTTTGTGCTTATAATATTTCTTTTAAGCCATTTCTACGTTTGCAGACTTAGCCTAAATTCATATGTTTGCACAGTATTAGTTTTTTACGATGATACCGCAACCAATACGATCGCCTGCATTACCTGAAGGCTGACTGGTATAGTCGTCAACGCCAGCATGTACGATAAAGGCCAAACGATTTACGCTATATTTACCTGCTTCAGTCGCTGCAATTTTCTTATTCACATAGTTAATAGTAGCAACACCATCTTCATTAGCAGTTAAGTTTGGCAAGTCACCAGCATGACCATTCATATCATCTGGATTAGAGTGTGGCTTGTTGTCTGGATTGAAGTGACCGCCTGCTGCTTTACCCATGACGTCACAGCTACCTGTTTCGTGGATATGTAATGAAACAGTTCTGCCTGGCTGTAGATTAGTGAGTTTACCGTAAACTTGGACGCCACCATCAACTGGACGTAAGAAAACTTGACCAACTTCTTTCTTCTTACCATCTACTGTTTGTATGGTTGATTTTAGCGTTGGCTGTGCTAAAGGATTGCCCGTTTGCATTTGGCTTTCTACCGTTTGGCAACCAGTCATTGCTAACGCCGAACCGCATAATAGGGTACTTGCAAGTAATGTCTTATTCATTATTATCTCCAATTGTTTGAGTTGTTATTTTCAATCTTCATTAAAGCCACGAATATCTATCGTTATTGTTCTATAAAAATCGGTGTCAATATTCGTTAACATCGGAGTCAGTATAGCCAAGCTAACGCTATAGTTATTCATCAAATGCGCAACAATCAGTTAATAAATGTAAGTAACGTATGGGTTTGAAAAACGAAATAGCATAAATAATTTTGAAATTAAATGGCTTTAAGTATGTGAGGAACCTACTAAGAAGGATATGAATTGCAAGCAAATAAATAATAAACAGGCATAAAAAAGCCGCCCATCATTGTGATGAGCGGCTTCCTAATCTATAGAACTGGCTTAATAAAGGGTCAATTAATTGTGCAGTGCTTTACCAGAGGTTTTATCAACAGTCACTTTGGCAGGTTTGATTGGTGTTGGCATACTCACCAAAGCAACCTTTAATATTTCCTCAATCGTAGCGACTGGCTGAATGGTTAAGCCTTCTTTGACGTTATCAGGGATGTCAGCCAGATCACGCTCATTGGTCGCTGGGATCAAGACGTGCTTGATACCGCCGCGATGTGCAGCAAGCAACTTCTCTTTGAGACCGCCAATACGTAGGATTTTACCGCGTAAGGTAATCTCACCTGTCATCGCAATATCTGGACGGATAGCGATACCTGTCAACGCAGAGACGAGCGCTGTCGTCAGTGCACCACCAGCAGATGGGCCGTCTTTTGGCGTCGCACCCTCTGGCATATGGACATGGACGTCTGTTGTTTTAAACGTCTCGTAATCGATACCTAAGCTATCACCGCGAGCACGAACCACACTCATGGCTGCGCGAATCGACTCTTTCATCACATCGCCTAGTGAACCAGTAAAGCTAAGCTCGCCTTTTCCTTTCATGCCGACCGCTTCGATGGTCAATAGCTCACCGCCGACCTGAGTCCATGCAAGACCAGTAATACGACCAATCTCAGGCTCTTCTTCAGCCAGACCGTAGTCATACTGATGCACACCTAGATAGTCATCGATGTTTTTGTCATCGACTGTCACTAGCTGACGTTCTGCTTTTTTCGGAGCGCGAGCACCATGAGTTTCAACCGAACCGCGAACCACTTTACGGCAGATTTTGTTCACTTCACGCTCAAGGTTACGCACACCTGCTTCACGGGTATAGCTACGTACGATGCTGTGCAATGCCGCTTCAACAATCTCAATTTCGCCTTCTTTAAGACCGTTTTGTTTAATGGCTTTTGGTACTAGGTATTTCTGTGCAATATTAACTTTTTCTTCTTCGGTATAACCCGGCAAGCGAATAACTTCCATACGGTCAAGCAGCGCAGGCGGAATATCCATACTGTTGGCAGTACAGATGAACATCACTTGCGACAAATCTAAGTCCATATCTAAATAATGGTCGTTAAACGTATCGTTCTGTGATGGATCCAATACTTCAAGCAACGCTGATGCTGGATCACCGCGGAAGTCTTGCGCCATCTTATCGATTTCATCCAATAAGAATAATGGGTTTTTGACTTCTACTTTTGCAAGAGACTGAACGATTTTACCCGGCATCGCACCGATATAGGTACGGCGATGACCACGAATCTCTGCTTCATCACGTACGCCGCCAAGTGCCATACGCACAAACTTACGACCCGTGGCACGGGCGATAGATTCGCCTAGTGAGGTTTTACCGACACCTGGAGGACCGACGAGACATAGAATCGGGCCACGAAGTTTTTTCACGCGTGATTGCACGGCGAGATATTCTAAGATGCGGTCTTTCACATCTTGCAAGCCATAATGATCTTCGTCTAATACCGTCTTAGCTTTGTCTAAATTAATAGATACTTTAGTCGTCGCATTCCACGGCGTGTCCAAAATCCATTCAATATAATTACGTACCACTGACGATTCGCTTGATGCAGGTGGCATCATTTTGAGCTTTTTGAACTCTTGCTCAGCTTTTTTGCGCACATCTTCTGGCAGGTCGGCATCTTCTAAACGCTGTTCTAACTCAGCCACATCATCTTCACCATCGAACGCGCCGTCATTCATATCTGACAGCTCATTTTTGATGGCTTTCATCTTCTCATTTAAGAAGTATTCGCGCTGATTGTCTTCCATCTGCTGACGGACAGCATCTTGGATATCTTGTTCGATGTTTTGCTCAGCACTTTGCTTAACCAGATATTCAGTCAAAGTATTGATATGCGTTTTGATATCGTCTTCTTCTAAGAAAGACTGTTTGATATCAAGATCCATCGACACACGAGTTGAGATGAAATAAACCAACTCAAGCAAGTCGTCGATACGTTTGGCCACACGAGTCAGCTCACGTGCATTGCGAAGTCGCGCATCTGCATAGCTTTCGAATAATGTGGTTAACGCTTGAATGGTGTTTTTCTGTTGGCTCTCATCCATGCTGACATCAAGATCGGCACGCTCAAATCTCGCCATCAATAAATCGTCATGGCCTTCTATATTATCGACACGAGCGCGGTATTGACCTTCGATCAATACTTTAATGCAGTTCTCATCGCTGTCATGTGGCATGGTGCTGACGATGCGACACACCGTACCGTACTGATACAAGTTATCTTGATCAATATCTTCGGTCAGTGAGTCTTTTTGCGCGACTACCAGTACTTTGTTGCCATACTCAGCCTGTGCCAACTCAACCGCTTTCACCGATGGTGCGCGTCCCACAAACAGTGCAATTTGCATATGTGGATAAACGACGACGTCGCGTAATGCTAGCAGTGGCAGATAGCTTTCATCTTCATTGTCTTTGACAGCGTTGGATGAGGCATTTGACGCATCCGTAGATGAGCTTTCTGTCTCATTATTCGCGTCAGTACTTATGTTAGCGTCAGTGTCAGTATTTACATCAGACGTCGTGTCAGTGTTAAGGGCAGATGATACATCGATGTCGATGTTGTCTTTATCAATATTATGTTCACTCATATGTTTTTCCTCGTTCCCCAGACTTGTAAAGTCAAGTTCGTGGTTCATGTTTAGATAAATGGTGCTCACGAAAAAAATTGCAAGGCTGATTGGTGAAGTCGTCTGCTTATCTTTGTTAAATAGTTGTCTGAGTGCCCAGTTATTAATGCAATCAATGTTACCAATGACATGTCGTCAACGGTATAACTGGTCTGTGAAGGATAAAGACAGTCAGAAATTATAGAAGAGGGTTTAGATGTATAGGTGGTATTTGGCTACCTATGTTGATGCCTAATCGGTTCTATGCGTAGGCTTTATACCCAAAATAAGGTAAACTGGCGCGCGTCTAAAACAGGCTCTCATATTGAGACGTTTTAGACAACAGGGCGATATTCATTAGTTTCAATATTCATAGGTCTCATTAAGACCAAAGTATAAAGAACAAGGGGCAACACATGGCCATCAATGCAGTATTGCTAGCAGTTATTATCATGCTAGGACTGTCACTTTCGCGAGTGCACGTGGTGCTCAGTTTATTAATCGGGGCGCTGGCAGGTGGACTGCTAGCAGGGCTTGGTATTACTGATACGCTCAATGCCTTTCAAGAAGGCATCCGTAATGGCGCAGAGATTGCGTTGTCGTATGCATTGCTTGGAGCGTTTGCGGTAGCGATTGCTCATTCGGGATTACCGCAATCGTTGGCAGGCGCGGTTATCAAGCGTATTGATGCTGCGGGCACGAGTGGCATGATTAAGTACATGCTGTTTGCAGGCCTCATTACCATGAGCTGCTTTAGTCAAAACTTAATCCCTATTCATATTGCCTTTATTCCGCTACTGGTACCGCCATTACTACTAGCATTCAATCGAATGCAGATTGATAGACGCCTGATTGCTTGTCTGATTACTTTCGGGCTAGTCACCACCTATATGTTTATTCCTTATGGTTTTGGTGATATCTACCTCAATCAGATTATGCTAAAAAACGTGGGTGAAGCGGGTATTGATGTTGCCAATATTTCTGTGGTGCAAGCCATGGCGATTCCTGCATTGGGTATGCTAATTGGTTTGCTGGTTGCCGTATTTATCAGCTACCGTAAGCCACGCGCATATCAGCAGATTTCGATAGATCAGCAAGCGCATGATGCCGTAGTAGAAGGTGATGCATTAAGCAAAACTGCTGCTGGCGCACAGTCGCAAAGCAAGCTAAAGACACTGGTTGCACTGGCTGCTATCGTGACTGCTTTTGTGGTGCAGCTATATACTGATTCGCTACTACTGGGCTCAATGTTTGGCTTTGGTGTGTTTATGGCGACTGGCGTGGTGAAGTGGCGTGATGCTGACGGCGTCTTTAATGACGGTATCAAGCTGATGGCGATGATTGGCTTTATTATGATTACCGCGCAAGGTTTTGCTGAAGTAATGAAGGCGACTGAGCAGATTCAGCCATTAGTCGATGGGGCAGCATCACTGTTCGCTGGTAACAAAGCAATGGCCGCATTTATCATGCTACTCATTGGTTTGATTGTGACCATGGGTATCGGCTCGTCATTCTCGACCATTCCGATTCTGGCCGCGATTTATGTACCGCTATGTATCTCGTTAGGGTTTTCACCATTAGCAACTGTAGCGATTATAGGTACGGCGGGCGCGCTGGGTGATGCGGGTTCGCCAGCGTCAGATTCGACATTAGGACCAACCTCTGGTCTAAATATCGATGGTCAACACGACCATATTAAAGACAGTGTGATACCGACATTCTTGCATTACAATATTCCGCTACTGGCCTTTGGTTGGATTGCAGCGATGGTGCTGTAGTAAATGATTTGAATGATTGGGTCTGATATAAAGGGCGAGTATAGCTATAAGCTATGCTCGCCTTTTTTATTTCTCTTTATTGCTTAATTAATATGTTTTTTAATACTCATCATCAAAATCATTTATCTCACCATTCAAACTACTCAAAAACGCATCGCTTTGCGCGAGCAATTCATTTAAGCGCTCTTCATTGACTAGCCTTGTCATCTCCTCAGCGCTAAAAGGTTGCTCTTGACTGTAGTAACGCAGCTCCCTAGCGTCCTCATTGCCTAATGTTTGCAAATATTCATCCACACTGTCTGCACTGGAATCAGCAGCGCTAGAGTCTTTTTCAAATTTTTTATTGTTATTTTTCATCAAAACCACCTTATGCCGCTTGGGGTAATTAAGCTGTCTAAAGGCACATCCCACGGTTGACGCGCTAATTGTTCAACCACTTGAAAATCATAGCACCAGCCAATTTTTAACGGCCTTGAAGCCCCTGAACGATAGCTGTTACCAAGCGTTGTATCATAGAACCCGCCACCCATGCCCATACGGTTGCCGTTTAGGTCTACTGCCACCAGTGGACAAATAATCACGTCTAGTTCTGAGGCCCATAATAGAGCGCGGCTGTGGTTTTGCTTCATACCTAATTGATGAATGCGAGTGGGGACATTGACCAGTTTTGAATGATAAACAGGTACAAAGCGCAATCGTTTATCATCGCTGCCATTGCTAGCACGACCAAGTGATCCGACGACTGGTAAATAAGGTAAATAGCCTAAGCGTTGACACCAGTCTAATATTAGCTGAGTAGGTAGCTCACCAAATCCATCATAATAAAGCCCAATACGTGCATGTGTAGGCAATCGCTGCTGTAGTTTGGTCAAATGTAAGCTCGCAGACTGAGCAAGTTGTCTACGTTCGCCATCAGTTAACTGGCGACGTTGGCGAGTAAAGTGCCGTCTAGGCGGATTACTGATGACAGCTTCGGATGGTTCAGCATTTTTTGAATCCGAATTATTTGGATCAAGGTTGTTTGAATCAAAGTTATTTGGCTCAGGTCGTATTGGTTTAGGGTTCATGGTTTCAGAGTGCATAATTTTAGAGTGCATAGGTATCCCATCCAATGAAGTATTAGATTGATGGTGACAGGTGTTTTTAGACATTCGTTTTTAGGTATTGCTCAAGGCTATTTGTGAATATTCAACACGCCTTAGTCATGCTATCATAACGCCACTTTACATCGTATTTCCGTTTATGTGCAGCAGCTGTTGCACTTTTTATCGTTCAGTTATCTAACAACAAACCAGTAAAGAGGGTAGTTATGTCGACACAGAATCAGGCAACTCGTACCGAAAAAGACACCATGGGCAACGTAGAAGTCCCAGCTGATGCTTATTGGGGTGCGCAAACTCAGCGTAGCCGCGAAAACTTCAAAATCGGTGGCGAGACTTTGCCGCGTCCAATGATTGAAGCGATGGCACTGGTCAAAAAAGCCGCTGCGATTACCAATGCAAGCCTAGAGCGTATCGAAGGTGACAAGCGTGATCTCATCGTACAAGCCGCTGACGAAATCATCAATGGTGGTCTGGTCGATCAGTTTCCGTTGGTTGTATGGCAGACAGGTTCTGGCACCCAGTCAAACATGAACATGAACGAAGTACTCGCCAACCGTGCCAACGAAATAGCTGGTTCTGAGCGCGGCAGCTACACGCCAATTCACCCAAATGACCATGTCAATCATGCACAGTCTACCAACGACAGCTTCCCAACGGCGATTCGTGTGGCGGCTGCGCGTCAGATCAACAGCTTGTTGATTCCAGCGGTACAAGCATTGCGCGATACCCTTGATAAAAAAGCGAAAGAGTTTGATAGCATCGTAAAAATCGGTCGTACGCACTTACAAGACGCCACGCCTTTGACCTTAGGCCAAGAGTTCAGCGGCTATGTGAGCCAACTTGACCATTCATTAACTCGTATCGACAACGCGCTACAAGGTCTATATGAATTGCCACTAGGCGGCACTGCGGTTGGTACTGGTCTAAACGCCCATCCTGACTATGCGGTAAAATCAGCTGAGCAACTATCAACCTTGACTGGCTTGCCATTCGTCACATCACCAAACAAATTTGAGGCACTAGCCGCTCGTGATGCCGAAGTATTTGCCTCAGGCGCACTAAAAACGCTAGCCGCTAGCTTAAACAAAATCGCGAACGACGTACGTTGGTTGGCATCAGGTCCTCGTTGTGGTTTGGGCGAGTTGACGATTCCTGAAAATGAGCCAGGCTCTTCTATCATGCCGGGTAAAGTAAACCCAACGCAGTCAGAAGCAATGACCATGGTTGTCGCTCAGGTCATGGGTAACGACACGACTATCAGCATGGCTGGTGCGTCAGGTAACTTTGAGCTAAACGTTTATAAGCCAGTTATCGCGTTTAACTTGTTACAGTCTATCAAATTGCTTGGCGATGCTTGCAACAGCTTCAACGAAAACTGTGCCGTTGGTATCGAGCCAGTAAAAGACAAAATCGATGACTTCTTGCACAACTCATTGATGCTAGTCACGTCATTGAACCGTCATGTTGGTTATGAAAATGCCGCAAAAATCGCTAAGACGGCTTATAAAGAAAACAAGACTTTGAAGCAAGTGGCGGTTGAGCTAGAGCTATTAACTGAAGCTCAGTTTGATGAGTGGGTCATTCCTGCTGATATGGTACATCCTAAGTAAGCAGTAGACCAAATAATGACCTGTTACGGCTTCAGACTCGCTTAATGTACGATAAGTACCATTTGCAATTGTCTTTCTGGTAGCAGCATTCATATTTGTTCCACTTAGAGCTTAGAAATAAAAAGACCTTGTCACTTCTTATACGAGAATGTGACAAGGTCTTTTTTTACTTTAAATCAAACCAGATTTATTTTTGATTTTTAAATAAATCTGGTTTGATTTATTTTGGATTTAAATATATAGTGTCTACAAATCAGCGTAGAGGTGTATAAACATGTCAGACATAACAAGTAAGATTATTGAGACCCAGAAAGCAAAGAAAATTAAAAGTGAGTTTGTTGCAACTACAGTACGTATTCCAAAAGAACTTCAATTAGCCATCGAAGATCTTGCAGAATATCTGTCAATCTCAAAGCAGGATGTCATGCTTGATTTGATAGAAGAAGGGATCAAGGTTGCAGAAGGTGTTCTTGAAAATAACGAAATTAAAGACTCAATATCTACAAATTTTCATGTTTTAAACACTAATAAAAGACATGATTTAAATGCTCAAAAAGAGATGTTAGGCCAAGGTATAGCGGCTGCGTATTACGGTGATTGGAAACTTGAAATAAACAAAATCCAAAAAAATGACACCGTTTTTCTGTACGAGAATGGCGTAGGTATCGTAGCTTATGGAAAAGGTTCAGGAGAAACGCTTAAAAAAGACTATGAAGGTGAAAAAAATCAATGTCATTATCAAAAGTTAATAGATTTCGTAGTCTTAGAATCACCAATATCAGCATCGAAAATTAAAAAAATTCTTGATCGTAATGTGGTTTTTCTTCAGACAAGATCCAGCATGCCTGATGGTCAAAAAATCTTAGATGAAATCGCTGTCTAAGATACTTATTGACTTCATATTTTTAATCAAAAACTAAGGATGAGTTATGTTTGTAGATGAAGGTCATAGAATACACGACGTCTATCAAATTACCAAAGAGCAGAAAGGTAAAATAAAGGCTTTCCTGCAAGGTGGTGTATATTGCTGGTGTAAGAATAGAAAAGATGAATGGTTTTCGTTAAGAGATTTGATGGGTGGTGATAATTTTCATTGGCAAGGAACGCCTTTGATTGAACTATATGAAAAGCACAAAGATAAAGAAGATTCTGTAAAATCAGCTGGTATAGATGCAGGTTGGTTGTTGAAAGCTGTTATATCTGAAGATGAAAGAAGGTTTGAGACGAAAACAGAATCACTTATAAGAAAGTATCGTTGGGTTGATGGCAGTATTTTAGAGTAGGAAAAGTAATTAAATACTACAATTTATTGAATTAAGGTTGAATTAATACCCAGCGTGTTTAATATGAGTTTGATATGAAAAAGACCTTACCACATCACGCGGTAAGGTCTTTTTCATATCAAACATCTAATCTCAATTAGAACTTATAAAGTAAACCAAGTGTCGTCGCTGCTTCAGTACGCGAGTCGACCATTGGGCTATCGTACTGCTCATTTGGTACATAGCTTACGCTTTGATTGGCAAATCCTGCCCAGCGCTCATTAAAGTCATAGTTAGCGCTAATGTTGATATACGGATTCAGGCTTGAGTTGGATTGATAAGCGTCAACGCCTGTCTCTGCTGACTCTTTTTCACTGACGCCATAGTAGTATTCATTATAGTCAGCATCATGATATTCAAAGCCAATGCTTGGATAGACCGTTAGCTTGCCTTTAGTAATTCTAGAAAGGTAAGTCAAGCGAGCCGTGTTACCGCCACTACGATCTAATACATCAGCACCTATTTGCGCGCGGATGCCACCGATAGCGGTACGACGCTGGTAGCTTAGACCTGCTTCTGCTGATGATTTACGCTCATCCAAACCTTGTAGTGCACCATTGGCATCATCAGGTTCAAACTCAGAACCCGCAAGCTTGGCATAGGCAGATAACTGATTGACACCATCATTGATCAGATATGCACCAGCTTGTGCACCGCGTACATAGACTTTGTTATTGTCATAAAATGCACCTGGTAGCACGCGCACTTCAGTACTGTCTTCGAGATCATAGGCTGATTTGACCGCCATGACATTGACCCCAACGCTGAGCTCAGCATCTTTGTCAGTCGGCAGGTTATCATTAAAAAGTGCGGCGTTAGACAGGCTAGCCACACTAAATAGTGCAGTAGCGGTAAACGCGCTAAACATAGTACGTGTAGAGATATTAGGTAGCGCTGCAAGTTTTAACATAATTGGATCTCGTAAGTGAGTATAAATAACTGAGTGGTGCGATTAAGCAAAACGTGTTCAAAAGAGTAAGCAATAAAACGAATCAGTAATATAGGTCAGTATGCTGTTTTTGGAGTCTATATAGCAATGATAGATAAGTATGAGCATTTACTCAATGGCTTTTAGTACTTGCAGTAATTGCTGATGAATATCTTGCCACCACCAGACAAAACTAATGCTGATAAGTAACATCGCAAGCCATGGTAATAGCTGCCAAATAATAGAAGGCTTTTTAAGTGCTTTGGGTTCGATACTCTTATGAACAGCTTCATTACTTAACGGTGAATTGTTAGCAGTAACGCTTTCAGCATATATGTCTGCTGTATTCGTTTCATTGTTGGCAAACGCAGTATCTTGCTCGGTTGAATTGGCATTAAGATGAGGCGATTGGTCGATAGAAGTGGCATCATACGAGCTTTGATTATCGTATTGTGCACGATATTGGCCACTATACTGACTGTTATATGATGAGTTGTCGTGAGTACTGTATGAGTAGTTGGTTTGATAAGGGTTAAACGTGCGCTGCTGCTGAATCGCTGCATTCTGTATAGCAACGGCTAGACGCTGACGGTAGCCAATGGCAAAAGCCAACGCAATCACTAGTCCTGTGATTGCGCCACCGATATGACCAGCATTATCAATACCCGGTACAGCAAACCCATAGACGAGGTTGATGCCCATAATAAATATCAGGCTTTTAAGATTGAGTACCATGCCATTGACCGATATTTTAAATAGTGCCGCGATTAATAATGCCGCGCCAATGCCCATGATACCGCCTGATGCACCAGCTGATAGTCCAGGCTGTCCCGTGCCATCCAAAATACTTTGCCATGTCACATAACTATTGAGTAAGTTACCACCGATTGCCGCTAGTAAAAATAACGCCAAAAACTTGGCTGAGCCAAACATCGGCTCGGCAATCTGCCCAAAGAAATACATGGCAAACCCATTAAACAATAAATGCATCAGACCGATGTGCAAAAACGCACTACTGACCAAGCGCCAAGGATCATCGCCCATGGTAAATGGCAACGCATTGGCACCCCATTTAAGCAATGCCTCAGTAGAGGGGTTATTGGCATCGACACCTGTCAATATCTGCATAATAAATAGCCCGATAAAGCTGGCTAATAGCAGGGTAGTGACGGGTGCTGTTTTTAATAGTTGTTGAATGGTCATAAAAGCGAGATATCATCAAAATGTTGTATATATAGTATAAAGGGTATGGCCAGATAATGTTATTTATCCGCAGGTCATCATAGTACAAGTTTTCATAGTCTTGATGGCTGATAGCTTTTAAAACTAGATAGTTCTTAGAAAAAGTTCTTAAAAATGAATAGTTCATTAAAGCGGATAGGTCTTAAAAATGGATAGCTCTAAAAGTTACCAACTTTAAGATTCTCATAAGTACCTTTTACCAAGATATCATCCGTAACTTTATTGATATCGGTATGACCGCAGAATGCCATTGAGATATCACACTCTTTATAGATGATTTCGAGCGCGCGGCGTACGCCATCTTCACCATAAGCGCCCAATCCATAGAGAAAAGCGCGACCAATCATCGTGCCTTTTGCACCTAGCGCAATCGCTTTTAGCACATCTTGACCAGAGCGAATGCCACTGTCTAACCACACTTCAATATCGCTATTCTCAGCATGGACGGCTTGTACGATGTCAGATAGTGCAGAAATAGAAGACAGTGCACCATCTAATTGACGGCCTCCATGGTTTGAGACGACCAGTGCATCGGCACCGCTACGGGCCGCCATGATGGCATCTTCGGGTTCCATGATGCCTTTGATGATGAGCTTGCCGCCCCACATATCTTTGATACGCGCCACATCATCCCAGCTCAAACGTGGATCGAACTGCTCTTCTGTCCATGAGCTCAATGAGGACAAGTCTTCAACGCCTTTGGCATGACCGACGATATTGCCAAAGCTACGACGTTTGGTACCTAACATGTTCATACACCACTGCGGCTTGGTCATTAGGTTTATGATGTTGGTAAGTGTCGGTTTAGGCGGAGCAGACAAGCCGTTTTTGATGTCTTTATGACGCTGACCCATGACCTGCAAGTCGGCAGTTAATATTAGGGCTGAACAATTGGCATCTTTGGCCCGTTGAATCAGATTGGCCATATAATCTTGATCGCGCATGACATATAACTGAAACCAAAACGGTTTGCTGGTATGAGTGGCGATGTCTTCGATAGAGCAGATGCTCATGGTCGAGAGCGAGAAAGGCACGCCAAATTTTTCAGCGGCACGCGCGGCATGAATCTCGCCATCTGCCCACATCATACCAGTGAACCCAGTCGGAGCGATGGCAACGGGCATATTGACGGACTCGCCAATCATTTGTGTCGCTAGACTGCGATTGTCCATATCGACCAATACTCGTTGGCGTAGCTTAATACGGTCAAAGTCAGTTTCATTACTACGATACGTGGTCTCAGTCCATGAGCCTGAATCGACATAGTCATAAAACATACGCGGCACTTTACGCTCGGCGACACGGCGTAGGTCTTCAATCTCTGTTATTTTCTTTAGTACTGGTTTTAAATCTTTCATGATTTCTCACCACTTCATCATCGTAATAGGATGTTTTTCTGATAGGTCTAATGCTATTAAGCGAGCAGCTGTTGTAAATCCATCACCGAAAACGGATAGTTTAATCGTTTGGATGGTGTCAAAATCACAGGGATAGCTGTGGCAAATTCCATCATCAGCGCCTCATCAAGGTCTGCAATATCGACATGTTGGTAGCTAATCGGTTGTACCGCCTGAAACTGAGTGATTATTTGCTCAGCGATATCACATAAATGGCAGCCCGAGGTACCGAGTAGCCACCATTGATTGTTATTTTCAGTGCTGTCTAGGCTTGGATTTGCTCCAATAACACGCGCTCGTAATACTTCTATATTATCATCGTGCATGGGTAGTCTCTTATCTTCATACTGATTGCAAAGCGCTGATGCTCAGCACGCGCTTATCTAAAACATAAAATGCTTTAACGGTCATTACATCATAAAGAAGTGGGGTAAATAATGACAGCGATTGTGAGATTAGGTAAGATGACCTGTTATTGATCGTTATTAATGACGAATGTTCAACAGTTAATGATTGGCTATATATAGCCCGTTTACAATCATTGATGCTTAGTTGATGTCTCATAGTCATTGATAGAGTATCAACCTTATCTTATTACTTTTTTAACCACTCGGATATCGCGCATGGCAAGTTTTGGCACATTTATTAAACGTCTGTTATTGGCAATTATGCTATTGGTTGTCGCATTCCATATATTGGTCGTCGGGCTATTATTAATTTGGAAAACGCAGCCAATCAATAACAGCATGTTTATGTTGACGCATCGCCTAACGGGCGGCACGGTCACTCAGACATGGGCTGAATATGATGCGATTGCCAAATCTGCCAAGCAAGCAGCGATTGTGAGTGAAGACTCAACGTTTAGTCAGCACAGTGGTTTTGATTTTAAAGGAATTAAGGCCGCACAAAAGAAGAATGAAGAGACAGGCAAAATGTCTGCTGGTGGCTCAACGATTACTCAGCAATTGGCAAAGAACTTGTTCCTCACCTCGCATCGCTCTTATGTGCGTAAAGCGGAAGAGGCTGTCATCACTGTGATGATTGAGACGCTATGGGACAAGCAGCGCATTATGACCGCTTACCTAAATGTGGCGGAGTTTGGTAATGGTATCTATGGTATTGATGCAGCAGCGCATCATTATTTCGATAAGTCTGCGGCCAATCTAAACCGAGATGAGTCAGCGCTTCTGATTGCGATGCTTACCAATCCAAAGTACTACGAAGACAATCAAGGTGATAAGCGTTTGCGTAACAAGCAACGTATTATCAAAAAACGCATGAAAAATGCTGTATTACCGCAAGCAGCTTCATAAATATAAAGCATTAGGGCTAAGTTATAGGCTCGGATTGTTGTAGGCTCGGCTATTTCGAATAAGACTAGGACATGCCCTAGAAAAGACAGAACGATAAAAGATGATGGCGTATCGATAACGCAAAAGGAGTAGTGACGTGGTAGAGATGACTAGTAATCAGGGCGGCGGTGATGTTAACAATATGATTAACGTTAATAAGGTCAACGAGGGCGCTAATGACAATATTGATAAAGCGATTAGTATAGATAGTAGTGTAGATAATAGCCCAAATAACTTGGCCGAAATTGAATGGCAACGCTCAGCAGATGGCAGCTATTCACCGAGCAGTTATATCAATCGTGATTTGTCTTTACTACAGTTTCATCTGCGAGTATTAGCGCAGGCATCTAGTTCGCGTCACCCATTGCTTGAACGCTTATTTTTCTTGATTATTTTTTCATCCAATCTCGATGAGTTTTTTGAGATTCGTGTCGCTGGCATCATGCAAAAGCTTAACATCGGTGATGTATCGACCAGTGCTCATGGCATGCGTCCTAGCGAAGTGCTAAACGAGATATCTATTATCACTCATGCCGCAATCAGTGAGCAGTATCGTATTCTCAATGAGGATATCTTGCCAGCGCTTGCGCTCGAAGATATCCGCTACCTAAAGCGTGATGAGCTAAACGCTGATCAGTCTGCATGGATGAAGCGTTATTTTACGGAGCAAGTCGTACCCGTACTGACGCCGATTAGCATTGATCCGGCGCATCCATTCCCGCGTCTTGTAAATAAAAGCTTAAACTTTATCGCTACCTTGGAAGGCAAAGACGCCTTTGGACGTGATATCAACTTGGCGATTGTGCCTGCGCCGCGTAGTCTACCGCGTGTGATTCGTCTGCCAGATGAGCTAACTGGTGGTAAAGAGCATCATGTGATGCTATCCGCTATCATTCATGAGCATATCGGTGAGCTGTTCCCTGGGATGAGTGTGACAGGCTGTCATCAATTTAGGCTGACACGTAATGCCGATTTAGATTTGGCCGATGATGTCGAAGACATTGCCAAAGCACTAGAAGGCGAGCTTGAAAACCGCCGCTTCGGTGACAAGGTACGCCTTGAGGTCACAACCGATTGCCCAACGCATATCAGTGAGTATCTGCTCAATGAGTTTGAGTTGCATGACAATCAGCTATACCGTGTCAATGGCCCAGTCAACCTAACGCGTTTGCTGTTTGACTTTAATATTCCTGCACTACGCTATCAGCCATTTACTCATGTTGTGCCAAAGGCATTTCGCCGAGAAATGGATAAGTCAGATAAATCGACCAGTATGTTCGCCGCCATGCGTAAGAGCGATGTGTTGGTTCATCATCCTTTTCATGCGTTCTCACCGATTATCAATTTACTTTGGCAAGCAGCCAGCGATCCCAAAGTATTGGCAATTAAACAAACGCTATATCGCTCAGGCACCAATTCAGAAATTGTCAAAGCACTTGCCGCCGCTGCTCGTAATGGCAAAGAAGTCACGGCTGTTATCGAGCTGCGTGCGCGTTTTGACGAAGCATCTAATATCGCAGTTGCCAACTATCTACAAGAAGCAGGCGCGGTCGTGGTCTACGGTATCGTCGGTTACAAGACCCATGCCAAGCTCATGCTAATCGTACGCCGCGAGGAAGACCGAATCCGTCGTTATGTCCATCTGGGCACCGGTAACTATCACGCGGCCAATGCTAAGGTTTATACGGATTATGGTCTGTTTAGTGCAGATCCTGATATCTCAGAAGACGTTCACAAAATATTCCAAGAGCTAACCGGCATGGGCAAACCTGCCAACCTCAAAAAACTATTACATGCACCGTTTACTTTGCATGAGAAATTGATGAGCTTTATCGATGATGAAATCGCTCATGCCAAAGCGGGTAAACGTTCTCATATCATTATTAAAGCCAATGCGTTAACTGAGCGCCGCCTCATTGATAAATTATATGATGCCTCGCAGGCAGGCGTTAAGATTGAGCTTATTTTGCGGTCTATGTGTTGTCTACGTCCACAAGTAAAAGGGCTGTCTGAAAACATCACTGTGCGCTCTGTTATCGGACGGTTTTTGGAGCATACGCGCGTTTATTATTTCTATAACAATGGTGATGAGCGTCTATACTGCGGTAGTGCAGACTGGATGGATCGTAACCTATTCCATCGTGTAGAAGTGGCGTTCCCGATTGAGAATAAAAAGCTATTTAAGCAGATTTATCAGGATGGCTTAATTAACTACTTACAGGATAATACGCAAGCGTGGACACTTGATGGCACTGGCGTTTGGCAGCAATTACAGCCAGCAGCAGGTGAAGAGCCACACGTCGCACAAGAGCATTTATTAAAAACGATCAATCGTGTCGAGGAATCTAGCTAATTTGCAAAGATACCTTTAGGCAATAATCAGCTATTCGACTATTCAGTTATCTATCTGACCAAGCACTGGTAAATACTGGTGCTTGGTTTTTTTATGCTCATCAATTGCAAAAGTTACAAACTGACTTGCAACCTCACAATTATTCACATATTGATACGGCAGTACACTGGTGCATTACCCAAGGTCATACCTATAATTAATATCAATTCTGACGCTACTTGATAAGTATTGGCTACTTATTTGAGCGTTGGTACAAGTTCAAAACCATGTAATCAAATCATAAGAATAGGAAATAAATCATGAGTACTACTAACGATGACAATTCAGATATCAAGCAAGCTGCAGAACAGGTAAATGGTCAGGAAGTTGAGAAGAACTTAGCAGAGAATAAAAAGGTTGATGCTCCTGAATCATTAAGCGAAGAAGAGCAAACGCCTTTTATCGATGATGATCTACGTACTGATAAGTAATCTACGACATCAAACATCAAACATCGAATTAATAATAACAAATAATAAAGCGAGGGATACGCCATGACTATGCAAGAACCAGTAACACCAGTAGCAACGGAAACAGAAGAAAAGGTAATCGTGGATGACCCTGCTGCTAATGAGTTAGAAAACCCTAAAGATAGCTATGCAGGGCGCAAGCACAAGCCTGAAATCGATGGCCCTGAGCAAGACTCACAAGAGACCGACGAAGTTTATGCTGATCCACGTAAAGAAGAGAATCTTCCAGCTGGTGGCAAGAACGCAGCAGAACTAAGTGCCTACGACTTGAGCCAAAAAGGTAACGAGTAAAGGACTATAGATAACAGCGGGCTAACCAAATTGATAAAATTATAAATATAAAAGAGGATATGATAATGCAAGCCAAAGACTCAGCAATAGACAAGGCAAAGATACTAGGATCTGACGATCATAATGCAATTGAGAAAAATACCACTGAGAACAAAGGAACTGATACTTTTGATGAATCTGTGGTCGACTCAGAACACGTAAATGATAATGACAATCCAGCGCGCCAACCAGATCGCCGTGATCAAGAAGGAAGTACTGCATTTGACGATAATATTAATGAAGATACTGTCGGTAGTGCAGCACCAAAGAGTGAGGGTATTAATGATTTAAATCGTTATGCCAATATTGATAACGCACAAACCCGTATCTTAAATCCTGATGAGAAAGACTAAATGGGTTTAAATCTCAAAAGATATATAGTGTTTCTTGGGTTAGACGAGTAATTATCATAGTAGGGAGTACCAATGAATAACTCACATAACGAAAGCGTCAATAGTGATCATAATTTGAAAGATGCAGATGACAATAATGGTATTGTTCCTGATGATGCATTACAAAAAGCAAATCCAGCCGCAGCAGAAAAGGCTACAGAAGATCATGATCCGCATAATGTCGCTAAGAGTAACAAACAGTATGACAGTCCATTGATGGAAGATGACAAGTAAAATTCCAGGATATCGGTAGCTATTAGTATTTGTACATAACTAGGCATTTGTATATAGATAAAAAGGCACTGTGTTTGGTAAGAGTATATAACTCGTATCAAACACAGTGCCTTTTTTTGCTTCCTACATTTTTACTTTCTACATTATATAGGTAACAGGTTTAGGTAAGGCGTGGGCTTTAAGCAGGTGTACCACTATGAAAACGTAGCTCAGCATCTGGGCTACTTATTAATTCAGCCTCTACTTCCTTAAAGAAAGCAACTCGCTCATCGATATTCTCATCTGATAATGATTGAGCGAGTGCAAGATAATCTTCAAAATGACGGCTCTCTGACTTGAGTAGATAACGATAATACTTCGCTAAACGCTCATCGTCGATGACTTCGGCCAACGCGGCAAAACGCTCACAAGAGCGTGCCTCAATAAATGCCCCAATTATCAATACATCAACCATCGCTGCTGGCTCGTAAGTGCGCTTATGCTTCAACATACCTTTAGCATAGCGTCCAGCACTTAGATATTTCCATTCCTGCCCACGCTCATTCATGATGCCCAACACTTGCTCGTAGTGCAGCATCTCTTCACGTATTAGCTGTGCGAGTTTACGCTGCAAGTCATACGAGAACTCATAACGAAATATCAAATTCATGGCAGTGCCAGCGGCCTTTTTTTCGCAATTGGCATGGTCTTGAATAATCATAGGTAGGTTTTCAATCGCAGCATTTACCCAAGATTGCGTGGTTCGAGCACCTAAGAAATTATAAACAGGAGATAAGTCTACCTTTATAGGAGTACGTAGATGCGTAATATCGACACTGTCTTCTTCAGGCAGCTCTTTTTCGATTAAATCTGTTCTAGTACTATTATTTACAGTTTGAGAAATATTTTCTTCGACAGATTTTTTTTCGATACTATCGTTATCTATAGTATTTGCTGTTGATTGGAATGTTGCGAGGTCTTGTTGATTGATAGTCATAGTTTAAGGAAGCTTTATTTATGAATGGTGATATGAGTAATTATATCGTTAGTCTGACCTAGATACGATGCTAAATAACTGACAGTCATCAATAAGTGTTTATTAATAGATAACGATTAAGCATAATTAAAGATATCAATGATTACTTACTGTTTATAATAACGTTGCTGCATCTAATTCCCAGATAATGATTATAGCTCCTAGAGCAGGCCACTTATACATTATCATTATTAAACAGCCTAAGTATTTACTTAGTGAATGGTGTTTCCTTGTTAATTTTATTATTTGATAGTAGGATGAGATTTTGCTCTTTAAGCATTTCGTCTTATTTTTATGATTCACTATTAGTAAAGAGTAAGTCTAATATCAATAGATTGCCTTTTACTAGAACATCAAATTTGTAGATATATCTTCTTAGAAAAATTAGAGAATCAAAGATTCCACAATGAATGAAATATGAACTTTTAAACCTCACAAGATTAAAAAATCTTAAACAGTTACTGTCACAACTCAGTATTAGTACCCCTCACGAACAGATAAGGATAACAATATGAGCCAGTCTTCTAACACCAATCGTATTCAAAAAGGCAGTCTTGCCATCGATCAGCAGTTATATGACTTTATTGAAAACGAAGTATTACCGAAAGTCGGTGTGGATTCAGACGATTATTGGTCAGGTTTCGAAAAGGTTATTAAAGAGTTTACCCCGCGCAATAAAGCACTATTGGAAACTCGTGACAAGATTCAAGCACAGATTGACCAATGGCATCTAGATAATCCTGCAAAAGATGGCGAAATCGACTATCCAGCTTATAAGACATTTTTACAAGAAATTGGTTATTTGCTACCTGAAGGCGAAGCATTCACGGTTGATACCAAAAACGTCGATGACGAAATCGCGCACATCGCAGGGCCGCAGCTAGTCGTACCAGTTCGTAATGCTCGTTATGCGCTTAATGCGACCAACGCACGTTGGGGTAGCTTATACGATGCTTTGTATGGTACCGATGTTATCAGCAGTGATAATGGTCAAGAAGCGGGTGGTAGCTATAATCCTACTCGCGGCGCTGCTGTTGTCGCTTACGCTAAAGCGTTCTTAGATGAGCACTTTACACTAGCATCCGGCTCTTACAATGATGTGACTGGCTTTAAAGTAGTCGATGGCAAGCTTGAAGTCGTACAAGGTGATAGCAGTACTGAGCTAAAAGATACGGCTAAGTTTGTCGGTTTTGTCGGTGACGCTGAAGCTCCTACAGGTGTACTGTTAAAGAACAACGGCTTGCATGCTGAGATTCAAATCGATAGTAATCATCCAGTGGGTAAAGACGATCCAGCAAACATCAAGGACGTACTGCTTGAGTCGGCTATGACAGCCATTCAGGATTGTGAAGACTCAGTCGCTGCGGTAGATGCAGAAGAAAAAGTCGAAGTCTATCGTAACTGGCTTGGCTTGATGAATAGCGACCTACAGGAAACCTTTGAAAAGGGTGGCAAAACGCGTACGCGTAAGCAAAATCCAGATCGTGAATATAACACGCCAGATGGTGGCAAGCTGATCTTGCCAGGTCGTTCGCTATTGTTGATTCGTAACGTCGGTCACTTAATGCAGAACCCTGCCATCTTAGTCGATCTAGGCGAGGGCCAAGAGCAAATATTTGAAGGCTTAATGGATGGTTTAATCACGCCATTGTTATCACTTAATGATATCAAAGGCAAAAACGAGCTATCAAACTCGCGTCAAGGCTCAATGTATATCGTGAAGCCAAAAATGCATGGTCCTGAAGAAGTGAAAATGGCCAATGACTTATTTAATGCGTCAGAAGACCTGTTAGGTCTAGAGCGCAATACGCTAAAAATCGGCATCATGGATGAAGAGCGTCGTATGACGGTCAACTTAAAAGAAGCTATCCGCCAAGCTAAAGAGCGTGTTATCTTTATTAACACAGGTTTCTTAGACCGTACTGGTGATGAGATGCATACCAGCATGAATGCAGGTCCATTTGTACCAAAAGGCGAGATGAAATCGCAAGCATGGCAGCCTGCTTACGAGCAGTGGAACGTTGATATCGGTCTAGAGACAGGCCTACAAGGTCGCGCGCAAATTGGTAAGGGTATGTGGGCTAAGCCTGATGAAATGAAAGAGATGATGGATACTAAGGCTGCTCATCCTAAGTCTGGTGCTAGCACTGCGTGGGTACCATCACCAACGGGCGCTACCTTGCATAGCATACACTATCATCAAGTGAGCGTAGCTGATGTACAAGACACGCTAAAATCACGCGAGCGCGCTAGCTTGGACGACATCTTGACCATCCCATTAGCAAAAAATACCGACTGGACTGACGAAGAAAAGCAGCAAGAGCTTGAAAACAATGCTCAAGGTATCTTGGGTTATGTCGTACGCTGGGTAAATCAAGGCGTTGGTTGCTCCAAGGTGCCTGATATCAATGATGTCGGTCTCATGGAAGATCGTGCTACTTTGCGTATCTCAAGCCAACATATTGCTAACTGGTTGCATCATGGCGTGGTTAGTGAGCAGCAAGTGATGGATACGATGAAACGCATGGCCAAGGTCGTCGATGAGCAAAATGCAGGCGATGATGACTATCAATCAATGGCAGATAACTTCGATAGCTCTTATGCATTCAAAGCCGCCTGTGATTTAGTCTTCAAAGGACGCGCACAGCCTAGTGGTTATACTGAGCCATTGTTGCATCAAGCACGTTTGGATCTTAAAGCAAACGCTTAGAACAATAGACTAAATATGACAGGTATTTGAGCATACTTGATGAGCAAGTATGCCAGTCAGTCTTGCTCGTTTGTAACTGATAAATTTGCTCAAATAGATTATTAACTTCTTAATTAGCGCTATTTATTTTTAGTAAATAGCGCTTTATTTTGGACTATTATTCGATGTTTATTATAAAAATTTAAGAATATTAGTAATCATATTAACCAATATTATTCGTATCTAATTGAGTAAGCGGAAGTTTTTTAACAATCGTTCAAATAAAATGAAGGGTCTATTATTTGATAATAGATGTATCGAAAAGGCAAAAAAATATGTTGCAAATTATGTCAAAGTTGTTATGCTTGTACTCGAAGTATGAGTTTGGTAACGGATGTTACGCAATGGAAGGATAAAAACTAAAGATTACATGGCAGTTACTTTTTTAATCCCAGTTATGTAAATCATGGTTTTTTTCATCTTACTGTAATAGAACTTCGCCACACTTGTTTCTGACTAATCTCGGTAGCCAGTTACACATTATATCTTTGAGGATTTGTGACGATACCATTATGGGCGCCAGCTAATCATAGCTTGCTCATTACTACAATTGTAAAGTGGAGATACCCCATGAAAAAACTACTTTTAGCTACAGCAATCGCAGCCCTATCTGTATCTGCAGCAAATGCAGCGCCAACTCTATACGGTAAAGCATTCGTTACTGCTGATTATGTAAATGCTGAATTTGATGCAGTTGGTAGCGCGAATGATCGCGATGAAGATACTGTAGAAATCAACTCTAACTCTTCACGTATTGGTATCAGAGGCTCTGAAGCTCTAACTGCTAACACTGACGTTATCTATCAGCTAGAGTATGGTACTTATGTTGATGGTGATGAAGATGGTTTTAAAAACCGTGATACATATCTTGGTGTCGTTAACAAAAACTTTGGTGAGATCCGTGCTGGTAAAAACCAATCTACTTTGGATTATGTAAACAACGTAATCGTTAACGATGGTTATTGGGATAACCTAGGTGGCAACAAGCTTGAGTCAAATGAAGAGCAAGGTGGTTTGAATATGGCAGACAGTGGCCGTATCGCTAGCTCTATTATCTGGAAAGCACCTAAATACAACAACCTACCGTTAGCGCTTGCTCTCATGTACAGCTCTGATGAAGACAATGGCAATAGTGATGACGGTTTTGGTGCATCATTGATGTTTGATCAAGGTACTGGCTTTACTGCTGGTGTGGCATATGATAAAGATCAAAACATCGATGGTGATATCATCCGTGGTACAGCAACTGTCGATCTAGGTAAATACATGGCCGCTCCTATTACTTTAGGTGCATTGTATCAAGTAGCAGATTTTGACTACGAGGGTGATACCGAAAAAGAGAAAGGTTTTGTTCTTAGTGCAGCAATGGGTTTAGCCAACTTTGCTCGTCCAGCAACCATCTATACTCAGTACAACAATACCTCGAACCTAGATGGCGTCGACAACGCTGATTCAGACCAAATAGTGGTCGGGGGTAAATACTTCTTCAAAGACAACATCATCGCTCATGCTTATGCGGGTATGAACAAAGCTGAAAACGTCCAACCTACAGGTACAGACGATAAGCCTTATGTAGGCGGTAAAGGTGATGTTGATGTAGTAGTAGTTGGTGGCGGTCTAGAATACTTATTCTAGTAACAACTAGAATTTGACGCCAAAAAACTCATCCTTCGGGGTGAGTTTTTTTGTTGTATGTATTATTTGTGACAAAAGTCTACCGCTGAGGTAGAAAACAAGAGTTTCAGACAGTTTGCATTTTTGCCCTATATTTTATGGCGTATTTTTAGTAAAATCCTTCTTTACCAATTGTTGATGAGTACTATGACCAAGTTTATATTTGTGACCGGTGGGGTAGTGTCCTCACTAGGAAAAGGTATCACCGCCGCTTCTCTTGCTGCGGTCTTAGAAGCACGTGGCGTGACTGTCACGATGACCAAAATGGATCCGTATATTAACGTCGATCCAGGTACGATGAGTCCGTTTCAGCATGGTGAAGTATTCGTCACTGAAGATGGCGCAGAGACCGATTTAGATCTGGGCTATTATGAGCGCTTCTTGCGTCACTCAAAGATGAGTAAAAGTAATAACTTCACCAGTGGCCGTATTTATCAAAATGTTTTAAATAAAGAACGCCGTGGTGAATACCTTGGCGGTACGGTACAGGTTATTCCGCATATTACTGATGAAATCAAAAACAAAATCCTTGCCAGTGGCGAAGGGTATGATATCGCTATTATCGAAATTGGCGGTACCGTTGGTGATATCGAATCACTTCCGTTTATGGAAGCCGTACGTCAGATGCAAGTAGAGCTTGGCCGTAATAGAGCCATGCTAATGCATCTTACTTTAGTACCGTATATTGCTAGTGCGGGTGAGACCAAAACTAAGCCAACGCAGCATTCAGTGAAAGAGCTGCGCTCTATTGGCCTACAGCCTGATATCTTAATCTGCCGCTCTGATCATCATATCTCACAAGATAATCGTCGTAAGATTGCGCTATTCACCAACGTTGAAGAGCGTGCGGTCATCATGTGTGAAGATGCACAAAGTATCTATCAGATACCGCGCACACTACACGAGCAAGATCTTGATGATCTAATTTGTGAGCGTTTCGGTCTTGATGTGCCTGAAGCTGATTTGAGCGATTGGGATAAAGTGGTTGAAGCTCAGTTGAATCCAGAAGGAACAGTGACTGTTGCAATGGTCGGCAAATATGTTGAGCTTCCAGATGCTTATAAATCTATTAACGAAGCATTGCTTCACGCAGGTATCACTCATAAAGTAGACGTGAAGATTGATTACATCGATGCTGAACGTCTAGAAGATGACGATACTTTACTTGCGCAGCTAAACGATGCTGATGCTATCTTAGTACCAGGCGGTTTCGGTGAGCGCGGTACGATGGGCAAGATAAAAGCCATCACTTATGCTCGTGAAAACAACGTTCCGTATCTAGGCATTTGCCTTGGTATGCAGTTGGCTGTGATTGAGTATGCGCGTAACGTACTTAACATTAATGCCAACTCTTCTGAGTTTGATCGTAAGACAGCTGAGCCTATCATTGGTCTGATCACTGAGTGGTTAGATGAGCGCGGCGAGCTACAGATTCGTAGTGATGATTCAGATTTGGGTGGCACGATGCGTCTAGGCGCACAGCAAGCAGAGCTGGTTTCTGGTAGTAAGCTAAGCCAAATTTACGGTGCAAGCAATATCACTGAGCGTCATCGCCATCGCTATGAGATGAATAACCGTTATATCGAGCCACTAGAGCAAGCAGGTATGACCATCTCTGGTTATTCTGCCAAGCAGCATTTGGTAGAGTCGGTAGAGATCTCTGAGCATCCGTGGTTTGTTGCTGTACAGTTCCATCCAGAGTTCACTAGCTCACCACGCGGTGGTCATCCATTGTTTAATAGCTTTGTAAAAGCGGCTAAGAACCACAACGAATCAAAATAGCTCTCAGAATGTAATGTATATTGAAAGCGTTTATTATAAAAAAGACTAATCTCCGGATTGGTCTTTTTTTGTTTAATTCAGGCTGTTTGTTGTTATTAGCCAAAATCATTTTTACTAATGATGTCTAATTACGCTTGCATACTTTTTTTAATCAGCCTATCGGTTACAATATGGGATAGAGATATTAATAACAAAATTAGAGGTAATGGCTTCATGGAAAACTTATTGACCGCCCAATCACATATCACGCTCAATACTCCTAACAACGATACGATTAATATTGGTAACGATCAGCCTTTTGTATTGTTCGGTGGTATGAATGTTTTAGAGTCTAAAGAATTGGCATTTGAGATTGCTGAGCAGTATGTTGATATTTGCCAGCGCTTGGGTATCGGCTATGTTTTTAAAGCAAGCTTTGATAAAGCCAACCGCTCAAGTTTGCATTCGTATCGTGGGCCCGGTTTAGAGGAGGGTATCGATTGGCTAGGTCAGATCAAAGAAAAATTCCAAGTACCGATTATCACTGATGTGCATGAGCCACATCAAGCAGCACCAGTTGCTGAAGTGGCTGATATTATTCAGTTACCTGCATTTTTGTCGCGTCAGACAGATTTAGTGCATGCGATGGCAAAAACAGATGCCATTATTAATATCAAAAAGGCGCAGTTTTTGGCCCCTCACGAGATGCGTCATATCGTTAATAAGTGCCTAGAGGGTGGTAATGATAAATTGATACTTTGTGAGCGTGGTAGTGCTTTTGGCTATAATAATTTGGTCGTGGATATGCTTGGTTTTGATACTATGAAGCAGATGGATATACCGGTATTCTTTGACGTGACGCATAGCTTACAGCAGCCAGGTGCACGTAGTGATAGCGCTGGTGGACGTCGTGAGCAGATTACAACGCTTGCCCGTGCAGGTATGGCTACAGGATTGGCAGGGTTATTTTTAGAAGCGCATCCAAACCCAGAAACTGCAAAATGTGATGGTCCATGTGCGCTGCGTATGAGCCAACTAGAGCCTTTCTTACGTCAGCTTAAGCAAATTGATGATTTGGTCAAAGGTTTTGAAGTATTGGATACTCATTGATACGGTACGTAATAAGAGGGCTATACAATGGCAATTCAGATGGCGCAAGTAAGCATCGAAAATATCGATGATGCAAAGGGCTTAGATAGCGTAATGATTGTGCTTAAGAATATCTCAGGCGTGACGGCTATTAATTTGGATCCTAAGCATAATGTCGCAACGGTGAGCTATGATGATACAGATACTAGTATCCATGCCTTAACAGCAGCGATTAGTATGGTGGACTATGTGACTCAGCCATTTCCGATCGATTCACCGCAGAACCCGCACCATAACGATTTATAATTACAAATAGCTATTGCTATAAATTTGTCGATGCGCTCTTTTACGTTTTTATTAATAAGTTGCTGTCTTGTTAATAGCATCTCGTTAATAAAGCAACAACCAAACGGCCTTGTTGTCGAGGATAATAGGGCTTATGCTTATTTAATGTAGCTTTGATAGGTGCTCTTACTTTGATAACTTAAAAAATATCAAAGTTATTATTAACAGAATAACTATTAGAGTTGCTCATTACTAATAAAAATAAGGAGCCCAATATGGCAGATCAAACACGTATTATTAAAATTGATGGTATGACCTGTGGCGGATGCGTAGCAAGCGTACATACAGCAACAGCCGATATTGATGGATTAGAGACTATTACTGTTGATCTCGCTGACAACTTAGCGACGATAACCTTTGATGATAGTAAAACCAGTGCAGAGGCTATTGCTTCAGTTATCGACGATGCGGGATTTGAGGCGACAGTTGCTAACTCATAAATCTCATCTTCTATGTAAAGAACCAGCTAACATGTTATTACAAGCATGATAGCTGGTTTTTTAATGATTAACGATTATGAGTATTCAGCTTCAATATTTTGATACATTGCTACTTTGTCTAAAATACTCATGCTGAATACGATATAACCTAATTGCTTTATTTGAATTTTTTACCAACCCACTGATATTTTATCGTGGTTCCTACGAATTTATAGGTACCATGACGAGTTTTATTTATGAACGATACCACCCGTACTACCAAAGATGAGTCTTATGATGTCGAAACTGATGTTGAGTCCAACACGCCACTGACACCGCAACGCGCGCATTTGCAATTGGCGATTGATGGCATGACTTGTCAGGCCTGCGCCTCAAGAATCGAGAAGGTGCTTAACAAAAAGCCTTCGGTGTACGAGGTAAGTGTAAGTTTTGCTGGCGAGACTGCCAATGTCGATTATGATCCGACCCAAACGACGCCCGAACAGGTGACGGAGTGGGTGAATAAAACAGGCTTTGTCGCTAATGTGCAGGCAGCCGATAGCTTATTTGCTCAGACTGACGAAGATACCGCCACTCAATACCCATGGCGTTTGATCGGATTATGGGTTTGTTTGGTGCCATTTTTGGTGGGTATGGTAGGTATGTTGGCGGGTTTTGGTATGGCGTGGATGCCGCCAGTCTGGGTGCAATTTATTTTAGCGACCATAGTACAGTTTGGTTTGGCGTTGCCGTTTTATAAGAGCGCATGGGCATCTATAAAAGGTGGCCTTGCCAATATGGATGTGCTGGTGGTCATTGGTACAGTGACGATATGGGCGTATTCGACTTATCTTTGGCTCACGCATGGCGATGGTACTTTAAACAGTCTTTTGCAAAGTGGGCATCTGGGCGGACACGGTGCTAGTAACAGCCCAGCCGTATATTTTGAAGCAGGGGTGATGGTCATTGCCTTTGTACGTACAGGTAAATATCTTGAGGAACGTACCAAGAAGCACAGCCTAAACAGTATTGATTTATTATTGTCATTGACACCTGATGAAGTAGAGCAGCAGCAGCCAAATGGTGAATTTCATCGTATTTCGTTGTCTGACGTGCAAGTGGATGACGTCCTACGTGCAAAACAAGGCAGCCGCGTCGCTACAGATGGTACCGTCATAGAAGGCAGCGGCTGGTGCGTGGAGAGTCATTTAACTGGCGAGTCGGTAGCTCTCAAAAAAGAACAAGGCGATGGATTGCTGGCAGGTGCCTTGGTAGAGAATGGCAGTCTGCTATACCGTGTCAGTGCGAAGGGCAGTGATACTAAGCTGGGTGATATGGTGCAAGCATTGAGTGATGCACAAGGTTCAAAAGCCAATCTAGCGCGTCTCGCGGATCGAGTAACGGCTATTTTTGTCCCCGTAGTGGTAACGATTGCGTTGGTTACTTTTGGGGTCACATGGTGGCTGACAGGTATGGTTGATACTGCACTAATGCACGCAGTATCGGTGTTGGTCATTGCTTGTCCTTGTGCGCTTGGTTTGGCCACGCCAGCGGCGATCATGGCTGGTATGGGTGTTGCCGCGCGTCATGGTGTTTGGTTCAAGGATGCACAAAGTCTTGAGGCAGCAGGCAATATCGATACGGTAGTGCTCGATAAAACGGGCACATTGACTATTGGTAAACCTACTATCGTCGATCATGTCATGGTGGATAAGTCGCTTGCTGTGGACGATGTATTGCAGATTGCGGCCAGTGTCGAGGCGCACGCCAGTCATCCATTAGCAACTGCTCTGGTAAACACAGCTAAAGACCGCCAATTAAATCTATTTAATGTGACTGATATTAGTGTGATAAAAGGCGCTGGTATACAAGCAAATATCGAAGGGCTTGGATTAATAAAAGTGGGTACGGCAGAGTTTGCGAACCTGACGCTGCCAAGATTTATGCCAAAAGTATGGCAAATTGCCAGTACCGTTGCGATTAGTATTAATGACGAGCCATTAGGCGCGTTTGCCCTAGCTGATGACTTAAAGGCAGATACGCCGCAAGCAATCGCTGCACTACAAGATGCGGGTATTAATGTGATTCTGATGAGTGGTGATAAGCAGTCCGTCGTCGATCATGTAGCAGGGCTGTTGGGCATTGATAAGGCTTATGGCAAGATGAGCCCGCGTGACAAGGCCAGTCAAATTGCATTATTGCAAACTGCTGGTCATAAGGTAGCGATGGCAGGAGACGGCGTCAACGATGCGCCAGCGATGGCCACTGCTGATGCCAGTTTTGCGATGTTTGAGGGGACTGATGTCGCTCAGCATAGTGCCTCTGCACGTCTAATGGGTGAGTCGCTCATGCATATCGATGCGGCACAAAAAATCGCTCAAGCAACACTACGCAATATTAAGCAAAATTTGTTTTTTGCCTTTATTTATAACTGTCTTGGGATTCCACTTGCTGCGTTTGGGTTTTTGAATCCGATGATTGCGGCGGCAGCTATGGCACTTAGTTCTATCTCAGTTTTGATGAATGCGCTACGATTGACACGTTTTAAGACAGAAGTTGAGCTAGATAATACGGTATCAACCTCTCATACGGATAAAGAACGCATAGCGAAATAGTAGCTATCATATTTGCTTAGGTATTTTATAAATATAAAACAGATAGCCATCGCATATCTGTATATCTAGAATTGTTTTTATGACGGCAAGTCGGTGTAAGATAAGGGAAGTTTGGTAAAATATATGCTATGATGCCAAGCACTATAGCCGACTATTAATCTGCTCCATACACCTCTAATCGTTAGGCAACGATAGCCACAAGATAGAAAGGTATGAAGGGTTTTTAGGACTATGCGCTATATGATATTTTGCTTTATCTTTTTTGTATGCTAGCTGCCGTTATTTATCTCACAAACTTGGCATGACCAAAGGAATTAACAGACATTATGTACGCTGAAGAAACCAACAACGTCACCGCAATTAAAGACATTCGCGCTCGTGAAATTTTAGACTCGCGCGGCAACCCAACTATCGAAGCTGATGTTATTTTAGCTGACGGTACCGTCGGCCGTGCTGCTGCTCCAAGTGGCGCATCAACAGGCTCACGTGAAGCGCTTGAGCTACGTGATGGCGACAAGACCCGCTTTATGGGTAAAGGCGTCAAAAAAGCCGTTTCTAATGTCAACAGTCAAATCCGCAGTGCCTTGATTGACAAAGATGTGACTGAGCAACAGGCTATTGATGATGCCATGATTGCACTAGATGGTACAGAAAACAAAGAAAGCTTGGGCGCCAATGCCATGCTAGCTGTGTCACTTGCGACTGCAAAAGCCGCAGCCAAATCACAGAATCTGCCATTACATCAATACATCGCTAATCTACGTAATCAAACGTCGTTGACCATGCCTGTACCGATGATGAACATCTTGAACGGCGGTGAGCACGCGGACAACACAGTTGATATCCAAGAGTTTATGATTGAGCCTGTGGGCTTCACAAGCTTCTCAGAAGCGCTACGTGCTGGTACAGAGATTTTCCATAGCTTAAAGTCAGTATTGAAATCACAAGGTCTAAACACTGCCGTTGGTGATGAAGGTGGTTTTGCACCGAACCTACGTAGCAACGAAGAAGCTATCACGGTTATCATGCAGGCGATTGAGCAAGTTGGCTACAAAGCTGGTGAAAATATTCATCTTGCGCTAGATTGTGCGGCTAGTGAATTTTACAAAAACGGTCAATACGTTTTGGCAGGTGAAGGTAATAAAGCCTTTGATAGCCAAGGGTTCTCAGACTATCTAGTTGGGCTAGCACGTCAGTATCCTATTATCTCTATCGAAGACGGTCTTGATGAGTCGGATTGGGATGGCTGGAAATATCTGACCGAGCAGATTGGCGATAAAGTCCAATTGGTTGGTGATGATTTGTTTGTAACCAATCCTGCAATCTTGCAAGAAGGTATTGATAAGCATATTGCCAATGCTATTTTGATTAAATTTAATCAAATTGGTACTTTGTCAGAAACGCTAGATGCGATTTATATGGCTAAGAAAAATGGCTATGCAACCATCATTTCACATCGTTCAGGTGAAACTGAAGACAGCACCATTGCAGACTTGGCAGTTGGTACAGCGGCAGGCCAGATCAAAACTGGCTCACTATGCCGTTCAGACCGCGTAGCGAAGTACAACCAATTGCTACGTATCGAGCAGCAAGTACGCGCAAGCTACCGTGGTCGTGAAGAGTTTATCGGTTTACGTGGCTAAGAGTTTAACTGGCTTTTTAGCGTAATATACGTTGAAAAGCCTAGACTCATCAGCTGAAGTCAATATTTAGGCGGTATATATCATTTATATATCGCCTAATCAGCTTAGACTTTACTATCTTTTTTATATCGTTTGGCGTTATTACCTTATGAAATATTTTAGCCAATTTATACTACTTGCTTTAGCCGTTGCAGTGCTTTTAGGATTGCAATATCAGTATTGGTTGGGTGAAAATGGTCGTTTTGAACACAATAAATTAACAGCTCAAATTGAAGAGCAACAACGCTTTAATGACAATCAAGTTGCAGCAAACAACTTACTACGCACCGATGTTCAAGATTTAAAAACAGGACTTGAGGCCGTAGAAGAGCATGCTCGCTTAGATTTAGGTTTAATCAAACCCAATGAGACTTTTGTCCAAGTATCTACTGCACCAACCACGCACAGCAACTATTAGCTTTATAAATACACTAGCTTTCACAAATACACTAGCTTTGACGACATGAATTAATTTTCATGATGCATCATCATAATGTTGTTATCTGACAACATTCATCACACTTAACACCTGCTTTATTCCTCTTTACATATACTGTCATGGGCTCAAGCCATGAGTACACTACTATGAATACAACCTTTAATATACATGCCATGATCGTCGCAGCTGGTCGCGGCAGCCGTTTTGGTGCGTCTATCGCCAAGCAATATACAATGCTAAAAGGTCAGACGCTGTTGCAGCATAGTGTGGCACGACTTGCTTGTAACGATTACATTGATAATTGTCTATTGGTCATATCAGCCGATGACAGCACGGCACAACAATTAGATTTTGCACTTCCTGTGCGCTATACAGTCGGCGGAGCGGAGCGTTGGCAGTCAGTACAGGCAGGTGTGGAAGCAATTAGTCTGACAGGTGCTGATGATTCAGATTTGGTGCTTATTCACGATGCAGCACGTCCCGCTGTACCAAGTTCAGATATCGATCAAGTGATTAAAGCAGCGATGTTTGAGCCTTACGGCGCTATTCTAGCGACACCAGTGGCCGATACGTTAAAAGCTTCCTATCAGCGAGCTATATCCACAGAAGAGAGTAGTTTGCATTCTTATACCAAATCTACCATTGATCGTAGCAATATGTGGCAAGCACAAACCCCACAAGTATTCCGCTTAGGTCAATTAAAAAAAGTTCTAAATCATGTGTTTGAACATCAGCTAAGCATCACAGATGAAGCCAGTGCTTTTGAACAACTAGGTTTACCAATACGCTTAGTCTCTGGTAGTCGCCAGAATATAAAACTGACTTATCCTGATGATGCGGTACTGTTAACAGCGATTATGGCGCTTCAGTCTTAGCCTCAAGTCTACTTCTGTTAACGAGTATCAGTTTTACTCCTTTTATACTTAATAGTAGCCATGATAAGTATTAGGGCTGCAGTAATCACTATATCCTCGTTAAAATTTTCTATACTATTTTTAAAGATTAATCCAAAAATCAACTATTACTAAATCCTATACCAAGAATATATATAATCTACTTTGGAATATAGTATGGTTGTTACATATGTTTTTTGTGTCTAAGCGGGCCTATGTCTAGTAATAGGTTGCTTTAATGACCAAACTAACCTATGATGTAACTAACTTAATACAATTAATATAAAAACTTATAAAATCAATAATATATCAGACTAATTCATTACGCTTAGTTATGTTGTCTCTATATTTTTTCTGAAGTTAGTATGATTGTTTTAGCGACATTTACCTGATAATAGGGAGAAGCTGATTGTCAACAATCAACGATTCAACAAATCCAGTAACGCTAGATCTCTGCCAGCTTGTATATATAAGCCGGATTACCTCTGCTGGTCTTTCAAGTCCTAGCACGCTTAATGATATCTCAGAGACCGCAGTTGAACGCAACCAAATAGATAATATCACGGGTATTCTTTGCTATGGCAATGGCTACTTTTTACAGTGTGTCGAGGGATCAGAGCAGGCACTAACAAACCTAAAAAATCGTTTGTTGGTAGATAATCGACATAAAGAATTAAAAATTTTAGATTTTTCTGAAATTACTAAACGCCGTTTTGCCAGTTGGTCATTACGTTCAATTACCCTTGAGCGTTGGATGACTAAAGAGCCTGAGCTTAAAAAGTTAATGCCATTTAAGCCGTATGAGTGGGATTCTAATGAGTGGCAGAAGTTCTTAGACATATTGCAGGGATACTATGAAGAGCAAACGAGAACAGGTAACGTTGATACGCCTCCTGTCAAATACAGTACGCTAGGGGTGACTTTAAGTAAGGTTGTAGGGCAGCATCAGGCGTTCTTTTTAATCCAGACGATATTGGGATTGATGATAGTGGCTACGTTGCTATGGTTGCTGCTGTAATCGACAGATATGAATAAGGTTCCCATTGAGCCAAGCTATATTTATAATTAATAAGACAACCATATAGAAAAAGCCAGCATTCAAGTGATGCTGGCTTCTTTATTTAAAAGAATAAGTTGGCTTTTAATAACAGACATAAAAAAACCCAGTTCATAATAAATTATGAACTGGGTTTTTGGTGGTACGCTTGTTAGTCTAATCTAGTGCTAAGCAATAGTGCTAACAAGTGACGCCAAATAGTGGCGTCCCCAGGGGGATTCGAACCCCCGTTACCGCCGTGAAAGGGCGGTGTCCTAGGCCTCTAGACGATGGGGACTAGTAACAACACTTCAACTGCTTTCACCATTTATGCTAAAGTGGTGCGTATTTTAATAGCGTCGGCGCTTCCTGTCAAGCCTTTTTCTACGTCTTTTTAAAATTAAATATCTTTTTTTAATTGCGCGACGTGGATGTAGGTCATTTCGCTTTAAATGATAGCGAATCCATAAAGAAGTACAGGCACTAATCGTCAGTGCGAGCAGCATATAACCGAGAATGGTGCCCCATAACTTGAGCTGTGGATCCATAATAAAGTCCCTCCTGTTAATCTTGATAATGCTTACTATCAAGACAGTGTGAGCAACTTAAACCATCTATAGGATATAACTATATCGCTTAAGAGTGACATTTTATCATCAGACAGTTATTCATATCCAATAGAACAACTACGTCTGTCATCAATAAATAGTTCCATCTATATATTATGATATCAATCATATCCCTATTGATTGCCAAATCAAGATGTCAAAGTCATCAAGTATTACAAATAGCACTATTATGTATGATTGGCAATATAGGATATGTGACTTATTTACTATCGCTATCAGTTGACTCTTCTTTCGCCTCTTCATTATGCAGCGCATTGGCCAACATAGGGTAGTTATTTAGTATATGGCAAAATAGCTCAGCAGTCTTTTGAGTGTCATACAGAGCTGAGTGAGCATTCTTACCATCAAACTCCAATCCTGCTGCTTTACAAGCGCGTGCTAGGACGGTTTGACCAAAGGCTAATGCTGATAAGGTGACGGTATCGAATACTGAAAAGTTATGAAATGGATTGTGGTTTTTGCTATTGGTTCGTAGCACAGCTGCATTCAGAAAAGCCAAGTCAAAATGGGCATTGTGCCCAATTAAGACACATTGACGGCATTCTTCGTCACGGCGTACGTCTTTTAACCCTTTAAAGATTCGGCGCAATGCTGTCTTTTCATCTTCCGCAATAGATTTACGCATTGGGTTTTTAGGGTCAATACCGGTAAAGGCAAGCGCACTTGGCTCTAAGTTTGCGCCTTCAAAAGGCTCGATATGAGCGTTGAGAGCTTCACCTGGATAAAATACACCTTGCTCATTCAGTAAGACTGGGATACAGGCAATTTCTAACAGGGCATCGGTCTGGGCGTTGAAGCCTGCTGTTTCCACATCGACGACGACAGGCAAGAACTTGCGAAAGCGGTCTTTTAAGGCCATAGGCGCTTGCTCATCTGTCGCTGAAGCTACATCTTTCGGGGAATTGCTTAGAGTAGCATCAAGACTAGCAGGTTTAGGGTTTGATAAGTCTTCGTCAGGCAAGGTCGCTATGTTTTGATTGGTCATATAAAGTTAAATCACTTTTATCAGTCGTACTAATATATTGAATAAGAAATAAGCATCCTATGATACTAACTGTACCTTTAGTACAAAGACATCTACTACAAAGGTATCATTAATATCATAGGATAAAATAATAGGTCATTTATTGAATGCTAAGCTTTGCGGGCGTTAAGCCTTAATCGACCAAGGTAGCGTCTCACCTGCCATTAGGGGCGTCAATGATGTACCATCAAAATAAGGATAGTCAGTCGGTACTTGCATAGGTGTGTTGACAAGCGTGACAGTGCTTTCATTTAGAGGCAAGCCGTAGAACTGAGCGCCAAAACGACTGGCAAAGCCTTCTAACTTATCTATTTTCCCAACACTATCAAAGGCGGTCGCATATAAAGGCAGCGCCGTGGCTGCACTATAGCAACCTGCACAACCACAAGCGGCTTCTTTTTTGTCTGTCGCATGTGGCGCAGAGTCGGTACCCAAGAAGAACTTTGGATTACCACTAGTAGCTACATCTAATAGCACTTTTTGGTGGCTTTCACGCTTCAAAATAGGTAGGCAATAAAAATGTGGTTTGATGCCACCAACCAATAAATGATTGCGGTTAAACATCAAATGCTGCGGCGTAATAGTGGCAGCAACATGGTTACCTTGTGACAATACAAAATCTGCCGCATCGCTGGTAGTGATGTGCTCTACTACTATTTTCAACGTAGGGAATTTCACGATAATTTGTGCCAACACTTCATCTAAGAAACGCTTTTCGCGATCAAAGATATCTATATGGTCTTGAGTAACTTCACCATGGATTAGCAATGGCAAATTATATTTTTCTAATGCTTCAAAGACATCGACGCAGGCATTGATATTGGTGACACCGTCTGCGGAGTTGGTAGTTGCTCCTGCAGGGTAGAGTTTGACTGCCTGTACGATACCTGACTGCGCTGCCAACTCGATGTCTTGGGCAGTGGTATTATCCGTTAAGTATAGGGTCATACGCGGATCAAAAGCTGACTTGCGCTCAAGACTTAAGTTACTTGCTGCTAATTGCTCCATGATACGTGCGCGGTAAGCAATCGCATCCTGCGTGTTTTTGACTGGAGGCACCAGGTTTGGCATACAGATGACACGGTTGAAGCTGCTTGCTGCATGAGGTACGGTCGTGCTCAAGGCTAGATCGTCACGCAAATGAATATGCCAATCATCTGGCTGAAGGATGGTCAATTCTCTAATCGAATCAGTCATAGTGTCAAAGCGCTCTATATCGTCAAATAAAGGAAACAAAAGGGAGTAATACTGTGGGTCTATCATAACAGATTTGCCCAGTTGACTAAATATACGGCGAAATATCTGTGCATAATTTGAGGACATGCTCCAAGTGCTTTAAAATTTACGCCAAAAGCGCACGCCTTATGGCAGTTAGACTTTTGCCCATAGTAAATATGATGTACACTGAGCAGGTAATTATCGTTCGACTTGCTTTCGATTTGATCGTCGCCTTTTCTAAAACTATATTTCATAATGGGAGTTATTCATGGCTCAACTTGATCCAAAAAATATCAATAAAATCGTCTTGGCTTATTCAGGTGGTCTTGATACCTCAATCATCGCTAAATGGCTACAAGAAACTTATGATGCGGAAGTAATCACCTTTACCGCTGATATCGGTCAAGGCGAAGAAGTTGAGCCAGCACGAGCCAAAGCTCAAGCAATGGGTATCAAGCATATTCATATCGAAGATTTGCGCGAAGAGTTCGCTCGTGATTATGTATTCCCTATGTTCCGTGCTAACGCCATTTACGAAGGTGAGTACTTGCTAGGTACGTCTATTGCTCGTCCATTGATTGCCAAGCGCTTGGTTGAGATTGCTAAAGAGCATAACGCCGATGCTATCAGCCATGGTGCGACTGGTAAAGGCAATGACCAAGTTCGTTTTGAGCTAGGTGCAGTCGCTTTGTCACCAGACGTAGTCACCATTGCTCCTTGGCGCGAGTGGGATCTATCAAGCCGTGAAAGCTTGATGAAATATGCTGAAGAGCATGATATCGCCATTGATTATGCGGGCAACAAGAAAAAATCTCCTTACTCAATGGATGCAAACTTACTGCATATCTCTTATGAAGGCGGTGTCCTAGAAGAACCGTATACTGAAGCAGAAGATGATATGTGGCGCTGGTCTGTCAGCCCAGAAGAAGCACCTGATGAAGCACAGTATCTAGAACTAGAATACGAAAAAGGCGACATCGTTGCTATCGATGGCGAAGCGCTGAAGCCTTATGAAGTCATGATTAAGCTGAACGAAATCGGCGGCAAACATGGTATCGGCCGTTTAGATATCGTTGAAAACCGTTACGTCGGTATGAAATCACGTGGTTGCTACGAGACGCCAGCGGGCACGATTATGCTAAAAGCGCATCGCGGTATCGAGTCGCTAACGCTTGATCGTGAAGCTGCCCATCTAAAAGATGAGCTAATGCCACGCTACGCAAAAATCATCTACAATGGCTATTGGTTCAGCCCTGAACGTATGATGCTACAAGCATTGATTGACAAATCACAAGAATACGTCAACGGTACTGTACGTGTAAAACTGTATAAAGGTAGCGTGAGCGTCGTCGGTCGTAAATCTGACGATTCATTGTTTGATGAAAAAATCGCTACTTTCGAAGATGATGCGGGCGCTTATGATCAAAAAGACGCAGAAGGCTTTATCCGTCTAAATGGCCTACGTTTAGCTATCGAAGCTAGCCGTGGTCGCGATTTATCTAAGTAAGTTTTTAGGCTACTTATAGTCAATTCGTAACTTAGATCGCACAACAAAAAAGAGACTCTATATTGATAGGGTCTCTTTTTTTATGGCTAATAAATGATTGCTAAAACGGTTGCTTTGAGGATAGCTATTTCAAAAGTAAAAGGCTTTACTCAGATTTTTCTGTCTCTACAACGTTAGATTCATCTTCGTCTACCATTACAATGGCCACATCTTGCTGTTGACGCTCATCAATGGCATCTTGTTCTAATACTTCTTCAGTTGCCAGAATCGCACCGTCAGACTTTTGCGATTGGTATTTTAAGGTAGCGAGCGCACCAAGGACACTAACGACAAGTATGATGATAAGAATGACAGGATTCTTCCATAGTGGTGTAGAAGCTTCATACTCGATGGGCTTTTCACTAGTGGTGGTCGGTGTATTGTCATTATTGCCGCCGATTAATCCCAAACTTACTAAAGGCGGTTTAGGCGGATTGGCTGGTTCAGAATTAACGCGCAGTCGATTTCGGCTGAGATAGATATCTGAGATTTTGGCCAACTGTAACAACCAACGTTGATGTGGTAAGGCAACGGCATGCATCTCCGTAAATACCAGCATATCGTTGTGACGACCCTGCTGTAGATTGTCAGGTGAACGCCCAATGGCTTTTAAGTAATTGCCTGTTGCCATTTGCATGTCTTGCACAGGTTCATAGTTTTCAGGTTTGAATCCGCTCAGCTCATACCAGTAAGGATCAAAAGAAGGTGGAGTGCTTGATAACTGAGCAGCATTTAATAACGTACGCTCCGCATTATTCTCTGAGTTGTTCTCTATCGCTTCAACAGCTTCAGTAGTTGATTCAGGCAGGTCACTATTGCTTTCTGTCTCAGCAGATGAGGTATGCGTGTGCTCTGGGCTAAATCGGGCTGCTGATAAAAACTGTGGTTGTAGCGCAAACCATTTATTGATCTC
The DNA here is from genome assembly GCF_030407795.1 of Psychrobacter sp. APC 3279. Classification (NCBI taxonomy): domain Bacteria; kingdom Pseudomonadati; phylum Pseudomonadota; class Gammaproteobacteria; order Moraxellales; family Moraxellaceae; genus Psychrobacter; species Psychrobacter sp. APC 3279. Next base: position 55,492 of record NZ_JASDCR010000007.1, on the reverse strand, counting down.
ATCACTGTCTAGTTGACTGTATTCTGTCAGAATAGCCAATTCACGCAGCACAATCACGCACAATGAGGTGAGTAGAGTTTGAGCCTGCTGCATCGTTGCATCAATCTTCTCAGCGATATGTTCGCTTGCCTTTATGACACGGGCATTATCGCTAAATACAGCATCTGCTGCATCGTGACGATGGTAGAGTGTGGCGCTAATGGTGGCAAAGTTCATTGAGTTATACTGACGTAACTCTTTGACAGCACTACGACTAAACAGCTTCTTGCTGACTGCTTGTCCCTGATGACGCTGCTGATAGGCGAGCAGCGCACTTACGATGGCTTGTAGACTGGCATCCATCCCTAAGCGAGCTTGTGGTAGAGAGAGCTGTGCAGCATCGGCCAAAAGTGACAGCATAGGCTGGGTATCATGATATAAAAAATCATACATCGACACACGTGTCGGTGAAATAGTCGTCATAATCTGCTAGCATCAAAAAGTGTGCCCCTATATTACGGTGCCAAATGTCTTGATACAATCCCTTGATAATAGAAATTTTCAATCATTTTGCTAATAACCTTAATAGTAATCTGATGAATGACTGATAGTCGGAAGCATTTATGACCAATAATAAGACGCTTGATAAACAACTCGTGATTAATATCGCTGAGCAAACATTAACGATGTACCAGCAGCAGACTGAGGTTGCGAGATACGTAGTCTCCACTGCAAAGAATGGAATTGGTAGTCAGCAGGATAGTGGTTGCACGCCGCTCGGTAGGCATGTCATTGAACAAAAAATAGGTGGTAGTGAGCGTATGAATGCGGTATTTGTCGGGCGTGTGCCGACAGGTGAGACATATGATGCCAATCTTGGTGAGCTACATCCTAAGCGTGACTGGATATTGAGCCGTATTCTTTGGTTAAGCGGTCTTGAAGAAGGGTTAAACAAAGGTAGTAATGGCCAAGGTGGCTGCGATACTTATGAGCGCTATATTTATATTCACGGTACACCAGATACTGAACCAATGAGTATTCCGCTATCACATGGCTGTATCCGTATGCGTAATAAAGATATTGTCGAGTTATTTGAGCAAGTGGAGGAGGGTACGCCCGTTACGATTGTGGCTGACTAGGTCGTGTTGCACACAAATTTAGCCATGGCGCTGACAGAAATTATTTCAACACAATAAAAAAAGACAGCTGGTTATATAACAAGCTGTCTTTTTTATGGAGTGGTTTTACTTTATGAAAGTAGTATCCGTCATAAACATAATATTCCTACTTCTACCAAAACGTTGAGCTGTCCGCAAATTTTGCTAAACGTGCATCAATATGACTTTGGTCATCAGTCAGTATAGCTGTAAACCAACCCGCACCATATAAAGCATTAGCATCTGTTGTTGATTTTAATTCATAGAACTGCTGATATTGATTATTATCGTTCAGTTGTTCTAACGCTTTTTGCGCTTTTATCAGCCGTTTTAGCCAACGTTTGGTTTTCTTCTTAGCTTTTTTCTTACTTAGTAAGGGCGTAGAAAATTCACTGATGTAACGCAAATCTCTTAACTGATCAAGCAGCTCGCTTTCAGGTTGGTCATTATCAGCAATGTCTGTGTTTACATCTAGATCTACGTCATTGCTCACAAGCTCGGTAACACTTACTTCGTCAGCTTGTTTATTAGTTTTAAGACATTTTTTATATTGTTTAGAAAGGACTTTCGTTAGCTTATCGCAGGCAAGCTGATCAGTCTGAGGTTCAATGCTGGGGTCGCTCATAGTAAAGGCAATCAGCTCTAGCAAGGTTATCTGAAAGTCATTGGCTTGCAGCGTATTAATAGGTGTGATTTTGATATTTTCGATATCTGTTGTCCAGTCGACGGCAGGCGCGCCACATGCTTGTAGCTCAGGTTCGATCTGTGCATTGATATAAGCAAGTTGATAGTAATCGCTAAGCAAGGTTGCAGTTTGCTTTAGTATCGGCAACCATTCAGGGTTAATTTCATCAGAGAAGTCAGCAAATGCTTTCAACGCAGTACGCAAGCGATCAATACCGATCCGCAACTGTAGAATATGATCGTCATCTATACTGCCAGCGACGATAGCACTGCTATTTGGTAGTATCTGCAATAAGCAATTATGTACGACTACACGTATAAAAGCAGGTGCACTGCTGTCTTTGTCTATTTGCAATTGACTTAGGTTTGCGTTGACCGCTGGGCTGTGTTTTTGTCCATTAATAAGTAAGCCACCGTTCTCAGCTTTGGTCACGGTAGATAGACACAGCTTATAGCGCTTGCACCATGTTTTGGCAGTCGTAAATAGGAAATCTAAATCTCCTGACACCAGTTCAAACTCTATCTCTTGAATAGCTTTGCGTAGCGAGTCATCAGTACCATGGATGATTTCTCCCTGATCGTAAGCCATTTCGATACAGTTATCGGTTTCATTCTCATTACTTTCTGTTAGCAACCGCGTAGTGCGCTCGACATCAGTCACATAAAGTCGTGTCAGATTTTTCGCTAACTTTTTAAGTTTAAAGTCAGCCAATGCTGCAGCGATTGGAGTGTCCTCATATATTGTTAAATCAGGCATCAACTCACTATTATCGAGCATCGTTTGTACTTGCTCATTACCGAGTACGGCATTGTGCTCCAAGCGTGCCGCGATACCATCACCACCAGCTTTAATGGTTTGAACCCATGTATCGCCTTCTTTGCGAATACGCAGGCCGATACCTGCCTGTGCAAGCTGTTGGTCAGGCGTATCGTAATAGTGTGCAGCCAGTTGTGTCACTTGTGAGGATTTAACGTGCGTTTGACGCATTAATCCCTTCAGTCGTGACTCTGGTACCAAAAACTTCAGCTCTATCTCTTGCATATTAGCTCCTAATAATTCTGACTGATGGCTCTGATCGGTAGTTGTGATAAACAATTATTAGTCTACCATTCTCTGATTATTTAAACCGCAATAAAAAACCACCCTACATGATGTAGGGCGGTTTTTTGATAAATACTGCTAGTGTGTCGGTTATTAGAACTGGTTCATCGTGTTCTTGCCGCCGCCAGCTTTCAGAGCGTTATCGCCTGAGAAGATTTCTTTGTGGTCATCGCCAAGGTCCGAACCAGCCATTGCTTGGTGCTTAACACAAGAGATGCCTTCGCGGATTTCTTTACGCTGTACGCCAGCTGCATAAGCAAGCATGCCTTCTTCACCGAAGTAGCCTTTAGCAAGTTCATGAACGCTAAGAGCAGTCGTGTGGTAAGTCGGTAGCGTGATTAAGTGATGGAATACACCAGCTTCACGTGACGCATCACGTTGGAAGTTCTTAGCGGCTACGTCAGCTGCTGCATCAAGCTCAGTACCGTCGTAATCAGCACTCATCAAGTCATCTTTATTGTATGCAGAGATGTCTTTGCCTTCTTCTTCCCACTGAGCGATAACTTGCTTACGGAAGTTAAGCGTCCAGTTGAATGATGGGCTGTTGTTGTATACAAGCTTGGCTTTAGGCTGTTGCTCTTTGATACGGTCAACCATCATTTTGATGTGTTCTACGTCTGGAGTCGGTGTTTCGATCCATAGTAGGTCAGCGCCGTTTTCTAGAGCAGTTACACAGTCAAGTACAACACGGTCAATGTTAGTCTCTTCACGGAACTGATATAGACCGTTAGGTAGACGAACTGGGCGTACTAGTTTGCCGTTGTGCTTAAGTAGGCTGTCATTTTCTTGAGCATTTTCTAACGTTACTTCTTCCATTTCGATGAAATCGATGTATTTAGAAGCAAGGTCGCCTGGCTCATTTGATACTGGAATTTTTTGCGTTAGTGATGCGCCTTCAGAATCAGTACGAGCAACGATAACGCCGTCTTCAACACCAAGCTCTAGGAATGCATAACGGATAGCGTTTAGCTTAGAGATGAAGTCTTCATGCGGTACAGTTACTTTACCAGCCTGGTGACCACATTGCTTAGCGTCAGATACTTGGTTTTCAACCTGAATGGCACAAGCACCAGCTTCGATCATTTGCTTAGTCAATAGGTAAGTGGCTTCTTCGTTGCCGAAACCTGCATCGATATCAGCGATGATTGGCACAACATGTGAATCAAAGTTTTCGATTTTTTCTAAGATAGCTGAAGTGTCTTGGCCAGCTTCTTCAGCAGCGTTTAGCTCACGGAAGTAGTCGTTCAACACTTTAGCATCTGCTTGACGCAAGAAGGTGTAGATTTCTTCGATTAGCTTAGGTACTGACGTTTTTTCATGCATAGATTGGTCAGGTAGTGGACCAAACTCAGAGCGTAGGGCAGCTACCATCCAACCTGAAAGGTAGATGTAAGTTTTAGAAGTCGTACCGAAATATTTTTTCTTAGCGTACATAGTTTGCTGTGCAACAAAACCATGCCATGCACCTAAAGACTGCGTGTACTGAGACGTATCATTGTCATAATCTTCCATGTCTTGACGCATGATTTTTGCAGTATATTTTGCGATATCCAAACCCGTTTTAAAACGGTTTTGTGACATCATACGTGCAGCATCAACTTCGCTAATGTTCTGCCAGTTGCCGTGCTTTTGCTTTAATTCACGTACTAAGTCGATCGCTGATTTATATGCAGTTGACATCTATAGTCTCCTTGGTGGGGTGTAAAAACAAATAAGTTAATTGTTAAAATAATGGGTCTGTCGTTTTACTAAAATCCGCTTTACTAAAACCTTTGTGCTAAAAAGTAACATTCAAAATTTGGTCTATCGTTTATCTATCGAAGCTCTATTTACCCTAAACAAACCGCTACGCTATTACAAGAAATTTGCTGCACTCAACAGTTGAAAATAATTGCTGGTTTATAAATATTTATCGATTCTCACTATATATCTAAAAGGTATCTGAATACTTAATAGCCAGTGATGTCATAATTGGTAGCAAGAGATGTTACAATAATGAGGTCAATTAACCGTATTTAACGACTGATAAAAACCATTAATATATTACTTAGCAACAATATTTAATTGGATGAAAACAGCTTATGAACCTAAAGTTCGTCGTCTATGCTGCAAATCCTTTATAGAACTCACTATAACCACCTTACCAAGATTTATCTAATTTATGATAGTTATCTTTGGTATTTCTGTATGATATAATGTTTATATAACAGGGTCTTACGATAGGTTGAATGAGTTAGAATGCACATCTATCAGAAAAAACTAGAACCAAATTAGTAAAAAATAATAAAGTTATGCTGTTACAGCGCACAAATCATCGTAGCAGCACTACAAATGCCAGCCTTAATATGGCGTTTACTCAAAAGCCAAGAGAACCAAATATGAATTTGCAGCGGGTTGATTTAAATTTATTAGTCCATCTAGATGTGTTGCTACGAGAAAAAAACGTTACTCGCGCAGCCGAGCAGCTTGGGATTACTCAGCCTGCTATGAGTAATATCTTGCGCCGTTTGCGTAAGCTGTTTAATGATCCATTATTGGTACGCTCATCTGAGGGCATGACGCCGACTGAACGCGCTCTTGAGCTACAGCCGCGTATCCGCGAGATACTCGCTGACTTGACTCAGGTGTTGGAGCCACGTACTGAATTCCGCCCTTATAGTACTTCTCGTGTGTTCCGTATCATGACATCGGATTATGCCGAAGCGACCCTAGTACCTAAGCTAGTAAAAGCACTACGTTCTGAAGCACCCAATGTGATTTTGGACTTTTTGACTCCATCAGACGTCTCTTATCGAGATATGGAGCAGGGACGAGTTGATTTAGCGATTAACCGTTTTAACGAGATACCTCAAAGCTTCCATCAAGTTCTAGTATGGCGCGATACTTTTAGCTGCCTATTATCTTCTGACAGTCCTTATGCCAATCGTTTTAATCTGAAAAACTACCTTAAAGCACAGCACGTTTGGGTATCTAAAACAGGGATGGGTGTGGGTTTTGGGGTCAATCCAGAAAAATCTGGTGGACTAGGATCTATCGATCAGGCCCTACAGCGCCTTGGTCAAAAACGCCAAATCAGTGTCTTTACTCGGCATTATCAAATGCCTGCTATGCTTGCAGCAAATAAAGATTTGATAGCGACTTTGCCCACGCGTGTGGCAAGAATGCAGGCAAATAACGACAGTATTATGATGGAAGATCCGCCGTTTTTTATTCCTGAGTTTGAGCTTACAATGGCATGGTCTCCTTTGTTGCAGCATCACCCAGCCCATCGCTGGTTACGTCAGTTAATTATGCATGTGGCACGACAAGTCGTTGCTGAAGAAGAAAATCCACCACAAGAGATACCGGTTATTAATCATTTGTTTTGATTGGTTTGTGTGAGTTGAATCTATCTTTTATTAGAGCAGAGTATTTTTGATAGTCTGAACTTTTAGTAAGAATATTTTTCTTTAGCTCCCACTCTATATAGTTATTAGACCAGCCACTAGGCTGGTTTTTTGTGTTCTAGTGTTTAATATTTAGTATATGATATTTAGTTATACTTAATAAGTCAGTCACACTATTAACATCTTCAACACACTTCACAATATATTGTAAAACTCTTCATCAAATAGCTTGTTAAGATAACGGCAGATAGAAAACGAGCTACCAATAGATTGTGCTATCGACGTAAATTTAATAATTAAAACTGTCACAGTAAAATAACTACAAGTGGCAATAAACCCGATTATAAATCCCAAATATAAATTTGAATAATAAGGACAGTAACTATGTCAAACATTACTACTATTAACCCAACTACGGGCGAAGAAATCAGTAACTACAATTATATGAGCAATGACGAAGTCAACAAGATTGTCGATGCCTCACATAACGCATTTTTAGAATGGCGTACAGTGAGCCACGAAGAACGCGGACGTATCATCAAATCTATCGGTGATAAGCTGATGGAATATAAAGAAGAGCTGGCTAAACTGATGACTGAAGAGCGCGGTAAGTTATATAGCCAAAGCATGCAAGAGATTGATCTTTGTAAAGCCATCTGTGATTACACTGCTGAAAATGGCGTCGCTTCTTTGGCTGATGATGTACGCGATATCGAAAGCATGAAGAAAGGGCTAGTGACGTACCAACCTATCGGTATTATCTATGGCATGCAGCCTTGGAACTTCCCAGCGTATCAAGTATTCCGCTATACCATCGCAAACTTGATGGCAGGTAATAGTGTTTTACTAAAACACGCATCTAACGTAACAGGCTCTGGTTTATTAATTGAAAAAATTCTCCACGAATCTGAATTACCAAGTGATTTGTTCCGTACGATTATCATTGATCATGACCAGTCAGAAGCATTGATTGGCAACGACAAAGTACGCGGTGTGACACTAACAGGTAGTGACAAAGCAGGTGTAATCGTTGGACAGCAAGCAGCGAAAGCAATTAAGAAAGCGGTATTAGAGCTAGGTTCAAACGATGCATTTATCGTATTAGAAGATGCAGATATTGAAACTGCAGTAGAAACTTGTACTCAAGCACGTTTAATTAATAACGGTGAAACTTGTGTAGCAGCCAAACGCTTTATCGTAGTCGATAGCGTATATGACGAATTCCGTAAGCGTATCGTTGAGAAATTTGAAGGTACTAAAGCGGGTGACCCAATGGATGATAGCTCAGATATCGGTCCATTAGCACGTGCAGATCTACGTGAGCAGCTACATGAGCAAGTAGAGCAAAGTGTGGCTAAAGGTGCAACGATTGCTGTTGGCGGTAAGGTACCTGAAGGTAAAGGTAGCTTCTATCCAGCAACTATCCTAGAGAACGTTGAAAAAGGTCAGCCTGCATACGATGACGAACTATTTGGCCCCGTCGCTTCATTGATTCGTGCCAAAGATGACGACGACGCAATGCGCATCGCTAACGACAGTCGTTATGGTCTAGGTGGCGCGATTTTCTCAAAAGACGAAGAGAAAGCTGTTCGTCTAGCACGTGAGCAATTCGATACGGGTATGGTCTATATTAATGGTTATGGTCTTGCCAATCCTGCACTGCCATTTGGTGGCGTGAAAAACTCAGGCTATGGCCGTGAGCATGGCGGCTTCGGTATCAAAGAGTTTGTCAACATTAAAGCGGTTCATGTATTCTAAGAATGAACGAATTAGCTAAATAGATAACTATTTACGATTTTAAGTAATAGTAAATAACAAATAGTTATTAAATAAAAAAGCCCAGTTGCTCGTAATGAGTAGCTGGGCTTTTTATTGAGCTATATAAAGCATTATTAAAAGCAGTTTAATAAGCTGAGATTTCTATCCATCTATAAGCAATTGCAAAGGCAACTTAGGTAAATAAGTTTGTGTTTGCGATGATGTATTATTTGCTTCAAGTGACAATACATTTTTTGCTAGTAGTAAAATCGTCCAAGGTAGCAACTGATGTTCAAGTTTCTGTACCCGTGACTGTAAGCTCTCTGCGGTGTCGTTGATATCGACATCTAATACAGCTTGAGTCAATACCTGACCTGCATCAAGCTCCGCTGTCACTTTATGAATACTACAACCGTGACGACGTTCACCCGCTTGTATGACTCGTTTGTGAGTATCTAAACCCTTATAAACCGGAAGTAGAGAAGGGTGAAGGTTAATCATGGGCGCTGGTACATTATCGATAAATGAGCCACTTAATACACGCATAAACCCAGCTAAGACGATCAAATCAGGTTGCCATGCTATTAGCTGCTCGTTGGCATGGGTTTCAAACGTCTTGATACCCATACGTTTACCACTAGCAACGTGTGACAATACCGCAACTGGAATATTGGCATCTTTAGCACGTATCAATGCATAAGCATCTTCACGGTTACTAATGACACCAACGATTTCAATCGGTAGCGCACCTGCTTGCATTGCATTGATTAACACTTGCAGGTTGCTACCACTTCCTGAGACTAGAACAGCAATACGCAATGGTTTGATAGGCTGGCTTGCGTTATCAACTGACATTAACGGTACACCACTGCATCCGCCTGATCATCAGTGCTGCGTTTGACCATTTCACCTAGTTGCCAAGCTGTCTCGCCTGCATCAGTTAAAGTCTGAATAGCAGCATCTGCTTTGTCTTTTGGCACAACGATGACAAAACCAACGCCGCAGTTAAAGGTACGGTACATTTCGCTCTGCGCGATATTACCTTGGGTCTGTAGCCAAGTGAATAGCTCTGAGAACTGCCAGCTATTAGTATCGATGCTAGCCGCTAGATTATCAGGTAGTACACGTGGCAGGTTGTCCGTTAGACCACCACCTGTGATGTGTGACATCGCATGTAAAGCTGAGCTGCCAAGCGAGTCTTGTAATGCTTTGATTGCTTTTACATAGATACGGGTAGGAGCCATTAAAGCGTCTTGAATAGGCTGACCGTCTAGTTGCTCGTCGCTACTCGTAACATCCACACCGCTAACTTCGATGACTTTACGAACCAATGAATAGCCATTTGAGTGCGCGCCACTTGAGGCAAGTGCAATCAGTACATCACCTTCTGCGACATTTTCACCAGTGACGACTTCTGCTTCTTCAACCACGCCTACACAAAAACCAGCTAGATCGTAATCGTCATCTTGATACATGCCTGGCATTTCAGCAGTTTCACCGCCGATAAGCGCACAGTTAGCTAATTTACAACCATCACCAATACCAGTCACGACAGTCGCCGCTACATCGACATCCAGCTTACCAGTTGCATAATAGTCTAAGAAGAATAGTGGCTCTGCGCCGCAAACCAATAGATCATTGACGCACATCGCGACCAAATCAATACCAATCGTGTCATGACGGTTCAGCTGTAGCGCCAATTTTAGTTTGGTGCCGACGCCATCAGTGCCAGAAACCAATAATGGCGAAGTATAACCTGTCGGGATACGGCACAACGCACCAAAACCGCCAAGTCCACCCACGACTTCAGGACGAGTAGTGGCTTTGGCAACGGACTTGATTCGCTGAACCAAAGCATCGCCTGCATCGATATCAACACCGGCATCTTTGTAGCTTAAAGAAGGCTTGTCACTCATAGTCATCTCACAGTTGGGGATAGATAATTGGAATTAGAAGGTAAAGTAATTGAGCACGCAAAAATCAGCGTTATAAAGTTCAAAAGCAAAGTTTAAAGACAGTGCGCGCATTATACCCAAAAACAGACCGTACTCGCAAAGCAACTTGCCAATATTTGACTAAGATTTGCATTAAGTGCCAAATAAGCGGTTAAGAAACAAAAAATGACTGATTTTTTGTTGTACTCTGCGATAATAGAACGCTAAATTTATTGTCAATAATGGCCTTAATACAAGTCCAAATGTGATTGACAGAATAAAAACTAATAAACATAAATTTATTAAGAATCAGGCTTTTTAGGAACGTTGATACGTCTCAGTTTAGCTAGCTAAAGCTAATGAGAAAAGAAAGCAATTTGCCTAGTGAAACATCGTGATGGCTATAGTTATACCATTTAGAAGTCGCTATCACTGACTCCCTGTCACTTTTTTAAACCTGTTACTTTTTTAACCTCGTTTAACTATAGGATTACTTGCCATGATGAACCAACCAATAGATCCTTTTTTTCGGCGTTTATTTATTGTCGTGGCGTTAGTTGTGGCTGTGTTTCTCTTGTATTTAATGATGCCCGTCATCGTGCCTTTTGTTTTTGCCTTTATGTTGGCTTACCTATTTAATCCTCTAGTCAAGCGCCTATCAAAATATATCAAACGTTGGGTCGCGATTATTATTGTCTACTCGACGATTACCTTGGGGATGGCGTTATTATTATGGTGGTTGGTACCGACATTGTGGCATCAGCTGCAAGCGGCTTGGGATTATTTGCCAAAGATATTTAATTGGTACAACCAAGTCGTACGAGAGTGGTTCAATAGTAATACTCGTATCAAACTGCCTGAACTAGAGTCTAAAGAGTTTTCCGATACTCTTGTCGATTATATGCAAACGAACTATAAGTTCGCTGATGCTAGCACCATGATGAGCCAAATACTGACCTCAAGTATGAACTTCATCAATAACGCAGGTCTTATTGTATTGGTACCTATTTTGACCTTTTACTTCCTATTTAATTGGGATCAGCGTTTGCATAACTGGAAGATGGCGATACCAGGTGCTTATTGTCAAAAAGTGACTGAAATAGCTAAAGAGTGTGATCTGGCATTGATGGCATTTATCAAAGGTCAATTGCTGGTAATGGTGTTGCTAGGCGCTATTTATGCTGTACAGTTACAGCTCATTGGGCTAGAGCTTGGGCTTATCATTGGTATGGTAGCAGGCATTGCCAGTTTTGTGCCTTACTTAGGATTCGGTATTGGTTTTATCGCGGCTATTATCGCCTGCCTATTTCAGTTCGGATTGGACTGGACGTATTTGTCATTGGTCGTAGGTGCGTTCTTGATTGGACAAGCTGCAGAAGGCTATATCCTACAACCATTGCTGTTAGGTGATAAGATTGGTCTATCTCCGTTATGGGTCATATTTGCTGTATTGGCAGGTGCCAGTCTATTAGGTTTTGTCGGTATGTTAATCGCCTTACCAGTGTCCGCTGTCTTAAACGTCCTGTTCCGCCATTTATACAGCTATTATCGAACCACTGACTTTTATAAAGGTCGTAAACAACTGGCACTGTTTGAAAAAAGATAATTATCTTATTATTGAATACACTAGATAAAGATTGATATGTAATATTAGGGTATGAACGCAATGATTGATAAGGCTTAATGGGTAAAAGACTTGTCAGTCATTTTGTAAATATGTTATATATAGGCGCAGTGTTGATAGTATCAACCGTTTTGGTACCAGTTTTGCTAACGTTGTTTTCGACAAAGTGACTGACCTATTTTTGCAAAGACTATAGAGCCATTACTTACAGCTGTATCGGCTAGTATTGACAGTAATGAATACAGCTCAACGTAACCTGTCCCTTTTATTGTATTTTTCCATTGCACTACGCAACACGAGTTGATGATTCATGGCAGAAGCACAGCTAAGTCTCAATCTGGACATTAAGCATGATGCAAGTCTCAGCGACTTTGCCGGTCCCGGTTGGATGTCGATTATTGATGCAGTACGGCAGTTACATGTCGGCCTGATCGGTCAACTATATCTGTTTGGTAGCCCTGCTACAGGTAAGTCCCATTTGTTGTCTGCTATTTGCGAGTCATTTATTGAGATGGACAAATCGGCTATCTGTTTGTCCCTTAATGAGCTGATTCATACAGATGTCCACGTACTATCATCTTTAGAAAACTTTGATCTTATCGCCATTGATGATTTGGAAGTGCTTGAACAAAGCAGTCAGTGGCAAGAAGCTTTATTTCACTTGATCAATCGTAGCCGAGAAGGGCAACGCCAGTTATTGTTTGCCGCTAATAAACCAGCCGACGACTTACCATTCCAGTTAAGGGATTTAATGACGCGCTTGGCACAAGCACCGACCTTTAAAGTACCTACTGGTCATGATTTGGCAGACAGACAAGCATTATTACAGTCTATTTTGCGTCGACGTGGATGGCAGTTTGACGATCGAATTATTGATCACTTACTAACTGATGGACCGCATCGTATCGGTGCGATGATGGAAGTACTTAATTATATTCAACCAATGTTTTCTAACCTTGGTCGCAGTAATATCTCAAAAGCGGTCATAAGTGATGCTTTGCGTACCATCGATGAGCAGACGCTTGCCGCGGAACTGGCGGATATCGCTCAAGAGACACAAGTGGATAATGACACGCCTGATCAAGACCAACATACGATGCCACTTGATTTTTAGCAGCAAGACTCTTAGCAGTAAGACTTTTATCAGCAAAAAATGAATAGCCGTAAGAATACGAATCTTTTGTCCAACTCGCTTTTACTATTAATGGAATAACTTATGAAATCGAATGCTTCTTTGCTAAAAAAATTAACGATAGGTACGTTATTGGTAGGTGCTGCCTCGGTCTCTATGTTGTCACAGGCAGCAGTGACCCTACAGGTTGATGACCATATCAAAGTAACTGCTATTAATGGGCAGGAAATTCAGCAGAGCGCTTTTCAGCCGCTGCAGAAAACATTTACGTTACAGCCTGGACAACACGCTATTACTGCTAAGTATGACCGTCTATATAACTTGCCTCGTGATCAGCACGACTATTTGCGTTCAGGTAATGTCAGTGTGACGGCACAATTGGCCGACAATCAAACATATCGTTTGACTATGCCTAATCAACCAGAAGCATATGAAGCTGCTAAAGACTATGCCAAGCAGCCAACACTCGCTGTGCAACAGAATAATACGGTCATTGCTAGTCAGCAAAGTATGGTCGGTAACCAAGGCGGCATATTCTCAGGTATTGGTAAGGCATTGGGCGGCGTGTTCGGCGGTGCAGGTGATGCAGAGCTACAGAATCAACGTGCTATTGCCTCTTTAGATCAACCCGTAGTAAATACTACTAGCAACGTCAATACTGGCACGACCACTGTTAAGCAAGCATCTAGCGTAAATACTTCTACCAGTACGTTAGATACGTTTATGCAAGTATGGCTACAAGCCACACCTGCTGAACGTGAAAAAATGCGTCAATGGATCGAAAAATAAATGAATATCCTATAAAAGATAGACAATAAAAAAGCACCTAATTAGGTGCTTTTTTATTGTTTAGAATTTGACGATCATTAGGCTTATTAAAATTTAGCCTAGTAAAATCTAATGATTCTTAACCCAAAAACGCGTTATACATCCATACCAGTTTTTCTTGCTCTTGTACATAAGCATCAACTAGGTCAGCTGAACCTTGGTCTTCGCTCTCTTCTGCCAGGGCTGATACTTGACGCTGTTCTGCAATTAACGCTTGTAAGCCAGTGACCACACCTTTGACGCAGCTTGTACCATCTTTGACATTTTTGTCTTCACTGATGCTAGTATGCTGCGTAAAATCGCTATAAGCGTGAAGTGGTGTACCACCCAAGGTCAAGATACGCTCAGCAATTTCATCGATTTGGAGTTGTAGTGACGTATATAACTCTTCAAATTGCGGATGCAAAGTAAAGAAATGCTCGCCTTTTACATTCCAGTGATAGCCACGTACGTTTAAATAAAACACGTGATATGTTGATAGTAGATTGTTTAACTTGGCGATGACCTCGCTCATGTCTGCTTTTTCTAGACCGATCTGGTTAGTAGCATTATTAGAATTACTCATAGTATTGTCCTTATAGTGTGAGTGTGGTTATACAATAATAAATAAAGAAGAAAGGGTCTAATGAATTAAAATGCAGAGAAAAATACTTTAGTTTTAATCTGTATCTATCAATATAGACTCTATCTCTTCCTTCAATGTTTATAATAATAGCAAACTATTATTAATAAGTTAAATTTAATAAATACAATTTTACGATTGGTTTTATAAAACTAAAACTAAGTCTCTCTACTGTTTTTCTAAACGATAGAGAGACCTAATTACATTTACGCTGGTGGCTGCAAGTTTTCAGGGTTTAAGCCTTTAACGGGAACCACTTCTTGTAAATGTTGACGTATCGTATCGATAGGAAACTTCTGTGCTTGCAAGCGTTTCGGTACGATTTGGCTACCTTGCTGACCTTTTAGCTCAAACATCATAAAGATATAGTCATCAGTCTCATCCCAACTCTTGATAGAGGTCCAAGGAATAACTGCTTGCTGAGTCGCACCTGCACGCATTTGCATACCGCGCATTTGCGAGTTTTTCATCATATCAGGCTGGTTGCTTGGCATCGCCATGACTAGACCATGCTTTTGCACACCTAACTTCATCTGGCGCATTTCATCTGGCATCTCTTGGTCAGCGACTTGTTTGTCAAACTCTCTTTTTACGTACCATTTAAAACCTAAAGTACGCGCCAATAGATAAATCACCACACCAACCAGCATTAACCAAAATATAATGGTTGAATAGCCTGTCACAAAGATAAGTCCTGCAATAGCAAGTACCACAACCACTGCCATGATGATCCACTCTTTGGTCTTAAAGCTTGATAAACCAAAAGAAGGGCTGGCACTGGCAAACAGTTCATACTGTGCTTGGTGAAATTCA
Source organism: Psychrobacter sp. APC 3279 (assembly GCF_030407795.1). NCBI lineage: Bacteria > Pseudomonadati > Pseudomonadota > Gammaproteobacteria > Moraxellales > Moraxellaceae > Psychrobacter > Psychrobacter sp. APC 3279. Next base: position 40,473 of record NZ_JASDCR010000007.1, on the reverse strand, counting down.
GCCTCAGTTAGGTTTAAGGCAACAGGTTGGAGCGTGTAGGGGTACAGGGCCATAAAGGTTTCTCAAATACTTATATTAAAAGCGTTGGATTAAAACTGCCAAAGCGAAGCAGCGATGCTGTACTTGGCTAGAAGTGAATAAAGGTATGCGCTTATCTTACCGAAAAGTACTCCTAAATGAAACATATAAGCAAGACTGTTCACGGATAGATGTCATATTAATGACGTAGTTCACGCTCTATACTCAGCTTATTAAGACCAGACGAAAGCAAAAGTGAGCAATTAAAAACATAATAACTTGTGATAAGCGATTAGCATAATGAACAAAAGCTAGTGAGAGTCAGCCAAAAACAGGGAAAAGTAGCCAAAGATATCCAAAACATGGTCAAATCTGCCGTGTCTTGGTATTATAGCGACTACAAGATATGTTGATATAAAACATAACGTCATAGCCAGTTGTCACAAAGACCATGATAGCGATAGGCTAGGCAATTACTCTATTAATAATACTTTTAAACCTTTTACTCACCTTTAGTGTTACAGGCAACTACTATGATTGATCCGAAACTCTTACGCGGCGATTTAATCGACCTACAGCAGCAGCTAGCCACCCGTGGTTATGAGCTTGATATGGAGTTCTGGCAGACGATTGAAAACGAGCGTAAGTCTCTACAAATCAAAACCGAAGAGTTGCAATCGCGCCGCAACGCTGGTGCTAAGCAAGTAGGTGCCCTAAAAAAATCAGGCGAAGATGCCAGTGAGCTATTGGCTGAAATGCAAAGCGTTAGCGGTGAAATTAAAGCTGCTGAAGACGAGCTACGTACTCTGCAGGAGCGCATCACTCAAGCGGCCTTGCAAATTCCAAATATTCCGGCGGCGGATGTACCAGTCGGTACGTCAGAAGATGATAACGTAGAAGTACGTAAGTGGGGCACGCCGCGTACGTTTGATTTTGAGATTCAAGATCATACACATATCGGTGAGACACTTGGTATGCTGGACTTTGAAGCAGCGACTAAGTTAACTGGTAGCCGTTTTAACGTGCTTAAAGGACAATTGGCGCAATTGCATCGTGCACTAATTCAATTTATGTTGAATACGCATACTATGAAGTACGGCTATCTTGAGACCTATGTGCCTTATATCGTCAATAGTGATAGCTTAAAAGGTACGGGTCAGCTGCCTAAGTTTGAAGATGATTTGTTTAAGCTGAGCAATCACACGAATAATGATGAGATGGATTTTTACCTTATTCCAACCGCTGAAGTGCCAATGACCAATTTGGTACGCGGCGAGCGTTTGGATATTAAAGAGCTTCCATTAAAATTCACGGCGCATACACCATGTTTCCGTAGTGAAGCTGGCTCACACGGGCGTGATACTCGCGGCTTGATTCGTCAGCATCAGTTTGAAAAAGTTGAAATGGTCAATGTCGGTACTAGCGATCAGTCTGATGACCTATTAGAAGCGATGACAGGGCAGGCTGAATATATCTTGCAGCAGTTGAACTTGCCATACCGCACGGTACAACTATGTACGGGCGATATGGGTTTTGCCGCACAAAAGACCTATGACATCGAAGTATGGTTGCCAAGCCAAGATACCTATCGTGAAATATCTAGCTGCTCTAACTGTGGGGATTTCCAAGCGCGCCGTATGGGTACGCGTGTCAAAGATGGTAAACAAACTAGCTTGGCTCATACTTTGAACGGTTCAGGTTTGGCCGTGGGTCGTACGCTACTAGCAGTGATGGAAAATCATCAAAACGCTGATGGTAGCATCACGATTCCAGAAGTATTACGTCCGTTTATGGGCGGTGCTGAGACTATTTCAGTTTAATAAATTGACTATAAGTAATGAGCTGCCTGTCACTTAGGTCACTCGCAGCTTGTTATTTATGACTTAAATCAAAGTCCGTTAGTGTTTATCGTTTAACAAAACTGATGTGAGTCATTGCTAAATATAAACGGTCTTGTCACCGCATTTTTGGCTAGGCTCATAGCAAATATGTTAATATTGCATTTTTATTTTATAGCCTATCCATTGAGGACGCCTGTCGCGTTTTTGATGGATTATCCTCTGAGTAAACTCTCCTCTTATCTTCATACTACTCATTCGAATATTAGGACACTCTATGCCAGCTCCAATTAGCGAACGTAAACTAGCCAATGCCATCCGTGTACTGTCGTTTGACGCGGTTCAAAAAGCCAACTCTGGACATCCGGGTGCGCCAATGGGCATGGCTGATATTGCCGAAGTTTTGTGGCGCAAATTTTTGAAGCACAATCCAGCAGATCCTAATTGGCACAACCGTGATCGCTTTGTACTGTCAAACGGTCATGGCTCGATGCTTATTTATTCATTGCTACACTTATCAGGCTATGATGTTAGCGTTGATGACCTAAAAGGTTTCCGTCAGCTGCATTCAAAAACCCCAGGTCACCCTGAACTTGGTTACACGCCTGGTGTAGAAACGACGACTGGTCCACTAGGACAAGGTATTGCTAATGCGGTTGGTTTTGCGATTGCAGAAAAAACTTTAGCCGCACAGTTCAACCGCGACGGTCATAACGTCGTCGATCATCATACTTATGCGTTCTTGGGCGATGGCTGCTTGATGGAAGGTATCAGTCATGAAGTTTGCTCATTAGCTGGCACACTAGCTCTTGGCAAATTGGTATTCTTCTATGATGACAATGGCATCTCAATCGACGGTAATGTCGAAGGTTGGTTCACTGATGATACGCAAGCGCGTTTTGAGTCTTACGGCTGGCAAGTGATCAAAGTCGATGGCCATGATACTGATGCAATCACGCAAGCAACTGAGCAAGCGATTGCAGAGACTGCTAAGCCAAGTCTAATCATTTGCAAAACCACGATCGGTGCTGGTAGCCCGAACAAACAAGGTCTAGCGGCCAGTCATGGTGCTCCACTTGGTGATGACGAAATCGCCTTGACCCGTGATGCTCTATCTTGGAAACACGCCCCATTTGAATTAGATGACGAAATCTATGAAGCATGGGATGCTAAAGCCAAAGGCGACGTCCAGCAAAAGAACTGGGATGCAGACTTTGAAGCGTATAAAAAAGCCTATCCAGAGCTTGCAGCAGAATTGTCACGCCGTCTCAATGGCGAGTTGCCTGCTGATTTTGCTAGTCAAGCGCAAGCCTATATTCAGCAAACGCAAGAAGCGGGTGGGGATGTTGCTAGCCGTAAAGCCAGTCAAAATGCAATCAATAGCTTGCAGCCATTATTGCCAGAATTATTGGGCGGTTCAGCCGATCTAGCTGGCTCAAACCTTACGCTATTTAAAGGTGCTAAAGGCATCGAAAAAGATGCTGACGGTAACTATATCTATTACGGCGTGCGCGAGTTTGGTATGACTGCGATTGCCAATGGTATTGCATTGCATGGCGGCTTTATCCCTTACGTAGCGACCTTCCTGATGTTTATGGAATACGCACGTAACGCAGTACGTATGGGCGCACTCATGAAGCAGCGCGTCATCCATGTCTATACGCATGACTCTATCGGTCTGGGTGAAGATGGCCCAACGCACCAGCCAGTTGAGCAATTGACTAGCCTACGTACCACGCCAAACCTACGTACATGGCGTCCTTGTGATGCTACCGAATCTGCAAGCGCTTGGGTAGAAGCAATCAAATCAGAAAACAACCCATCAGCATTGATCTTTAGCCGTCAGAGCTTGCCACATCAAGCACGTGATAGCGAGCAAGTAGCGAACATCACCAAAGGCGGTTATGTACTGGCAAAAGAGCAAGGCGAGCTACAGGCTATCATCATCGCTACTGGTTCAGAAGTTGGCCTAGCGATGGAAGCGTATGAGGCGTTGAGCGCAAATGGTGTTGGCGTCCGTGTGGTGTCTATGCCATGTGCTGAAATTTTCGTTGAGCAAGATGCTAGCTATCGCGAAGCGGTATTGCCTACCAATATCCGTGCTCGCGTCGCAGTAGAAGCGGCGCATGTAGATTACTGGTATAAGTTCGTTGGTCTAGATGGCAAAGTCATTGGTATGACCACTTATGGCGAATCTGCTCCTGCTAGCGATTTATATAAAGAGTTTGGTATCACGACTGACGCTGTGGTCGAAGCGGTAAATAGTTTGGTGTAATTAAGACTTAGTTAGTGTTTAAGAAAGAGCCATCAGAGAAATCTGGCGGCTTTTTTTTTGTATGTTAACTTACTTGATAATATGTTATGAAGCTCTCGAAATAGAAGAAACTGGAACGCAGCCCCAAGCCATCATGAGTTCTCCAATATTTCTCCAATGCGATATAACTTCCGGCTCAATTTGTAACCTTCTTAAATTTGATTTGCTCAGATCGGCTACAACTCGCTTGAGCATATTATCTCCGAACCCTATCATTTTAGGACAACTATTGCAGCTATAGCATGCACTATCCTTGAAACATTCTCTATTAGAAAAACGGCTAATATTTGATAGAGCAGGCAACCAGAAGTTGCCATGATCATTATCAATGTTAATCACATTTTCTAAATTCAAACCTTCTTTATGATCAAAATATTGTCTAAACTGAGGATAATATGTATTTAAAGATTTTATTTCTTCAAATGTATCTACTTGATCATTACTTGAAAGGGTGTTTTCAATTGCTTTCAATGGTATCAAACTTTCAATTTCTCGGACATCAATAACATGGGCTAAACTTTTGCCGTTATAACTTCTATCTGAAATTGTAAAAACTGACGAAGTAGAGCCTTCACCCTTATTTGGATGGGATTTATCATTATCAGTAATACATAATACGATTTTACCTTCACTAACTAAATTATCAAAAATAGGCTTTGACTGACTACCACCACCATTGTTAAATTTGAAGTTAACTTCTAGATTAGTTGATGAAAGATACTTAGCGTAATACTTAGCTATTAAGGAATAAAAATCAAAATCTAATTTACCTTCGGTCACAAGATTAACTGGACTAATATTCTCAGGGTCGCAAAAGAAATCATAACCTATTCTTATAATCCACTGATCAATTTTACGAATACATTGCACTCCTTTAAAATCGAAATCAACTATGCTGTAAACAGCTAACTTCTCTACAATAGCACCATATTCTCGCCTTTGCTTTTCAATGTCTATAACAAAATTTTTGGTAGAAGCACTATAAATATCGGAATATTTAACATCACTAATAGTGTTTCTATCAAGAAAAACTATGTTTTTTCTTAGGCCATTTGTATGAATTAGGTTTTCCAGTGCTCTTAGTTTATCTAAATGATTAAGGTATATGTTAGGGGAGCAGTTCTCAATTTTGAATAGCATTATCTTCGTCCTGAAAAAAAGCCAATCGGCCATTCTTCTAAAAACCCATCATTATTAAAATGAGAAAATTTTATATTTGTAGTACTACTATTAAACTCCTTCGCAAAAAGAACGATATTGACATCTTGAGCTTCTAAATCTCCATCTTCAATGCAATCGCCTAAAGTATCTATCATAGTGTTACTATGAGTCTCAAATATAATTTTAAGTGATATGTTTTTTTCTTTTGCTGCATTTATTACTAATACAAACATTTTAGCTAACTTGGCTTGATATTCAGGATGCAAATGTAGCTCAGGCTGTTCAATTGCAAATATAATACTTATATTACGTATTCTAGATCCGTTTTTAGGTTTTGAAGTTTCCATCCAAATTGATGCAACAATAGGTAGGATTTGAGAAAAACCAAAACCCATATCATTTATATTATATTCTTTGGGATCGTCTTCTGTTTGAATTTGTAGGGCATAATGAAGTCCTAATTCTTCTACTCGAACTTTAAAGCCAAAATTTTCACTTGTCCACTGAGCAAATCTCTCATTTTCTTTAGTAGAAAAAGACCTTAGTAACATAGCTAAATTGGAACCAGTATGATCTATTTCTTTGACCTGTAAGTCTTGATGTCTATAATATCTTTCTGCTGTAGCGCGAAGAGGAGCTATATATTTAACATTACTAAAGGTTCTTTCCATCTCTTGGTTTAAAGTGGATAATAAGCTGCTTATATTTGCAGATAAAGTTAATCCATACACAGTCTCACAAATGATACTTTCTTTTTTTTCTAAATTTCTTATAAAAGTTTTATTACCTTTGAAAACTTTTTCTAATACGTCTTTAATTTCGCTACGTTCATTTACTCCAATTCGAGCAATGCCGTTTTTAATTGTAGATGCGCTTGTGTTTCCTTGAAAATACTTTTTTAATTCTATATATAACTTTTCAGAAAAATATCTGTACATTCCATTTAGATTATCTTCAGCAAAACGATGTTCAGATTTATTTGATGCAGTAATGATTAAAGGTAAAAAATGATTCATAGTTATAAATCTTAATTCTTCAGATAGCTCTTGTAAATTATCATCTATAAATAAGTCGCATTTTTGGTTTTCTTTAAAAATAAATTTGTATTCACTATCATGTATATTTAAAATTAACTCTTTTGCCACTGTCTTTTTATTAGTTTCAGTTACTCCAACTTTTACCGTTATAAGTATGTATTCAGAACTTATTTTTCTAGTTCTTGGCCAATCAAATGGATATGTATGGCTCAAATAATCTGGAATTTTAAGATCAAACTTAAAATCAAAATAAATAATATTCTTTTTGCTGTCAAACTTCTTTGCTTCTGAGAAAGCACCAAAATCTACATAAGAGCTATACCATAATATAGGTCCAGTAGTATTTGCTTCTACGGATTGTCTTAATAAAGGTAAGCTACGTAAAAAAGAGCTTTTACCACTACTATTTTTCCCTATTAAGACAGTTAAAGGCTTTAAATCTACATAGGGTGAATGGTCATCGTCTGCAAAACTCCGTAAATTTCTAAGCCTAATTGACTGTAACATTCTGTTGTCTCAATAGAATAAAATTATATTTTGTAATATATCATATCAATAATTAATTGGTATGATGTTTCGATTTAACATGCTTAATTTGAGTAAAGCTAAATATCTGTAATGCGTGGCAAAAAAAGGCCTGAATCAAGGACAGACCTTTTTTGGTTGTAGCCAATTTCCTAAGTGCCGCGGTGTGGTGAATATTGATTAGTCGTTAATCATCTTAACCTTAATCATTTTAACCTTAATCACCTTAACCATATATCTCTTCTAAACGTAAACAAGCAACCAATCGACCGTCCCATTCGCGCAGCTTTGGCTCTATTTCGCTACATTGCTGCTTGGCATAGGGGCAGCGTTTATGTAGGGCGCAGCCACTTGGTGGATTAAGCGGACTTGGTAGCTCACCTTGTAGGGTCAAATCATTTTTATGACCGTTTACCGTTGGTGCCGCAGCCAATAACGCGATGGTATAGGGATGCTTTGGCGCATTATAAATCGCTTCTTTGGGGCCGTGCTCGACCGCTTGACCTAAATACATCACCATCACATCATCAGCGACGTGGCGCACGACCGACAAATTGTGCGAGATAAAGACGTAAGCGGTGCGATACTCATCCTGCAAATCCATAAATAGATTCAAGACTTGCGCCTGAATCGATACATCGAGGGCGGAGGTCGGCTCATCAGCGACGACAATTTTAGGATTGAGCATCATCGCGCGGGCGAGGGCAATACGTTGGCGCTGTCCACCCGAAAACATATGCGGATAACGACCAGCGTGTTCTGGACGTAGACCGACATGTCTCATCATCTCGTTGATTTTGTCGCGCTTTTCTTCTTTGGACAGTTTGGTATGGATATCCAATGGTTCTGTCAATTGATAGCCAATGGTATGACGCGGGTTCAAGCTACCATAAGGATTTTGAAAGACCATTTGAATTTCAGTACGCAACTCTTTTAGCGCTTTTCTGCTATAGCCTGTGGTGCCTTCATCATTGATAAATAGCTCACCATGTGTAGGCGCTTCGATCAGTGTCAACTGGCGGGCAAGCGTGGATTTACCGCAGCCTGACTCACCAACGACGGCCAATGTCTTGCCAGCTTCAAGCTCGAATGAGACGCCATTGAGCGCTTTCACGTAGGCCTTTGCTTTGCCCAGACCTTGTGATACTGGGTAGTGCTTATGTAGATTGTCTGCTTTTAGGACCACTTTGTTACTCATACTTGTGACTCCAAGGTAGCAGCGTGAGAGGGTCGAGAGGTAATATCAGAATCAATACAGCGCACCTTGCCATTGGGCGTATCTAAAATAGGTGGCGGTACTTCGCAAGCGGGCTCCTTATACGGACAACGAGGAGACAGTAAGCAACCACTTGGACGATCATATTGACTTGGTACGACTCCTGGTAAACTGTTCAATCTATCTTGACCGATAGCCAACTCAGGGATGGCTTGCAGTAATGCCTCGGTATAAGGGTGAGCAGGATGTTGAAAAATCTCTGGCACAGTACTGGTTTCAACCACTTGTCCGGCATACATGACCGCGACATCACGCGAGTTTTGGGCAACCAGTCCTAAGTCGTGAGTGATTAATACCATGGCCATTTGTTTTTCGCGTTGCAATCGGCTGAGCAAGTCCATGATTTGCGCTTGTACAGTGACATCTAAAGCCGTGGTTGGTTCATCTGCGATAAGTAGTTTTGGCTCGCAAGCAATAGCCATCGCAATCATGACTCGTTGACTCATACCACCTGATAGTTGATGCGGATAGACCTTGAGACGATTCTTTGCATCGGGCATTTCGACCAACTCTAGCAGCTCTAAGATGCGGGTTTGTACGGCTGCGCCTCGTAAACCAAGGTGCTTGCGTAGTACTTCACCCAATTGCATCTCAACCGTAAAGCTTGGATTTAGGCAAGACATCGCATTCTGAAAAATCATAGAGATGTCTTTACCAATGATGCCGCGCTTTTCTTTGGCTGGCATACTGAGCATGTCTTTATTGTCAAAGACCACTCGCTGTGCACGTACGGTCGCGGAAGGTGGCAACAGTCCCATCAATGCCATCATCGTGACCGACTTACCTGAGCCAGATTCACCCACGACAGCGATGACCTCCCCTTGAGTAATCTTTAACGATACATCGTCAACGGCACGAAAGGCACGCACTCCTTGTCCAAAAGTGACAGACAGGTTTTCAATATCTAGCAGCAATGGTGAGTCTTTTGTCGATGCGCCATTCATAGACGTGTGAGTGATAGGCGTATTAATTAATGGTTCAGTCATCTTAGGTCACCTGCTTTAATTTAGGATCTAGCGCATCGCGTAAGCCATCACCAGTCAGGTTGATCGATAGTGCAGCCAAGAAAATAGCGACACCCGGCCAGATGGCTAGCCAAACATTACTTTGAATATATTGACGTGCCGTACCTAGCATCGCGCCCCATTCGGCATCTGGTGGCTGTACACCAAAGCCCAAGAAACCAATCGCACCTGCTTCTAAAATAGCAGACGAGAAAATCATCGTTGCCTGTACGATCAGTGGTGCCATACAGTTGGGCAAAATGGTGATAAACAATAAACGGAGCACGCCAGCACCCATCACTTGTGAGGCGATAAAGTAATCACGTTGCAGCTCCACCATCGCTGTGGCACGAGTCAGACGAATAAATGGCGGTGTACAGACCAGTGCGATTGTAATAATCGTATTGGTCATAGATGGCCCTAAGATAGCGGCAATGATAATGGCCAATAGCAAGCTCGGATATGACATCAGGATATCATTGACCAACATGACCGCTTTGCCCCAGACCTTTGGCCAAAACGCTGCACTTAGACCTAAAGAAATACCAACCAACATCGCTAAAGTCGTTGCGCTTAGACCGATAAATAATGAATAACGCGCGCCATACATCACTCGAGACAATGTATCTCGGCCCGCATCATCAGTGCCTAGCCAAAACATCGCATTGCCGCCATCTAAAAAGGCAGGTGGCAATTGCTCTTGACCGGTGAACAACTCATAAGGATCATGAGGCGCAATAGCAGGCGCGAGTATGGCAACTAGAACCATTAATGCCAGTACGATAAAACCAATCACGGCGCCTTTGTTTCGGCAGAACGTCGATAAAAATAGCTGCCAAGATGACGGCGGTGTGGCTGCCATCAGATTGACATCAGAGGGGAGAACAGAAGGCTTCATGAGCATTTCCTATAGTGGCTAGCGCAGTGACATTTTTTAGAATCTTATTCATAAAAAAGTACTAAGCATTGCTAAAACTTCACTTGAGCGCTAATTATCACTATTTATAATGTGATTATTTATCAATGTTAAATTAAGAAGTATGGCGAATACGTGGATTGATCAGACCATACAAAATATCAATAAATAAACTAACCAAAATCAGAGCGGTGGCGACCAATAAAATACCATTTTGTACAATAGGGTAGTCACGAGTGAAAAACCCATCGAGTAGCCAATTACCAACGCCTGGCCAACTAAAGATAGTCTCGGTAATAATGGCACCTGCAAGCAATGTCGCCATCTGCAAGCCAACGACGGTAACCACAGTAATCAAGGCGTTACGCATTACGTGGACTAGTATCACTCGGCGTGGAGATAAGCCTTTGGCTCGCGCTGTACGCACGTAATCCTCATCTAGTACCTCTAGCATCGCAGAGCGTGTCATCCGTGCAATCATCGCTAACGGAATGGTCGATAGAGCAATAGAGGGCAATATAAAGTGTTTGACCACGTTCCAAAACGCGCCAGGTTCTCCCGAACTTAGTGAGCCGAGTAACCATGAACCATACAGTGGTTGCACATCTAAAAACTGTGCGACAGATATCACCCCAGCGACGGGCAGGAGACCTAAATAATGAGCGAAGATACCAGTCAGGATAGGGCCCAATAAATAGATAGGCATAGAGTAACCTGCCAACGCGCCTGACATGAGGGTGTAATCAATCCATGTACCACGGCGCAAGGCAGCAAAGATGCCTAAGCTGACACCAATGACACTAGCGATAACAATAGCGCATAATGCCAATTCTAGAGTAGGAACAAAGTGGGCAAAGAAGTCTTGCAATACGGGCGTACGAGTACGAAAGGACTGGCCGAAATCACCCGTTAAGATGCCAGTCAAATAATCCCAATACTGGGCAACGAGCGGTTTGTCTAATCCTAGTCGTTCTAGGGCACGGGCATGTAGCTCGGGATCGACCATACGCTCGCCCATCATAATCTCGACCGCATCTCCAGGTACGAGACGAATCAGAGTAAAGGTCGATAGAGTTAGACCAAGATAGACGGGTATTAAAATGGCAATACGACGCAGAATATAAAGTAGCATGGGCTGCTCAATAGTTGTGGTTCAATGATTAGAGTATTAGCGATGATGAAGAAATCCGTGACAAAGCGCTTAGTTCATATTGTCCATATCATTCATATAAGTGCGGCTGGAGCAGAGTATCTGACCCAGCCGCACTTATATGAATGAATAAAATGAATAAATTGCTTATGTCGTAACGGAATTAATCAGTCAAGGTTATTCAACTTTTACACCATCGAAGCGTATTGAGCCAAGCGGACTGATTTTATAATCGACAACGTTTGGTGCGGTAAATACCGTCACTACCGAGTGTGCCATCGTCGTCCAAGGAAGCTGCTCTTTGAATATCTGCTGAGCTTGCTCGTATTCACTGACACGCTCATCTTGATTGTTAATCTGACGGGCATTGGTCACCAAATTATCGAAGTCTTTATTACACCAGCGCGAGTAGTTGTTACCACCGACCGCGTCACAAGACAATAATGAACCAAGCCAGTTGTCTGGATCGCCATTATCGCCAGTCCAGCCGGCTAGAATGACATCAGGCTCGCCTTTAGCAGCGCGTTTTAGGTACTCACCCCACTCATAAGTCACAAGTTTGGTATCGACGCCAATCTTCGCCCAATCTGCTTGTAGCATTTCAGCCATTAGCTTGGCATTTGGGTTGTACGGACGCTGAACTGGCATATACCATAGATTGATAGAAAGGTTATCCGCGCCAGCTTCTTTGATCAGTGCTTTTGCCTTTTCGACGTCGTAAGGCGCGTCTTTAAGTGACTCATCATAGCCCCACTGCGTTGGCGGCATTGGGTTGGTTGCTTTGAGGCCTTCGCTCTGATAAACCGCGTTAATAATAGCGTCTTTGTTGATCGCCATATCTAATGCTTGACGGACTTTAAGATCGCTCAGTTGAGGTTTTTCTACGTTGTAACCGACATAGCCAACGTTGAAGCCAGGCTGATCGAGAACAGTGGCTTTACCTGATTGTTTGACAGATTCGATTTCGGCAGGTTTTGGATAAGCGGACACATGACATTCGCCAGCTTGCACTTTCTGTGCACGAACTGCCGAGTCTTTGGTAATGACAAATACTAGGTTGTCGATATAGATGTCGTCTTTATTCCAATAGTCTGGGTTTTTGGTATAACGAATTTGTGCGTCTTTTTGATATGAGGTAAAGACGAAAGGTCCAGTACCGACGGGCTTAGTATTGATATCTGCAGCATTGCCAGAGGCTAGCAATTGATCTGCGTACTCAGCAGAACCAATATAAGCAAAAGGCATCGCTAGGTTCTGTAGGAACGGCGCATTGGTCTCGCTAAGGGTAATTTTTACCGTATAGTCGTCAACCTTTTCGATATTAGAGATAATATCAGGTAGTCCCATGCCGACCGAATATGGGAATTCAGCAGGATAAGCTTTGTTAAATTCAAAGTCTGGGTCAGTGATACGTTCTAGCGTAAAGACAATGTCATCTGCGTTGAAATCGCGAGTCGGAGTGAAGTAGTCAGTTGTACCGAACTTAACCCCTTTGCGTAGATTAAAGGTATAAGTCTTGCCGTCTTCGCTAATATCCCAACTTTCAGCAAGTCCTGGCTGAATCTCAGTTTCTGCTCTTTTGAATTCTACCAAGCCATTATAGATAGGGAAGGCACTCGCATCAAAATCAGTACCTGAAGTATATTGCGCTGGATCGAATCCAGCAGGGCTACCTTCTGAGCAATAGAGCAATGTTTTGGCAGCTTTAGCGTCTGAGCTAGCAGCAGAGTCGTCGGTAGTTTTGTTGTCTCCACTACAGGCGCTGATACCCAAGACAAACGTCGCCAACATCGTAAGTTTGAAGAGTGATTTTTGCATTATTACATCCTATGTAATGGTAGGTAGGTACTCATGTATCCATATGTTCGTACTCGAGCATGAATACGATGAGAAAGCGTTTAGTGACCTCTAAAGTATCTATCTATGCATTATTTTATATATACAAAATGAAACATATTAAAAGTTGTTATAACTTTAAATTATATAGATGGAAACTAAAAATATAAACAAGTCGTTCGAATATACTCTCTTAATCTGTGATAATGCAAGCAATAAATCGACTAATTTTGATAAAAAATGCATGGTTTTGCCGTATTTAGCATCAATAAGATATTGAATACTAAATTCTATGGCTTTATGTTTATTCGCTCTAAGTAGCAAAGAGATACATTTTTAGATTGCTAACCAGTTACAATTTTACTAAGTGTAAACAATTAGAAATAATAAAGTTATGTCTCTTTAAAGCAATCAGCTATAAGCAGTTTGCCCAATACAGCATCAAATAGGGCCATGATTCGCCTTAATGAGATCGGCTATTTTTTCGGCAATCATAATAGTTGGCGCATTGGTATTGGCGCTAATAAGCGTTGGCATCACTGAAGCGTCGATAACTCGCAATCCGCTCACACCTCGTACCTTTAATTCCAAATCGACCACAGAGCTATCATCTGAGCCCATGCGGCAAGTGCCTACTGGATGATAGATGGTATCTGACTTATTTCGGATATAGCCGAGCATGCCGTCTTTTTCGAGGTAAGGGGCAGGATAGTCTTCAGTGATGTACTTAGCGAGTGCGGACTCTTGCATGATGGCGCGAGTACGCTCGGCACCGGCAACCATATACTCTACATCTTTTGGATGCGACAGATAGTTTGGATCGATTAAGACGGCATCGGAAGGGTCAGCTGAGTCCAATCTGACAGTACCTCGACTTTCAGGTCGTAAGTAGCAACTGTGACAAGAGACAGCGAAGCCGCGTCTGAGGTCCCGACCATGCTCTATCACGCGCGAGATGACAAAGTGCAGCTGTGTGTTTGGCCACTCTTTTGGGTCATCACCGACGCTAAAGAACGCACCTGCTTCTGCATAGTTGGTAGACAGCAGCCCTGTACCGTCTTTTCTCCACTGCCGAATACTTTTGGTCAATGTCGAAATAGATGCCATGCCAATACCGATAACATCAGTCGTATTGACCTCATAATCAAAGACGACGTCTAAATGATCCTGCAAATTGCCACCGACTTCAGGTGCATCTACTACCACATCGATACCATGAGACTGCAAATGCTCTGCAGGGCCAATACCTGAGAGCATCAGGACTTTGGGTGAACCAAACGCACCACCTGATAGTAGGACTTCATGACGCGCCGTGACAGTATGTTCAACACCGTCTTTTTCGTAGACGACGCCTGTCGCTTGATTGTCTTCGATAATGACGCGGTTAGCCTGCGCATGAGTGATGACAGTTAGGTTAGAGCGGTTTTGGACAGGATGCAGATAGGCAGCCGCGGCAGAGCAGCGTTGGCCTTGTTTTTCACCATGGAAATGAGTGACTTGATACAACCCTGTACCGTCTTGCTTTTCGCTATTAAAGTCGGTGTTATGATCTAGGCCATTGGCAATCGCAGCTTCTACGAATGCTTTGGAGATGTCTCGCGGACTGAGTAGGTCGCTAACATGCAGCGGCCCGCTATCACCATGTAGGTCATCACTACCACGAACGTTGTTTTCAGCTTTGATAAAGTAGGGCAATACATCGTCAAACCCCCAGCCAGTACAGCCTTGCTCTACCCAGCGCTCATAATCTAGCTTGCTACCACGCGTATAGATCATGGCATTGATTGCTGATGATCCGCCCAGACATTGTCCACGCGGCTGAAAACCTTTACGATTATTAAGGTGCTCTTGCGGGGTAGTGTGAAAGCACCAATTGTTCAATTTAAGCGGTTTACCAGGAACCATCAGAATCAGTCCAGCAGGCACACGAACTGCTAGATCTTTGCCATCACCGCCGTACTCTAATAAACAGACACTGATATCTGGGTTTTCAGTGAGACGGCTGGCGAGCACGCAACCTGCTGATCCACCACCGACTATGACATAGTCAAATGTTGTGTCAAATTCCATTTTATATTCCTTATAGCATCCATGCTAATTAAAATAGGGTACGCTTTACAGTAACTATTATTCTGCTGAAATAATAAAATAAAAATGACTCTGCGGTATCTGTTTGAGTCAATATTATAGGACACGCTAAGACTGTTATATTCGGTACATTATTTAAGATTAATGCTACCTAGTTTTGCGTCAAACGTGCTTATATCGCACAGATTTCCGAGCGTACGATAAAGCGTTTGCCTTCAGGGATTTCTAACGAAAAGCTCGCACCGCGACCATTGACGACATCAATGGTGAGATCAGTATGCTGCCATAAATTGTACTGTGCCTTGCCCATATAAAATGGACAGCCAGCAAGCTCACCAACCAATACATCCTGACCACCTACCTTGAACTCTCCTAATGGATAGCACATGGGCGAGCTACCATCGCAGCAGCCACCTGATTGATGAAACATTAGCTCCCCGTGCTTGGATTTCAATAGCTCAATTAACGCTTTACAAGACTCTGTTGCTGCAATTTTCATAATCAACTCCTATGCTATCAGTGTCGAAAAACCATATAATTCTAAAAAACTATTATTCAAAACATGGCTTTTTACGACTTCTTAAAGTGAAAATGCAACCTATCTTGCGACAGATTGCATTTGTTTTCTAAGTACTGTCATGCGTTCACAGGTTAGATTAGAAGAAACCCATTTTTTTAGGGCTGTACGACACCAGCATGTTTTTGGTTTGCTGATAATGATCGAGCATCATCAGATGGTTTTCGCGGCCGATACCTGATTGCTTATAGCCACCGAATGCCGCATGTGATGGATATAGGTGATAGCAGTTGGTCCATACGCGGCCCGCTTGGATACCACGTCCGAAACGATAGGCTTTATGTACGCTACGTGTCCAAACGCCAGCGCCTAGACCATATAGGGTGTCGTTGGCAATCTGCATGGCTTCTTCGTCGTCTTTAAAGGTGGTGACAGCGAGCACAGGTCCAAAGATTTCTTCTTGGAACACGCGCATGTCGTTGGTACCTTCAAAGATAGTTGGCTTAACATAATAGCCGTCTGCTAGGTCGCCATCGTGTTTGGCTTGATCGCCACCGACTAGGACTTTTGCGCCTTCTTTTTTACCGATATCAAGATAAGATAAAATCTTTTCTAACTGATCTGAGCTGGCTTGCGCACCAATCATAGTCTCAGTATCTAGTGGATTGCCCATTTTGATTGCTTCGACACGAGCGATACAGCGTTTGATAAATTCGTCATAGATGCTTTCGTGTACGAGCGCACGTGATGGACAAGTACAGACCTCACCTTGGTTTAGGGCAAACATGACTAGGCCTTCGACCGCTTTGTCCAAGAAGTCATCGTCTTCGTCCATGACATCAGCAAAGAAGATATTTGGGCTTTTGCCGCCAAGCTCTAGCGTCACTGGAATGATGTTTTCGCTGGCGTACTGCATGATAAGACGACCCGTTGTGGTCTCACCAGTGAAGGCAACTTTGTTAATACGTGGGTTTGAGGCAAGTGGTTTACCAGCTTCGACACCAAAGCCATTGACGATGTTTAACACGCCTTTAGGTAAGATATCAGCGATACCGATCGCTTCTAACATATATAGTATCGATGCAGGCGTTTGCTCAGCAGGCTTCATGACGATACAGTTACCAGCGGCTAGAGCAGGGGCGATTTTCCATACTGCCATTAGAATAGGGAAGTTCCATGGGATGATCTGCCCGACAACGCCTAGCGGCTCATGGAAATGGTAAGCAACGGTGTCTTCATCAATTTGGCTGATACCGCCCTCTTGGGCGCGGATGGCGCTGGCGAAATAACGGAATTGATCGATGGCTAGTGGAATATCTGCCATCAAGGTCTCGCGTACAGGCTTACCATTTTCATAGCATTCAGCAATAGCGATCGCTTCTAGATTGGCTTCCATGCTATCTGCGATTTTTAATAATAAATTGGCACGTTCAGCGACGCTGGTTTTGCCCCAAGCGTCTTTGGCAGCATGCGCAGCATCTAGGGCTTTTTCGATATCTGCTTCTTTTGAACGGGCGACTTGGCAAATGGTTTTACCATCGATAGGGCTTGGGTTGTCAAAGTACTCGCCATCGACAGGAGGGGTCCACTCACCATTAATAAAGTTATCGTATTTTTCGCGGAATTGGACGGGACTGTTTTCAGTATTGGGATAAGCGTATAACATTAACCACTCCTTGTTGTGTATTATGGTTATTTAAAATATGGTTACTTACGTATGACCATTTAAAAATACATTCTTGGTCTTCCTAACCAAGTTATTATCCTATCGTACTGAGCTTTTTAGCAGAACGATAATGACTTTTTATAATGATATATTTTGTATCGTATAACTTTAAGTTATGTGATATGAATCGGTTAAAATGGTTCGCAAACGGTATGCAGCTGTTATAATTGTGAGCATCTATTTTGGCTTACTATGGTTATTGAGTTAATCATGGCGGCTGTCTTTTTGTATTATTTCTTCTTCATAATATTGGTTGGTTTGGATCTATGCGTCAATCTTCTGCTCTTGATATCCTAAAAACAGGTCAAAACGTCTTTTTGACTGGCTCAGCAGGTTCAGGTAAGACTTATACTCTCAATCAATACATCGATTATCTACGCGCCCGCCGTGTTCCTGTTGCAGTGACAGCCAGTACGGGTATTGCCGCCACGCACATGAATGGCACGACGATTCATAGTTGGTCAGGCATCGGTATCAAAGATGAGCTGACTGATCGAGATTTGTCCACCTTGTCACGCAAGCAGTTCTTAGCCGACAGATTGAAAGATACTGCGGTATTGGTCATCGATGAGATTTCGATGCTACATGCCAAGCAGCTTAACTTGGTCAGCCAAGTGCTCAAGCATATTCGCAAAAATGACAAAGCGTTTGGTGGTATTCAGGTGGTAGTCGCAGGAGACTTTTTTCAGTTACCTCCGATTGGTAGTAAAGGCGAGACGAATCGTGAAAAGTTCGCCTTTATGTCCGAAGCGTGGCTCGATGCCAAGTTCCATATTTGCTACTTGTCTGAGCAGCATCGTCAAGTCAGCGATGCAGCCAATGGCGGACTCGATTTAGACGATATTCTTAACCAAATCCGCCGTCAGGAAGTGACTTTTGAAGCGATTGCCGCTTTAGAAGCGACGTATGATCAAAGTGTCGATATCAAACGTACGCGTCTGTATACCCACAATCTCAACGTTAATAAAATCAATGACAAAGAGCTGGCGTCTCTAGATGGCGAGATGATGCGTTTTGAAGCGACGGCGACAGGTGATAGTAAGCTGGTTGAGACGCTAAAAAAGACCGTGCGAACCCAAGACGAGCTGATTCTCAAAGTCGGCGCCAAGGTCATGTTTATTAAAAATAATGCTGAGCTTGGTGTCTCTAACGGGACGATGGGCGAGTTGATTGGTTTTGCTGCTGTCAAAATAGAGGATAAAGACAGTAGTGACGCGTTAATCGAAGACGATAGCAGCGATGACGTTGATGAGGAGGATGCTGGCGAAAAAACGACAAAAGGTAAAAAGTCCGCTGCTAAGAAAGATAAAGAAAAACCAAAGTCGAAGAAACCAACGACCCAAAAGATGCCTGTCGTGCGGCTTAATTCAGGACGAGAAGTTATCGCTGAGCCTGAAGAATGGATTATCGAAGATGAGACAGGTGACGTGCTAGCAAGTTACTTACAAGTGCCGCTCTGTCTGGCATGGGCGATTACCATTCATAAATCGCAGGGCATGACCCTCGATGCGGCTGAAATTGACTTGTCGCGTACCTTTGAGTTGGGACAAGGCTATGTGGCATTATCACGCCTCAAGTCACTATCAGGCCTACAGCTACTAGGTATGAACGATATGAGCTTGCAACTCGATCCATTGGCTCGCGGTGCGGATAAGCGGTTTTTGGTACTGTCTGAAGAAGCCGATGCCAACTATGCGATGCTAGATGAAGAAAGCATGCAGCAGGCACATGAAAAATTCGTGTTGAAGTCAGGTGGGACATTGAGCAAGTCGGTAATCGATGCTTATGCCACGCTACAAAAGAAACGCCGCGAGCAGCAGCAAGCGCAAATAGACAAAAAACAAAAATTAGGCAATCAAGTCTCTGATAAATCAGAGAGTACTTTGCTTGCGACTAGAGTGCTGTTAGAGGAGAGTCTGACCATAGCAGAGATCTCACAAGCGCGTCAGCTGTCACAATCAACTATCATGCGTCATATCGGTGAGCTAAAATCACAAGATCCCAGCCTTGCCTGTGATCATCTGCGCCCAGACGATGAGGTAATGACAGCCGTTGGCAATGCCTATGTCGCTATTAAAGTCGCTAACAATCCAAATGACTTCAATGATGACGGTAGCATCAAGCTGCGTCCGATATTTGATCATCTTAAGCATAGCATTGACTACAATACCATTCGCCTCGCATTGATTTTTATCACGCCATAGTTTTACTGCTTGTAGCTTTATTGCCTATAACTTTGTTACCTTTATTTTTATAGGCTTTATTTTTGCTACTTCTTAGTATTCAGCAATCATTAGCGCACTCAACGTGATAACGCTCAGTTTTTACCTCCATTTATAGCGATAGCCTTTATGTCCGATGTTATGCCTGATTTTTCGAGCGCTACTTATCAATTGACCTCTGACCCGATAGCGGCGACGTTTCGTACGACTGGTGAGCACTCACAGCCACTAAGAGTCGCCATCAATGGTTTTGGACGTATAGGACGCAATGTACTGCGCGCCTTGCTAGAGCGCTTTGAGGTATTGGGACGTGCTATCCATGTCGTCGCCATTAATGATTTGGCGCCGGCAGATATTTTGCTGCATCTTCTAAAGTTTGACAGTACACACGGTCGCCTTAGTCGATTGGGCGTCGATGCTGAGATCATAGAAAGTAACGCGGATAATGGAGGAAAAACCCAGCTTTGTCTGACCAAAAACAATCTAACATATTGTATCAATATGCTATCAGAGCCTGATCCCAAAAATTTACCTTGGCAGGCGCTGGGTGTCGATGTGGTTTTAGAATGTACTGGGCACTTTCGCTCGTATGAGCAGGCGACGCTACATATTGACGCTGGCGCGCAGCAAGTAATTATCGGTGCTGCGCCATTTGACGATGTGGATGCCTGTATCGTCATGGGCGTGAATACCGATGCGCTCACGCTTGAGCTGCCGATTATCTCTAGTGTTTCTTGTACCACACAGGCATTGGTACCGTTGATTGATACGCTAGATAAGGCGTTCGGTGTGCAGTCCGCCATGATGACCGAGATTCATGCAGTCACTGCCGATCAGACGGTATTGGATCAAGCACATCGAGATCCAAGACGGGCGCGCGCTTCTGGCTATAACATTATCCCAACGACGTCCAGTAGTATCGCTGCGACAGAGCGGGTGCTACCAGCCATGGTCGGCAAGATAAATGGGCATTCGATACGAGTGCCCACTATCGATGTGGCTGCGATTGATGTCACCTTTGTGTTTGATACGCCAGATGTCGATGTCGAGACAGTGCGAGAGGTGCTCAAATCTGCCAGTCAGGCGCATTTGCATGACATCATGGCTTATACCGATGAGCCGTTAGTATCTAGCGACTTTATCCATCAGACTGAGTCGCTTATCATTGATGGTCAGCAGCTTATGCAAGTAGGCGGTCAATATAAGGTTTTTGCATGGTATGACAACGAATGGGGTTATGCCAATAGGCTGCTCGATATGTGCTTACATCTGGCCTCAAGCAAGCGATAACGCACCAATTTACAAGTATTCGAAAATTAATTGGATTTTTTTAGTTTAGGGGCTTGCATTATAAAATGATATCTATATAATGATGCACCAATGGAGACGTGGCAGAGCGGTTGAATGCACCGGTCTTGAAAACCGACAAGGGTTAATAGCCCTTCGAGAGTTCGAATCTCTCCGTCTCCGCCAAATTCGAAAAAGCCCCAATCAGCAATGATTGGGGCTTTTTTTTATGGTATTGATAAAAGTATTCATTAGTACCTTCTATAAAATCCTCAATAGTAGGTTGTACAGCTACTTCACCAGTGAGTTTTCAAATTCGATTGTCTGATCGTCTACTAAGATAAGCATGCCTTTATTAATCTCGATAGTGATGCCACTAGCATTTTTGATAGCGCGCATGACATTGATATCCTCAATGCTGCTTTCAATAATGATCTTGCCAGACTGCTCTGGTGCGATAGGTGGATCAAACGTTGTCAAAGGCACATTAAAGTTTTTGCCCTTTGTAAGATTGGCATCTTTCATGGTCAGCGTCCCTTTAAAACTTTTTATCGCGCCTTTGCCATGATTGGATAGCATAAACTGCATTTTGACCTGATTTAAGCTATCGCTATCACTGGTTTTTACAGGTAGTAGGGCGACAGGATACATCTGTGCAGTAGCGTGAGTCGCTTGACCTTTGACAATTGGGCTTTTCTTACCCGTTGGGTTGTTTGGATGCAGCCGCTCGTATTCACGCTGTTGTATCAGCGCTTGCTTAATAGTGGTGCGCGGCATGGCTCCTGATTCATAAGCGTCGCTCAATTTCATACGCAGCATATATCGGCTGAGTACTTGTTGATCGGCCTCAGACAATTGCTCAAAAGTTTGGCCTAACTTTTTTTGCCATTGGTCAGAATCTGTCGGTATGGTTGTTTTACTTGGATCAGTCTGCGGCGATGAGCAGCCAGTCGCAATCACTAGCATTGCTACCGTCATGGTTGAAAACAAAGTTTTGTTGAAACGCTGATGTAGGCCCGTCATCGTACCCCTCCTTACAGATCTTTATTATGTTAAAACCTTATAAATAGTCGCGACTATATGCTTAATATACCTTGTTTAAACCTCTGTTGTGTTTAGTTATGGCTAACTAAAACCGCAAATATCGCAGAGTATTTAAAAAAATATGTACTGAGAACTAGATGGAAGCAGGGCGTAACAAGAGGAGAGTTAGAGAAATATCAGTAATGCTTTAACTTTTATAACAGCCACAAAAAAAGACCAAGCTCGCGTTAGCAAACTTGGTCTTTTTTATTTTAATACTATTCAGCAGCGATACTATTGATGAGCAACGATACTATTAATTGTTTAATCGTTGTCTTGCAACTCAGATAGCGGATGAGTGATGTTATTATTATGCGTCACTACAATCGCTTCATCAATAATATGCTGGCTAACACCGCGCTTACGTAGCGTTTCGATGAATACTTCATCATGGGCAAGCGTATAATCCTGATGGTCACGATCCAAGCCCTGACGAATATAAAGACGAATAAGCCCTTGAATGCGCTTAAAGCCCAAGTCTGATGACGTCGTTTCTAATAGGCCAATCATTTCTTCAGACAAACGAATACTAATCGGGCGCATAATCTTTTGCGGATGATCAGAAAACTTATTTTTTATACGTACAGGTATCATAATAAACCATTACTTTTAGTGAGTAAGAGCGAAGCACTCAAACAAAAACGAACCCAATCAAAACTAATCTTACCATACAACAAAAATGTCTAAAAGAACACCACAGCCGTGCTAATATTATTAGAAGTAAATATAAAAGACGCAGCAATAAAAAAACCTCCATCAAATTATGATGAAGGTTTTTAGTATATGGCTCTCCAACCTGGGCTCGAACCAGGGACACACGGATTAACAGTCCGTTGCTCTACCAACTGAGCTATTGGAGAATAGCTGGTCATAACAGCAAGTTATTGACGCTTTATATTAAAGCAGTTAATTAGCTTGTTTGCGTTATGTGGGGCACATTTTAGCCAAGTCACTACAGGCTGTCAACCTTATTATGCGTTTAATTATAAATATTATCGCAATTATTGAAAATTAACGCCAATCCCTTATCAGATAGGCTATTTCAAGGCAGAACTCAATAGAAAATGACGATAAATATGCTTTAGAAATAAAATGTGCTTTAGAAATAAAAAATATTTTCAGAAAATTTTATACGGCACCTGGACAAACGATAAGAATATAGAACCAGACGTCGATTCGGCAAAGTAAAACTGGATTTAAGGCTTTGTGTTTTTGAATACAAGGGTGGTGCGATACCGTTTGACACAATAAAGTTGCAAGACAGCCCTTCACATTGGCAGTAGAGTTCTATAAAATACCGACCATGTGGTTTCTTTGCTATGTTTTTTCATAGCATGCGTTGAACAAAAGCGGGTGTTCTAAAGATGAGTCCTACTACGATTGCTTACGGTTATCTGACTATTGCCATTATATGCGAAGTGGTGGGTACGACTTTTTTGGTAAAGTCAGAACAGTTCACTCGTTTGGTGCCAACTTTGATGATGGGCGCGCTTTATGCAGTTTCATTTTATCTATTGGCTCAGACGCTCAAGACCATACCGTTAGGCATTGCGTACGCACTGTGGGGCGGGCTTGGGATTGTGCTGACGTCACTCGCTGGTGTGGTGCTATTCAAGCAAAATCTTGATACAGCAGCAGTGGTCGGTATCGCGATGATCGTCGGCGGTGTTGTTGTGATGAACTTATTGTCTAATTCTGTGGTGCATTGATATGGAAAATGCTTATAAGCGTAAAAAACAGCCAGAAGTTGTTCGTCGTGCGTTGTTAGATCAGGCAGCACGTATCACGTTAGAGCAAGGCTTATCTAAAGTGACGTTTCAGGCAGTCGCTGATGCGGTTGGGGTGACAAAGGGTGGCGTGATGCATCATTTTTCTACTAAGAACGCACTCGTTCTAGAAGTCTTCAATGATGCAATGGCTAAGTTTGAGGCAGAAGTAAACGCAGCAATGGCTGACGATCCTGTTAAGTACGGTTCATTTACCCGCGCTTATATAGATGCCACTATCAGCCTCGGGGAGCAAGGGCAGGAAGAATACGATAATCAAGCAACCCTATATGTGCTGATGCTAGGTGATAGCGAGCTGCGTGAATTGTGGGCTAAATGGGCGAACGAGCAACTCAAAAAACATGCGGCAACGGATAATACCGAGACATTATGTATGGTTCGCCTCGTCGCTGATGGTATTTGGCTCTCAGACTTTTCAGGTATCGATATCGCAGACAAACAATCATTACGTGATCGCTTGATAAAAATGACGCAACAAGACTTTGATTTATAAAATAATTTTTACTTTACTACTTAAAGACTAGATTTCGAAACTTAACTAACGACTACGCCTTTCGGCCTGAGTACCTTTGTATAGGTACTTTTGCCAATCGTCCTAAGGAAAATTTATGACTGATTTTAATAATTTGACAGATATTATCGATTTAGACCAAGTACAAACAGCCTATATTAACGGTCGTTATCTAGCGGTTGACGAATCGCTGACGACTTTTGAAGATATCAATCCAGCCACTGGTGAAGTATTGGCAACGATTCAGCAAACGAGCAATGAGCAGATTGATGAAGCTGTAAAAGCCGCACATAAAGGTCAAAAAGTTTGGGCGGCGATGACAGCGGTCGAGCGTGGCCGAATTTTATCAAAGGCTGTTGAGATATTGCGCGATCGCAATGATGTGTTGGCACTACTTGAGACCAAGGACACAGGTAAAGCTTACTCTGAGACGAAGTACGTCGATATCGTCACTGGTGCTGATGTCGTTGAATACTATGCAGGTCTGGCACCGATGATTGAGGGTCGTCAGATTCCATTGCGTGATACTAGTTTTGTATACACTCGCCGTGAGCCACTTGGCGTGGTCGCGGGTATTGGCGCATGGAACTATCCGATTCAAATCGCGATGTGGAAAGCGGCGCCTGCACTGGCTGCTGGTAATGCGATGATTTTTAAACCATCAGAAGTGACACCGTTGACGGCATTGAAACTGGCAGAGATATTGACCGAAGCTGGATTGCCAGATGGTGTGTTTAACGTCGTACAAGGTAACTATGAAGTGGGTCAGGCGCTGACTGAACACCCGGATATCGCCAAAGTATCGTTCACAGGTGGCGTACCGACTGGCAAGAAAGTCATGTCGAGCGCGGCAAGCTCATCTCTAAAAGACGTAACTTTGGAGCTTGGTGGTAAATCACCTTTGATCATATTTGATGATGCAGATATTGATACTGCTGCTGACATCGCTATGATGGCCAACTTCTACAGTACTGGTCAGGTATGTACCAACGGTACGCGCGTATTCGTCCCTAAAGCGCTACAAGCTAAATTTGAGCAAGCCATCTTAACCCGTGTTGAGCGTATTAAGCTAGGCGATCCAATGGATGAGAACATCAATATGGGTCCGCTAGTTAGCTTCCCGCATATGGAAAGAGTGCTTGGCTATATTGAACAAGGTAAGAAAGGCGGCGCACGTCTGCTAACAGGTGGCGAGCGCGTTACGACAAACGAGCTTGCAAACGGCGCATTTGTCGCACCGACAGTATTCACTGATTGCACTGATGATATGACTATCGTACGCGAAGAAATCTTTGGCCCAGTGATGTCGATATTGACGTACGAGACCGAAGAAGAAGTTATTCGCCGTGCCAATGATACCGATTATGGCTTGGCCGCTGGGGTTGTGACTGCAGATCTAAAACGCGCACATCGAGTCATCGCTCAGATTGAAGCTGGCATCTGCTGGTTGAACACGTGGGGCGAGTCGGCAGCACAAATGCCAGTAGGCGGCTACAAGCATTCTGGTATCGGCCGCGAAAACGGTATCGAAGCGCTCGAACACTATACTCAGACCAAATCTATCCAAGTAGAGTTGGGTGCGTTTGAATCTGTCTTTTAATCAATCTTATTGAGAAAAACGAAGCCAGTAAGGTTGCTTATTAGCTTTAATTTAGCTTTTTTAGGACACCTTACTGACCCTAAACGATTTATGTTTTTTCAATATTATGGAGTATGTTATGACATCAACCACACCTGAGTATGACTATATTATCGTCGGAGCAGGCTCAGCAGGAAATGTGCTGGCCACACGTCTGACCGAAGATGCCAATATTAAGGTACTGCTGTTAGAAGCAGGTCGTCCAGACTATCGTTTTGACTTCCGTACCCAAATGCCAGCTGCGCTTGCAATGCCATTGCAAGGGACGACTTATAACTGGGGTTATAAGACAGATCCTGAGCCATATATGAATAACCGTGTCATGGACTGTGGCCGCGGTAAAGGGCTAGGTGGCTCATCGCTGATTAACGGTATGTGCTATATCCGTGGTAATGCGCTAGATTTTGATGACTGGTCTAAGATAAAAGGTCTGTCAGACTGGACATATTCTGATTGCCTGCCTTATTTTAAAAAGCTAGAAAACTGTGACGCTGGCGAGAATGACTATCATGGCGTGGGCGGACCTGTTGAAATGACTACCTCAAAGCCAGGGGTCAATCCACTGTTCCAAGCGATGATTGAAGCGGGCGTACAAGCAGGCTATCCACGTACCGAAGATCTAAACGGTTATCAGCAAGAAGGTTTTGGTCCGATGGATCGATTCGTGACGCCTAATGGTCGCCGTGCATCAACAGCACGTGGCTATCTTGATCGTGCCAAACCACGTAGCAATATCACGATTTTGACAGGTGCATTGACTGATGTGATTTTATTTGACGGCAAGCGCGCTGTCGGTGTCAAAGTCGAACACGAAGGCCAGACCAAAAATTTCCATGCCGCTCGTGAAGTGATTGTCTCATCTGGTGCGATTGCCTCACCGCAACTACTGCAGCGTTCAGGTATCGGTCCTGGTCAGTGGTTAAAAGACGCTGGCGTGACTGAAATATTGGATCTGCCAGGTGTCGGTAATAATTTACAAGACC
This sequence comes from Psychrobacter sp. APC 3279, assembly GCF_030407795.1. Classification (NCBI taxonomy): domain Bacteria; kingdom Pseudomonadati; phylum Pseudomonadota; class Gammaproteobacteria; order Moraxellales; family Moraxellaceae; genus Psychrobacter; species Psychrobacter sp. APC 3279. The sequence continues at coordinate 13,555 of NZ_JASDCR010000007.1, read as the reverse complement.
ATCTAGAGCTATATATGCAGTATGAATGCAAACTACCAGTGTCAATCGCGCCTGCCAATAAATGGTGGAATAAGCCTGCGATTGGCGCAGAATGGTTGTTCAATGGCACAGGTCTGGGTGCGTCTAACCAATTCGAAGGTGGCGGTTTCATCCGTACGGATGAGAAGTTTACCCATCCAAATATTCAGTATCATTTCTTGCCACTAGCCGTACGCTACGATGGCCGCAGTGCTGTGAAATCACACAGCTTCCAAGCACATGTCGGCTCACTGCGCTCACCGAGCCGTGGTCGCGTCAAGCTAAAATCACGTGATCCGAAAGCACATCCAAGTATCTTGTTTAACTACATGTCGCATGATCAAGACTGGCAAGAGTTCCGTGCTGCAATGCGTATCACGCGTGAGATCATGCATCAGCCAGCGCTTGATCCTTATCGTGGTCGCGCGATTGCACCGACTGATGATCTGGTCACCGATGCCCAATTAGATGAATACGTACGCAATCATAGTGAGACGGCTTATCATCCATCTTGTACCTGTGCGATGGGCGAAGATAACGATTCGGTAGTAAACGGCGAAGGTCTGGTACATGGTATTGATGGCTTGCGAGTCGTCGATGCATCTATCATGCCAAACATTATTAGTGGTAATCTCAATGCTACGACTATTATGCTCGCCGAAAAAATCGTCGACAAGATGAGAGGCGTACAGCTGCCACGTTCAACGGCAGATTATTATGTGGCCAATGGTGCACCGCTGCGCTCAGAGCCAATGCGCGATTATCTCTCGACGATGTAGGCTGCAATATAAGCCTGCATACAGGATACTGAATAAATAACGATATGAGAAAATTTTAACCAAAAGGCCTTTCCAAGTAGAGGTCTTTTCTATCAGCGCTAACGTATTAGAATAATGAATACCGTTCAGGTTGAATTTGTTTATAGTTTTATTAGCTTTTTATTTATTGGTACTGCTTTGTCCGTCATGCGGTTGGTTCCACGTTATACGGTTATAGATCATCAGTCTACTATTAGACGATGCCGGACAAAGCAATATCGGACCCTGTTTAATTTACCTATTGAGGTCTTTTATGTACAGTTCGCCATCACAAGATGTGACGAAACCTCTGACCCTAAACAAAACGGTGTTTATGGGCTCAGCTATTATTTCTATTTTATTGATAATCTGGACCATCGCTTTTCCAGATTATAGTGAGGCCTTGTTGAGCGCGAGCATGACTTGGGTATCAGACAAGTTTGGCTGGTATTATATGTTGGTGGTTGCCGCTTATAGTATCTTTGCGTTGTTTGTTGGTTTTTCTAAGTACGGCGATATAAAGCTTGGTCAAGACCACGAAAAAGCACAATTTCCGTTTTTAGCGTGGGCAGCCATGCTGTTTTCAGCGGGTATTGGTATTGACCTGTTGTTCTTTGGTGCCTCTGAGCCTTTGATGCATTATTTGACCCCGCATACAGGCCTAGAGCCTGCGAGTGCTGAAGCCATGCGCGAAGCACTTGCTCAGACTTTTTTGCACTGGGGTCTACACGGTTGGGGTATTTATGCGCTGATCGGTATGGCGCTGGCTTACTTTGCTTATCGCAAAAATATGCCACTCGCGCTACGCTCGCCGCTGACACCGATATTTGGTGAACGCTTAATCAAAGGTTGGTTAGGCGATGGTATTGATACCTTTGGTGTCGTCTGTACGTTGATGGGTATTGCGACTAGTTTGGGTATTGGAGTATTGCAGGCAAATGCTGGCTTGACCCATGTGTTCGGTATCGAATCTAGCAAAATGGTTCAGGCGCTCATCATTGTGGGCGTTGTCGCGGCTGCTGCTGTCTCTGCGATGACAGGTGTCGAAAAAGGCGTTCGTCGTCTATCTGAATTCAACATGCTGTCGTCAATACTGTTGTTGCTTGCCATATTGGTAATGGGCAATACGGTGTATCTATTAAATACCTTTACTCAAAATATCGGTCAATATTTCCAAACCATCATTCATAAAACCTTTGACGTTTATGCCTATGACGGTGCTGCTGGTGCCGAGTGGAAATCTTGGTGGACGATATTTTTCTGGGCATGGTGGGTTGCTTGGGCACCATTTGTAGGTCTATTTATTGCGCGTATTAGCCGTGGCCGTACGTTGCGCGAGTTCGTATTTGGCGTGATGTTCATTCCGCTTGGGTTTATTTTTGCATGGTTCTCTATTTTTGGTAATTCAGCGATAGATTTGGTTGCCAATGGCGCAACAGAGCTGGGCGAAATCGCGGTCAATGATGCGGCAATGGGCATGTTTGCGCTGTTTGAATATTTTCCTTACAGTGAAGTATTGTCATTTGCGGGTGTGGTTATTGGTCTTATTTTCTTTGTGACTTCTGCTGACTCAGGCGCGTTAGTATTAGCGAACTTGAGCTCAAGAGGTATGACCAATGATACCGATGCTCCTGTTTGGTTACGTCTGTTTTGGGCAGCAGCGACTGGTCTTATTACCTTAGGATTATTGTTTGCAGGTGGTTTTTCTTCACTACAGTCTGTCTCTGTCATTGCAGGTTTGCCATTCTCTATTATTCTTGTGCTTTACATGATGTCTATGTGGAAGTCGCTAAAAGAAGAAGGCAACAAGCGTAAAGCCAGTACAATCGGCACGGCAAATGTGTTGGACAGCGGGAAGAGCTGGAAAGCGCGCTTGCAACGTATTGTGAGCTTCCCAGGCCATGCACAGGTTGAAAAATTCTTGCATACGGTCGTGATGCCAGCGATGTCTGAGGTCGAAAAAGAGTTTAAAGCAGGTGGTCTCAAAACCTCATTAGATACCAAAAACCTTGCTAGTATCGGTGAAGGTATCGATGCAGGCATGGACCAAGACAGTGGTCAGGTAGACGGTCTAAAACTGCGTGTCGGTCATGGCGATGAAGATGACTTTATTTATGAAGTCAATCTGATTAAAGCTCATCGTCCTAATTTTACATTGAGCACATCTACTAAGCACGCAGAGTATTACTACCGTGCGGAAGTGTTCTTAAGCGAAGGCTCGCAAGAGTATGACTTGGTTGGCTACTCAAAAGAGCAAGTATTGGTTGATATTTTAAATCAGTATGAGCGTCATTTGCAGTATCTGCATTTAGAGCGTTAATCCGGTACACTTTTTAAGTAAAACTATCAGTAAAAATGCCCCCATAAGTTGAACGCAGCTTATGGGGTTTCTTTTTATGAATAACTATTTATAAATAACTGTCGTTTAAGTTGAGGATATATCCCCAATAAGTGGCAAACAAGCACCGCAGATATAAGGTAAAATTCCCTAAGATTAAATTGATCGACTGATACGCTGCAACGTATTAGCAAAGGATACATGTGTGAACAAATTAAAGTACATAGCGCATTACTCAGAACAAATTCAAACTCAAGCTGCTCAGCTTATCAGTGAAGGTAGGTTGGGCGAGTATCTGGAAAAAAAGTACCCGACTCAACATCAAATCCAAAGCGACAAAGCGCTCTATCAGTATATAAATGAGATAAAAACTCAATACATGCGTAAGATTGGTCAGCTATCAAATGTCAGCTATAGCAGTAAATTAAAAGTTTTAAAACATGCACTGGGTATCCATACGACGCAATCGCGCGTACAGGGGAGTAAGCTCAAATCGCATAATAGCATCACGGTAGCTAGCCTATTTAAAGACGCGCCGCCAGAGTTTTTGCGCATGATAGTGGTGCACGAGCTTGCCCATTTCAAAGAGCATGAGCATAACAAAGCGTTTTATCAATTATGCTGCCATATGGAGCCTGAGTATCATCAGTTCGAGCTGGATACGCGACTGTGGCTGCACTGGTGCGAGTTGTAACCCTAATATAGTCAAGTCTATATACATCCGCTACATCGTCATCCTCGCTTGAAGTATCAAATATACATCTACACTCGGTTGCCTTGTACTACTTTTAAATTGAATCGACTATAGTATGAATAGCAACCTTCATAAGGTTCGTAGTAATGTTAATAACAGCCATATAAATATCGTGTCCTTTTCTGTGGCGATCATCTGAGCCGCTAGGGCGTGTCCTCAATTCAATTGATCATATCTAAACGGGCTAAAAATGGCTAAATTTTGCCAAAAATTGTTAAATAGCTGGTTAATATCCCGATATGACCTGCGCTATTTTCCTTGTTTGACTGCAATTCATCTCATTTTTATCACCATTTTTAAAATGAGGACACGCCCTAGAATTACGTTATAATCCTAACCAAATAATCTATACCCCAAGTCAATAAAAGGTTGTAAGCAATGATTAATACCAAAATATATAAATCTATTTATAAATTGGCAGAAGAGTTACTAGAGGCTGACCGTATCGGTAATCAAGAAAAATTTGATGCGTTTTATGCTGAGCTAAAAGCCATCTGTACGGATAACGAAAACAGAGACAAAGATCATCCGGAGCAATGGGAAACGCTTGCTGACTTTACAGAAGATTTGGACGAAGCGCTGGTCATTTATGACAAAGCACTAGCCAAAGCCACGGCGATCAATTCAAAAGATCATCTATCGTCGATTGCTTTTTCTATGGCGGTGTTACAGCTTGAGACAGGTAACAAAGAAGCGGCCATTCAAAGTCTACAAAATGCCAAAATCACGGCAAATAAGATTGAAGATAAAGAGTTTAAAGTTGAGATAGATGAGATGCTTACTAAGCTATTGGCAGAGTAGTTTTGATTATAGTTAGTCCTCCAAAAATTGGGTACGGTGTCAGTCTCGCTTAGCTTACTACTTGTCGTACTTTCACTAGGCTTCCTTGTATCCAAGTTATATTGAACCGACTATAAATAGAGCAATCCGATATGCAAGACATACCTGTGGTAATCGTTGGTGGTGGGTTGAGCGGATTATATGCTGCCTTCTTATTAGAGCAAAAGGGTATAGCGTATAGATTGCTAGAGGCACGTGATACCTTGGGTGGTCGCATTGTAGTTGCTAAATATTCAGATGTACATACTGCGAACAACAGTGCTAATGTCGATCAAGCAGAATCAAGCGCAGCATTTGATTTAGGGCCGTCATGGTTCTGGCCTGATTATCAAACGCAGTTAAGTACACTTATTGAATCGTTAAATTTATCACGTTTTGCGCAGTTCGAAGAAGGCGATATGATGATTGAGCGCGCTGCCAATCAGCCACCTGTACGTATGCAAGGTTATAAAAGCGCACCACCTTCTATGCGTCTAGTCGATGGTATGGCCTCTTTGATCGAGGCTTTATATGCTCGCCTAGATGCTAGTTGTATTATGACCAATCAAACGGTAAGGCAGTTGAACAAGACGTCTCAATATATTGAAGTACAGAGCGAAGATACTTCTGGACATGTGACCGGACATGTGACGACGTTCCGAGCGCAGCATGTGCTACTTGCGTTACCGCCTCGATTGGTAGAAGGTCGGATAGCATTTCAGCCAGCGCTACCGCAAGACTTAAGTGAACAGTGGCGCGAGACAGCTACTTGGATGGCGCCCCATGCCAAATACATTGCTGTTTATGAATCACCATTTTGGCGAGATGTTGGTCTCTCGGGTGCCGCGCGTAGTGCAATAGGGCCGCTTACTGAGATACATGATGCCTCTACGCTAGAGGGCGATGGGGCATTGTTTGGTTTCTTTGGTGTTCCTGCTCAAGTACGTCAGAGTGTCTCTGATACGGTGCTAAAAGAACATTGCCGTGCCCAGTTAGTGCGACTATTTGGTACGCAGGCAAGTACTCCAAAAGCTGAATATCTCAAAGACTGGGCACAAGATCCATTAATAGCGATGCCTGCTGATGCTAGCGGTAACGGTCAGCATGCAGTAGCACCGCAGTCCAAGCCAAAAACAGGCGTGTGGCAAGACTGTCTAACAGGTTGTGGTAGTGAGTGGTCAGCGCAGTTCCCTGGCTATGTCGCTGGGGCAATTGATGCAGCAACCGTCGCTGTACAAAGCATACCTGCTGACATTTTGCGCCAGTAGCTATTAGGGTGCTGTTGTAAGCTATTATAAAAGCCATCCAACATGACTAAGAAAATTCGTCATCCAATAGGATAGTCGATGAATGACTCGCTCACACAGAAAACTTCTCGCAAAACTACTTGGCTGGTGCCTTTTGTTTGTCTGCTTGCAGGAGGTGCACTTACTGGTATCTCAACCAATGTGGCAAAGTACGCTATCGATGTCGGTCTGACCCCATTAGGGTTTTTGTTTTGGTCGATTACTGGCGCTGCTGTTATTTTATTTATGATAGCGCTCATCAGAAAAGAACTCCCTCCTCTTAATGCTCGTAGCTTAGAGTATTATTTTGTCGCGGCGCTGGTCAGCGTCGCGGCCGCCAACTTATTATTATTCTCTGCCATTCCTCATGTGGGCGCAGGTTTCGTCGCCTTAATCCTCTCATTGCCGCCACTGCTAACGTATCTTGGTGCGCTGATACTACGTATAGAGCAATTTTATATTGTCCGTGCGCTTGGGGTCATCGCAGCACTCATCGGGGCAGGAGCATTAGCCGTGCATAAATTCTCTGCGCCAGATTCTAGTGTATTTTGGATTTTAGTCGCGCTTTGTGGTCCAGTGCTACTCGCTATTGGCAATATATATCGAACGTTACGCTGGCCTGATAATGCGTCTTCTGGCGCACTCGCTCCAGGTATGTTGATTGCGGCAGCGTTGCTGCTAGGTTTATTCAGTATGATGTCAGATTTGTCTATTGCTGTATCTTTAGAGGACTGGCTACCGCTAAGCATGATAGCTATACAAGCAGGCGTATTTACTGGACAGTTTTTACTATTATTTCTATTGCAAAAGACAGGTGGGCCCGTGTTGCTAAGCTTACTAGGTGCGGTAGGGGCCATTGTCGGCGTACCTGTCGCTATTTTTTTGCAGGGGGAAAGTCCACCAGAAGGTTTGTTTTTAGGCGCTACTTTAATTGCGATTGGTGTGGCATTAGTCACATGGGGCGGCGTAAAAATGTCGACGGTCATAACAAAAGAAGAATGAAGGGCGCTTAGTAAACGTGCCAATGGGCAAGTACATCAATAAAAGATCTATAATCGTGTAAGTATTTGATAACCCATTTTAATTACTCATACAGCTTATATTGATTCCATAATTGGTTACGATTATCTCAAATCAAATTTTGTGAATAGGGCAAAAAAGGAGTATAAGTATCGGGGTTATTGTTGTCATGGATTCAGGCTATGAATGCAGCCACGCGTTATCGATTATTGAATAATGTTACGATTCTGATAAGTGTCATTGGGGTCGTTGTTGCTTTGTTGGATAGTGGTTTTACACTACCAACATGGCTCCAGCAAGTGTTCCATATTTTCTATTTGGTCATTATTTTTTTGAGCTTTGTGGTGACGGTTGGCCGTTATATCTACACAAATAAGCCGTTCACGCTTAATAAAGTGGCGGTATTCGATGCCTTTACCAGTATCGCTATTATTATTTTACTTGCGGCACACTTTACTGACCTAATGCGTTTTGGGTTGTCTGCCGCTGTTGATGGCTTCGTCGCCATCAAGATAGCCGTGTTTGTCACCTTCATTCGTGAACTGTCTGATCACGAGTTCAATCTTAATCGTACCTTTCTGCATCCTGCGCAGTTTTTTATTCTAAGCTTTTTGGCGGTGGTGCTGATAGGCGCCCTGCTGCTAATGATGCCTAATGCCACAACGCAGCCGTTATCCTTTGTTGATGCGCTCTTTACCGCGACCAGTGCGGTTTGTGTGACAGGACTTATTGTGGTGGACACGGCGACCCATTTTACGACGTTTGGACAGGCCATTATTATGGGCTTAATACAAGTCGGCGGCTTAGGTATTTTGACATTTGTGACTTATTTTAGTTACTTTTTTAAGGGCGGCGTCAGTTATGAGACGCAAGCCAGTATCAGCGAGATGTCGTATATGCGCGGTATGGGCAACGTAGTCTCGACCTTGAAGTCAATCTTATACGTGACTTTCGGTGTTGAAGCAGTAGCAGCGGCACTGATTTATATCAGTATCTATGATATACCCGATATGAGTTGGTCTGAGCAGTTGTTCTTTTCGATTTTTCATGCAATTTCAGCTTTTTGTAATGCGGGGTTTTCGACCTTTAGTGCTGGCATGTATGACGATTCGCTACGCTTTAATTACCCGCTACAGCTGATCGTGGCGATGACCTTTATCTTTGGCGGTATGGGTTTCACTATTGTGGTCAATGTACTGCGCTATCTACGGCATCGCATTGAGCGACTACTGTATCGTCATGATCAACGCTATTTTTATCAGCCTTGGTTGCTCAACATCAATAGCCGCATTACCTTGATTACGACTGGTGCGCTATTGCTGGTCGGTCTGGTTGGGGTAATGATATTTGAATACGATAATGTGCTCGCTGACCATACCAGTATTTTTGGTAAGCTGGTCACAGGATTCTTTACCGCTGCCACGCCGCGAACCGCAGGATTCAATGTGATTGATATGGGTGAGCTTGCATTCCCAACGATCATGCTGACGATATTTTTGATGTGGATTGGTGCGTCACCAAACTCGACAGGGGGCGGTATTAAGACCAGTACCTTTGCGATTGCCTTATTGAATACACTCAGTCTAGCCCGTGGGCAAACGAAGATCGAGGTGTTCAAACGTCAAATTGCGGAGATCTCCGTGCGCCGCGCATTTTCTATTATGTGGTTGTCACTGCTGGTCATCGGTACGGGTGTGACGCTCATTAGCTATGATCAGCCAGAGCTTGATTTGATCAAAGTAGTGTTTGAGTGTTTTTCAGCATACAGTACAGTAGGGCTGAGTTTGAATCTAACAGCAGATTTGTCAGATTTTAGCAAAGTGGTGATATCGGTCATTATGTTTGTTGGTCGGGTCAGTATGCTAACGATATTTATTGCGCTACTCAAAAACATGCGCCAACGCAATTATCGCTATCCAACTGAGGAAATTACGATTAACTAAATTTTTATACATAAATAATTTTACGTTTAGAAGCGAAAAATATAGTTTAAAAAAGGTCATCAAGGTTATGAAGTATATTATCGTAGGATTGGGGAATTTTGGCGCGTCACTAGGCTCTGCATTGACTAGCCAAGGGCATGAAGTGATTGGCATTGATAGCAACATGCAAAGGGTCGAAGCCTATAAGGAAGTTATCTCTCATACGCTTTGTATGGATGCCACAGATGAGTATACCGTAAGCGGCTTACCCATCATTGATACTGACATCGTCATCGTGGCAGTTGGCGAAGATCAAGGCGCAAACGTGATGGCAACGGCGTTATTTAAGACCCTAAAAGCAAAACGGTTGATCAGCCGCAGTATCAACCCACTACACGAAAAAGTCCTACAGGCTATTGGGGTGGACGATTTGATTCATCCTGAAAAAGAAGCGGCCAATCGCTGGGCCAAACGACTGTCGCTACGTTATTTTGTCGATTCATTTGAGTTAAGCGATAACTTCAGTATGGTAGAGATTAATATTCCAAGTGTATTGATCGGTAAGACCATCGATGAATTGCAATTGGAGCAAAAGTTCAATATACGATTGCTTAGTACCTTGCGCTATGAGTATTATGAAGACAGCTTTGGTCGTACTCAGAGCAAACCGAGCATCCAAGGGTTAGCAACACCGGAGCAAGTATTAAAAGACCACGATGTTTTGGTTATTTATGGCGCGAACAAACACATCAACCAGTTCTTACGTAGCGTGGGTGTGAAAATCAAATAACGGCTTACCATCGTAGTGACATGAGAAGACACAGGGGAAATCTATGAATAAGCGCAGCGCAGTCGTTCTATTGGTCACCGCTATGGCGCTCCTGTCTGGCTGCGATCCGTCCGCGCAAGATCCGAACGTCACCCTGTCCGAAAATCAGCAAGATCCGATTGAGGCGTTAGAGGTGACCTCCAATGTCGATCGCAGCGAGTTTAGCTATAAAGAAACCTTTTATGTGCCCATTTATTCGGATATTTATACCGATAAAGACAATCGTAAAGTGTTACTGGCTGCGACGTTGAGCGTACGCAATACCACGTTGGAAAAATCACTATATATCAATAAAATTGATTATTACGATACCGATGGCGCCCTTGTCAAATCCTATATAGACAAGCCAATCGAGCTACCAGCGATGGCCACGCTCAACTATATCGTTGAAAAAGAAGAGAATAAAGGCGGCGCTGGTGCTAACTTTATTATCGAAGTCGAAGGCGCGGATGACACCGTCAAACCTGTGATCGAAGCGGTCATGATTGGTAATTTTAGCAACAAAGGCTTTGCCTTTAGTACAGAAGGCACGCCGGTGATACATTGATATATGTATAGTCGGTGCGTAATTTAAAGTATTAAAAAAGCACCATAGCATAGGCGAAAATAGTTTCTACTTTGCTAACTAGCGATGATCGTATAAATGAATTAAGCGAATCAACATGGACAGTTCAATTCAAGGAAGAGTTATGTCTGCAACCAAAGAAGAAATCAGCGCCTTTATGGCATTGGAGTTTCCTCAAACCAAATGCGTCGTCGAGGCGGTCAGCGAAAATGGCGCGACCTTATCGCACGAGATCGGCATAAACGAGCTGCGTCCCGGTGGCACAGTTTCGGGACCGGTTATGATGGCCGTCGCTGATGTCGCTATCTACGTCGCTATCCTCGGAAAAATCGGCATCGTTCCATTGACCGTAACCACGAGTCTGACCATCAATTTTTTGCGTAAGCCCTCAGCAGAAGCGCGTATTATCGCCAAATGCACCTTAATGAAAGTAGGGCGTACGCTGATAGTTGGGGAGGTCTCTCTCTATTCAGAAGGATGTGATGATATGGTGGCTCATGTGGTCGGCACGTATTCTGTCCCGCCTAAAAATCAAATGTCATAGTATTGAGTTTATTAAGTTAATTGAACTCGCTTGTGTGTGAGCTTTATTGGCATGAAGGTGTTTTTTAAAGATTTTTCATAAAGTTTTGAGACTATGAACTATTAATACTCATAAAGCAAAGAGATTGTTTTTAGTCTAAATTTATAATAGATAGCGTACTCTATTTATAGGATATAGAACAATAATCTACTTTTGTAAAATGACTGGGAAAATGGTTGGATTTTAAAATATTTTAATAAAATTAATAACTTAAAGGGTTTTTTTTTGAGTAAAAATCGACGAATGGTCGATAAGATGGCTTGATTTAACTATGGTTAAGTCCTAAAAAACAGTATTATAAAAGATATAAAAGATATAAAAGATATAAAAGATATAAAAGATATAAAAGAGTCAAGAAAGAACTCATTAGAGACTTATCCAGTCAAAATGACCTTGGGATAATCTTCGATAATCAAACAGCCTAGCATGCACTTACATCAATCGAATTAAACGATAAAAAGCAAAAGGTAGAAATATGAACACTATCATGGTTAAGACAAATAATGCGACTCAAACCGTAGCCGAAGTGGCCGTTGTCACTAAAGATGGAAAACCAACCGTCATCCAAGCTATGGAGAAAGTCAATTACGAGTTCCATGATATGGCGATCGGTAGAGCGCCCAATCATATTATTACCAAACGCATCAAAAATGATCTGCACGTCTCATTTGAAGAAGACGGCAAAGACAGTGACTTAATTATAGAAGGTTTTTATGACAGTGCAGACAGTGCCTTAGTCGGTATTGCAGAAGATGGCGACTATTACTACTACATTCCAGATACTGGCGAAACCTACGATTATGTGACTCAATTGGCAGCAGGCGACGTAGAAGGACAGGCGTTAGGCGGTGAAGAATATGTTGCGGCGGCAATACCGTGGTGGATACCTGTCGCTGCAGGACTTGGATTGGCAGGTTTGATTGCGGGTATCAGTGGCGGTGGTAGTGATGATCGTCCTGAACCTGCGCCCATAGTCAGTCTCAGTGGTGTTAAAGGCTTAAGTGAAGCAACGGCAACGAATGATGCAAACACTGCGCTATATAGCGTTACTCTAGATAAGGCCAGTGATGTTGATACCAGTGTGACAGTCACCATTACGCCTGGTTCTGCCGATGGCGGTGACTATACGGCACCAATGACGCAAACCATCACGATTCCAGCAGGACAAACCTCTGTTAATTTTAGCATACTAATTGTGAATGATAACGTTTACGAAGGTGCTCAAAGCTTTATGGTTGCTATAACCAGCGTCAGTGCTGGTAAGGCCACTATTGACCCTGTTAAAAGCGTTGTTACCACGACTATCTACGATGATGGCACCATTGACGGCACGATACCAGTAGACCCTAATGACCCAACAGTGGGTGATGACACGCCAACTGTAAGCATCAAAGGTACAGTAAGCCTGAGCGAAACAGCTGCTGATGGTAGTGTTAATAGCGCAACGTATACCGTGAGCTTAAGCAATCCAAGCGCAGTCGATACGACTATTAGCTATATTATTAGCAATGGCAGTACAGAAGGTAGCGATGACTACGTTGCACCAACTATAAAGACTGTCACGATTCCTGCTGGGCAGACCTCTGTTGATTTTAGCTTACCAATGGTAGATGACAATATTTACGAAGGTGCTGAGGACTTTACGGTCACTATCACTGGTACCACTGCTGGTACAGCTAACATTAGTGCGGATAATGACAGTGTCACCACGACTATCTATGATGATGGCACCACTGATGGCACCACACCAGTTAATCCTGCTGACCCAACAGTAGGGAATGATATCCCCGTGGTCAGCATTAGCGCAACCGATGCGCAAGCGATTGAAGGCGTGGACAACACCCTCATCTTTAGCGTGACTCAGACCAACCTTAGCAACCTTGACACCACCGTTAACGTGAGCTTGGGTAATAACAACACCGTCGAAGCCGCTGACATTGCCAGCATCAGCTACACCAATGCTGATGGGGTTTTGGTGACGCTAGACAAACTGTCTGACATCCAAACCTTCCTAGCGGATGGTGCAACGGTCAACATACCGGCAGGCAGCCTCAGTGCACCTGCTATTACGGTCACTGTGATTGATGACGTTGTGTATGAGCGCTCAGAAGAGCTTGTGCTTAATATTGCCATACCGACAAGCAGTCCAACGCCTGCCACTGTTGGTACAAGCACTGCCACTGGCGTCATCCTTGATGAAGACCAGCGCGTCAACACCAACAACCCGAACAATCCAGATGATGTGAATGATGAGGTCGATGGCGACAAGCCCGTCGTTACCGTCTCTGCTGCTAGTGCTGATGAGGGTAGCGATTTGGTTCACACCGTGACCTTATCAAACCCAACTGAGGTAGCGGTCAGCTATCCGTTTGCCATCACCGATGGTACTGCAACTGCAGGGAGTGATTATGACAGTGCAACACCGCCTGTCTTTAGTGTTCCCGGCATTGTTTATGATGCCGCTACCGGCACCATCACCATCCCAGCAGGAGTGACGAGCTTTACCGTCAGCTACGAAACCACAGATGACGCGACAGACGAGCTTACTGAGACCACCACGGTCACCATCGGTACTGGCGTCGGTATCGGCACCATCACCGACAATGATGATGCACCTATCATCA
>NZ_JASDCR010000062.1:0-583 GCF_030407795.1 Psychrobacter sp. APC 3279 | reverse complement strand
GCTGTCTTAAATGATAATTTTTATAGTTAATAATCTCTCCGAAAAGAAAAGATAGTCAACTTTATTTTTTAGCATTCTGAATCAGCAAAAATCCACACAAGTTGTTCTTTAGTTATGCTTTTAAATAATGTCTGACACTGTCGTCCAGTGCTAGTATTTCAAACTAAATAAGTCAGCCAATGTGACTTATCCTATTTAGCGAGCTGACCATCATATCATGTTTTAATAGTCTGTCAACTTCTTTTTTTAATTTGTTTCAACAAGTTAACTGGGTTATCAATGTGTAATCTACACACTAGCTACTTCCAGCTCGTCTTGATGAGGTGCGTATTATAGACGGTATAAATTTTGTGTCAACCCGTTTTATTAATGTTTTTGAACTTATTTTAAGAGAGAAACAAATCTGTATTTTTTTCAATGGGTTATAAAACTGAGGATTTCTATTTTCTTTAATACTAGGGCGTGTTGAATATTCATAATTTGAGCCAGATATAAGCACAAGCAAGAGCGACCGTATTTTCATAACTCTGCTTGAGCTTATCAAATCTAGTGGCAACCGCCCTATACTGTTTTAGCTTAGCGA
>NZ_JASDCR010000061.1:0-612 GCF_030407795.1 Psychrobacter sp. APC 3279 | reverse complement strand
GCAATTGATCCCAAAGCGTATCTGTTAATGCTTTTCTTGCCATAACTTGTATTTCTCGCATCGACTCAATAGATGCGGTATTGTAACTATTATTTAGGGCTTATCCAATTGAAGACACGCCCTAGTATGCTCACAATTATAATAATTTGATAAAGCATTTTTTACCTCATTAAAGGGTAAGGGTTCACCACTATTGTAGAAGCAATTAGGTAGTTTCTTTATGCCATATTTTCTAGTTGAATCCCAATAATAATCATTACTTGATGATTTTGCTAAAGTAATAGGTATAGGGTAGATTTTATTTAATATGGCGTATGAGAATTCATTAAAGTATGTAATGCAGGTTTGTAAGAAGTTTTTGAAGTCTTCTAATGAGGAGTCTCTTTCTTTACTGTTATGCCCCATATGACGATGCTTGGGAATAATACTAAGTATATCGATATCAGATAAGTTATAAGCGATTTTTATGAAATCTCTTGCAGTATTTTGAGCTATGCTGAAAAAACTGTAGAACCAAACTTGGTAAACTAACGACTCAATGAGGAGTTTATCATGACTAAGAAAATCAGAACCTATAGTGCAGCATTCAAAGCTGAAGCTGTTAAAAAGATA
>NZ_JASDCR010000060.1:0-644 GCF_030407795.1 Psychrobacter sp. APC 3279 | reverse complement strand
TTCGCGTTGCATCGAATTAAACCACATGCTCCACCGCTTGTGCGGGCCCCCGTCAATTCATTTGAGTTTTAACCTTGCGGCCGTACTCCCCAGGCGGTCTACTTATTGCGTTAGCTGCGTCACTAAGGGATCAAGTCCCCCAACGACTAGTAGACATCGTTTACGGCGTGGACTACCAGGGTATCTAATCCTGTTTGCTACCCACGCTTTCGAACCTCAGTGTCAGTATGATGCCAGGAGGCTGCCTTCGCCATCGGTATTCCTTCAGATCTCTACGCATTTCACCGCTACACCTGAAATTCTACCTCCCTCTCACCTACTCTAGCGAAACAGTTTTAGATGCAGTTCCCAGGTTAAGCCCGGGGATTTCACATCTAACTTATTAAGCCACCTACGCTCGCTTTACGCCCAGTAATTCCGATTAACGCTTGCACCCTCTGTATTACCGCGGCTGCTGGCACAGAGTTAGCCGGTGCTTATTCTGCAGCTAATGTCATCGTCTATGGGTATTAACCATAGAGTCTTCTTCACTGCTTAAAGTGCTTTACAACCAAAAGGCCTTCTTCACACACGCGGCATGGCTGGATCAGGGTTTCCCCCATTGTCCAATATTCCCCACTGCTGCCTCCCGTAGGAGTCCGGGC
>NZ_JASDCR010000006.1:0-159328 GCF_030407795.1 Psychrobacter sp. APC 3279 | reverse complement strand
GGTGATAACGTTGAGATGGGCGTAGAGCTTATCCACCCAATCGCTATGGACAAAGGTCTTCGCTTCGCTATTCGTGAAGGCGGCCGTACTGTAGGCGCTGGTGTTGTTGCTAACGTATTGAACTAATACTTAAGTCTCAGCAATGAGCTTATGAATTAGTCATAAAAAAGGCCATCCTATCTAGGGTGGCCTTTTTTTATTGGAGAAAGTTGAAGCATGATCGAAAATAGAATTATGCCTAGCGTGTATTAATGAATTAGCTACATGTGTGATAGAGACAATTATTTGTTAGATAGCATATTGTAATCTGTAGCATAGCTTGTTATATTATCGCTGCACTTAATGCTAGCAGTTATTTTAGATTGCGGCAGTGCAAAATCAGGTAAAATTAATAATTTTACCGTCAAGGGCTTGCATTCTATGCTAAATATTGTATAATGCTGTCCTTTACACCCATAGGCGATTGGCTCAATTGGTAGAGCATCGGTCTCCAAAACCGAGGGTTGTAGGTTCGAGTCCTACATCGCCTGCCATCTTCTTATCACATCTTTGTTGTACCCCACCATCTCCGAAGCGAGTTCTTTATGAGCAATGATCAAGATAACCTCGAGACTAAGTTATCTGATGCCAAGGCGGTTGCTGGTGGAATGCTGTCTAAAAACAAGCATGTTTCAGCTAGCGGTACTACTGCTGTTGAAGTGGCTAAGACTGGCTCAATAAAAGATTTGATTTTGTGGCTACTTGCCGCAGCTGTATTAATCGGTGCGACTCTAGTAAATCAATACTTACCGGGCTATTGGCAACCTGCCAACGACGTCTGGGTACGTATTGGTATTATTGTCGCACTTGTTGTATTTGCATTAGTTTGTTTGGCGTTAACGCATCAAGGCCGTGCTTTTAAAATATTATTAAAAGATGCTGCCGTTGAGCTTCGCCGAGTGACATGGCCAGGTAAAGACGAAACCTTTCAATATACATGGCAAGTGATTGTCGTGATTGCGATTGCTGGTTTCTTTATTTGGTTATTGGATAACTTTTTTAATTGGTTCGTTGGTATTTTCATCGGTTAATAGCGCGTATTAGTGACTATTAGCGCGACATTTACTCATAACGACTTATTTATAATGATCAGGAGCGTGATATGCGTTGGTATATTGTCCAAGCGTTTTCAGGATATGAAAAACAAGTACAACGTTCATTAACTGATCGTATTAATCGTAGTGACTTTGCTGATTCATTCGGTGATGTATTGGTTCCTACTGAAGAAGTCGTCGAAATGAAAGACGGCAAAAAACGTAAGAGTGAGCGTAAGTTCTTTCCTGGATATGTATTGATCCAAATGGAAATGAACGATAATACTTGGCACATCGTAAAAGATTGCCCTCGTATTATGGGCTTCATCGGTGGTACGCCTGAGATGCCTGCACCGATTACGCAAGTAGAAGCTGATCGCATTTTAAACCGTTTGAACCAGACTGAAACTGACCCACGTCCTAAGACTCTATTTGAGCCAGGCGAAGAGTTGTTGGTTATCGATGGTCCATTTACTGACTTTAAAGGGTTGGTAGAAAAAGTGGATTATGAGAAGTCTAAACTACATCTAACGGTAAACGTATTTAATCGACCTACGCAGGTTGAGCTTGAATTTAGTAAAGTCGAAAAACTAGACTAAATTAGCAAAAAATTCATCAACCGGGGAGCTGTTAGTCAATTAGGTATATACCACGTTGATTTGGCGCTATTACCCATTTAGGAGAGTATCATGGCTAAGAAGATTGATGGTTACATCAAACTGCAAGTGCCTGCAGGCAAAGCAAATCCTTCACCACCTATTGGTCCAGCTTTGGGTCAAAAAGGCGTGAACATCATGGCGTTCTGTAAAGAATTTAACGCTGCGACCTCAGGCCAAGAGCCAGGTCTACCGATCCCAACTGAGATCACAGTATACAGCGACAAATCTTTTACCTTCATCATGAAGTCACCACCAGCTGCATACTTACTACGTAAGGCTGCTGGTATTGCTAAAGGTTCAGGTACACCGAACACTGCTAAAGTTGGTAAAGTTGACCGTGCACAACTAGAAGACATCGTTAAGACTAAGAATGCAGATTTAACTGCAGCTGATCTTGACGCTGCTGTCCGTACCATCGCTGGTACTGCACGTTCAATGGGTATTACCGTGGAGGGTGTATAATGTCTAAGCTAACCAAACGTCAAAAAGAAATTCAAAGCCGTATTGATAACGAAAAACAGTACACTATTGAAGAAGCGGTTCAAATCCTAAACGATTTGCCAGCGCTAAAATTCAAAGAGTCTATCGATATCGCAGTAAACTTGGGCGTTGACCCACGTAAATCTGATCAAGTAGTTCGTGGTGCAACCAACCTACCTGCGGGTACTGGTAAAACCAAACGCGTTGCTGTATTCGCTCAAGGCGCTGCTGCTGAAGCCGCTAAAGAAGCTGGTGCAGACATCGTTGGTTTTGAAGACCTAGCAGAGCAAATCAAAGCCGGTAACATGGACTTTGATGTTGTTATCGCAGCTCCAGATGCTATGCGTGTTGTTGGTCAGTTAGGTACTATCCTAGGCCCACGTGGTCTAATGCCTAACCCTAAAGTTGGTACAGTAACGCCAAACGTTGCTGAAGCTGTGACTAATGCGAAAGCTGGTCAGGCTCAGTACCGTGTTGATAAAGCTGGTATCATCCATGCAACTATCGGCCAAGTAGGTTTCACTGCTGATCAAATCGAGCAAAACGCGCAAGCGATTCTTTCTGATCTAAAGCGTGCTAAGCCTGCTACTTCTAAAGGTACTTTCATCAAGAAAATTACCTTGTCTAGCACGATGGGTCCAGGTCTAACGATCGACGCTGTTCCTTATCGTACTGCTAAATAATTAAAGTTTTTATCTTCAAATATTTTGAATGATAAACACAAACAGTTTTTAAAGAATTAGGTCAGCGTAGTATTTGCTACGCTGTCTAAGACCGTAGGTAGAGAGTAGTTTAGAGTCATAATTAGCGATCTTCGGATAGTTATTTATGATAATAAGTCACTTTTGTTAATCGACGACAGATGAAAATCTTAGTTGTCCTACGCAGACGGTGGCCCACACAGTTTAAGACACGAGCGAATAGGGCGATAAGGTTATTTATAACCTTCAAACTATTACTCAACGTCATTCTGATAACGGTGCCGTAATCAGTCGTTACCAGTAGATGCTTTTTTTATTAATTGAATCCACTGGTAATGTGTCGTATCAAGTCAGTCTTAGCTTACAGTTTGAGCGCATAAAAACCTTGTTTTTGGCACTTTTATTATAAGTCGATTGATAAGATTAAAGGAGTCAACTTATGGCATTAACGCTAGAACAAAAACAACAAGTTGTGGCTGAAGTGTCTGAAGTTGCTGCTAATGCTTACTCAGCAGTAGCTGCCGAATATCACGGTATTGGTGTTGCACAGCTTACTAAGCTGCGCGAACAAGCTCGTGATAAAGGTGTTGTTTTAAAAGTGGTAAAAAATACACTAGCAAAACGCGCTTTTGAAGGCACTAAGTTTGAGAGCATGTCAGACCGTATGACTGGTCCACTACTTTTGGCTTTCTCTATGGAAGATTTGGGATCTGCTGCTCGAGTCGTTTTCGACTTCAGCAAAGATAACAAAGCTTTAGAGACCAAATTAGTATCAGTCGGTGGTGAAGTTTATGGTCCAGAAGAGCTAGAGCGCGTATCGAAGCTACCAACTCGCGACGAAGCAATCTCTATCTTGATGGCTACTATGAATGCACCAGTGACCAAGCTTGTCCAGACTATGAACGCTGTTCCTGGCAAGTTCGTTCGCACTGTAGCGGCAATCAAAGACGCAAAAGAAGCTGCTTAATTGCTTGTTTTAACGTAACTTTAACATCGCTAATTTTGGTTGCACTTTATTGTCACATTAGGCAAGCAATCAAGGCGATATTAGAATCAATTAATTTTTATCAGATAACGGAGAGTTCTCATGGCACTATCTAAAGATGACGTGTTAAATGCAATCGCTGAAATGTCAGTAATGGATATCGTTGAGTTAATCAGCGACATGGAAGAAAAATTCGGCGTAACAGCTGCTGTTGCTGCTGCACCTGCTGCTGCTGGTCCTGCTGCTGCTGCTGCTGAAGAAAAAGACGAGTTTGACGTAGTTCTTGCCAGCTTTGGCGAGAAGAAAGTTGGCGTAATTAAAGCCGTACGTGAAGCTACTGGTCTTGGCCTAAAAGAAGCGAAAGATTTGGTTGAAAGCGCTCCAGCTCCAATCAAAGAAGGCGCATCTAAAGCTGAAGCTGAAGAGTTGAAAAAGAAACTTGAAGAAGCTGGTGCAACTGTTGAACTAAAATAAGTTTAACACTGTACGAAAAAAAGCTGGTAATGCCTTGCATTGCCAGCTTTTTTTTACTATAATTCGTAGCTTGACCTTTTGTGTCTGCCAACATACGTATGCAACATCACGGTGGATACCCATCAAAAGGACAGACGATATACATGCAAGCACACATGCCAGTTTTTGAAATCAGTTAATATCAGCTAAACGTCTGTAGATGTTTGGCATTTTTTTGTGTCTGCATGCTTTCCTATCAACACTATAGTTTATACTGATTCTTAAAGTTATAGTTACCCCGATTATTAATCCTGAAAAAAGCGGTACTCTGAAAAAGCTGTTGATCATAAGTTGCCTACTTGGTGTGGCATGACTGTCGATATTAAGTCTTATAGACAGTTTGTATGTGTAGGGAACATAGTTCGGTAATAAGCAGTCTAGATGGCAAGTGGTTTATATGCAATCTTAATAGACGTTATTTCCCAGCAATGTATTTGTAAATTGAGCCTGATAGGCCATGTGTTATAGATTATATAATATTGAATTTTTTGGTTGCAACAGTCATATAGATTGATTCATGTACCATGAATTTAAAAAGCAACGACGAGATTAAGTGAAGTGTGCTAGGTAAGCACTGATGAGTAAAGTAGTAATTGACAGAAAAGACATGAACTGAACACGAAAACCCGTTTTATATTATCGTTTACGTCGCCATGTTTGCATCGTATTTATGCATACTGGCCACGCTTTTAATTTGTTTCCACGTTTACTGTAAGGACTCTCGATGGCATATTCTTATACTGAAAAAAAGCGTATTCGCAAAAGTTTTGCTGAATTGCCCACTGTAATGGACGTTCCCTATTTACTGTCTATTCAAGTAGATTCTTATGAGCAATTTTTGCAAGAGCACAAAAAGCCAAAAGCTCGTGAGAATACTGGTTTGCAAGCTGCGTATTCCTCTATTTTCCCAATTGAGAGTCACTCTGGTAACGCCGAGTTGCAATTTGTTGAGTACTATTTAGGTACGCCTGAATTTGATGAGCGTGAGTGTATCTTACGTGGTTCAACGTTCGCGGCGCCAATGCGTGTCAAAATCCGTTTAATCATCAAAGATAAAGATAGCAAAGACAAAGATAGCAAAGCTGCTATCAAAGATATCCGTGAGCAAAGCGTTTACATGGGCGAGATGCCTTTGATGACGGCTAACGGTACTTTTATTATCAATGGTACTGAGCGTGTTATCGTATCTCAGCTACATCGTTCACCTGGTGTGTTCTTTGACCATGATAAAGGTAAGTCGCATTCAAGTGGTAAAGTGCTTTATAACGCACGTATTATCCCTTACCGTGGTTCATGGTTAGACTTTGAATTTGATGCCAAAGATTTAGTATTTGCTCGTATTGACCGTCGCCGTAAACTACTTGCGTCAATCATTCTACGTGCACTTGGTCTAACAACTTCTGAAATCTTAGATTTGTTCTTTGATAAAGTCGCTGTCTATAAAGCTGAAGAGACGTTTGAGATTGATCTAGTTGCTGATCGTCTACGTGGCGAAATGGCTCAGTTCGATATCGTATCACCTGAAGGTGAAGTTATCGTAGAGCAGGGCAAACGCATTAACGCACGCCGTATCCGTCAGCTTGAAGAAGCCGGTATGACGAAAATTGCTGTGCCTGATGAATATTTGTATGAGCGTATCTTAGCAGAAGACATCGTTGTTAATGACGAAATCATTGCTAAAGCAAATACGCCAATTGACCACGAGTTATTGGTTAAATTGAACTCATTTGAAGCCAGTGGTGCCATCAAAGAGTTCAGCATTCTATTCACCAACGATATCGACCAAGGTAGCTATATTGCCGATACGCTACGTGCTGATAGTACCTCAAGCCGTGAAGAAGCATTGATCGAAATCTACAAAGTAATGCGTCCAGGTGAGCCACCAACGGTCGAAACTGCTGAAAAACTGTTTGAGAGCATGTTCTTTAACGCAGATCGTTATGACTTATCAAATGTCGGTCGTATGAAATTCAACCGTCGTCTTGGTTTAGAATTTGATAACACTGATGATCCTGATATCCAGCGTGAACGCAGTGTATTGACCAACGATGATATCGTTAACGTTCTAAAAGAGCTTATCGAGATTCGTAATGGTCGCGGTGATGTCGATGATATTGATCATCTCGGTAACCGTCGTATTCGTTCAGTAGGCGAAATGGCAGAAAACCAATTCCGTGTTGGTCTAGTACGTGTTGAGCGTGCCGTAAAAGAGCGTTTAAGCTCAGCAGAATCAGACAACTTGTCACCGCAAGATTTGATTAACTCTAAGCCAGTAGCGGCTGCAGTGAAAGAATTCTTTGGTTCAAGCCAGTTGTCACAGTTTATGGATCAGAACAACCCGTTGTCTGAAGTTACCCATAAGCGCCGTGTATCAGCGTTAGGACCTGGTGGTCTAACTCGTGAACGTGCAGGCTTTGAAGTACGTGACGTACATGATACGCATTATGGCCGTGTATGTCCTATTGAGACTCCTGAAGGTCCAAACATTGGTCTGATCAACTCACTAGCGACATTTGCTAAAACCAACAGCTTTGGCTTCTTAGAAACGCCTTATCGCCGTGTGGTTGATGGTAAAGTGACTGACGTTATTGAGTATCTATCAGCAATCGAAGAAGTAGGTACTGTCATTGCACAGGCTGATTCTCCGATGACTGAAGATGGCGCGTTATCTGATGAGATGGTCAGTGTACGTAGCTATGGTGAATTTGTTCGTATGCCGCCAGAAAAAGTAACGCATATGGATGTATCGCCAAGCCAGGTAGTATCGGTTGCAGCAGGTTTGATTCCGTTCCTAGAGCATGATGATGCTAACCGTGCCTTAATGGGCTCGAACATGCAACGTCAGGCTGTTCCTACGCTACGTGCTGATAAGCCATTGGTAGGTACGGGTATGGAGCGTCACGTTGCTCGTGACTCTGGTGTTTGTGTTATCGCTAAACGTGGCGGTGTGATTGAAGATGTTGATGCATCACGTATCGTTGTTCGTGTAAACGAAGACGAGATGACTGCTGGTGAAGCGGGTATCGATATCTATAACTTGATCAAATACACGCGCTCTAACCAAAACACTTGTATCAACCAACGTATCATCGTTAACCAAGGTGACGAGATTGCTTTGGGTGATATCTTGGCTGATGGTCCATCAACGGATCTTGGTGAGCTAGCACTAGGCCAGAACATCCGCATCGCATTTATGCCGTGGAATGGTTATAACTTCGAAGATTCAATCTTGTTATCTGAAAAAGTCGTGAAAGAAGATCGTTTCACTACTATTCATATCCAAGAATTAACTTGTGTGGCTCGTGATACCAAGCTAGGTACAGAAGAGATCACTGCTGATATTCCAAACGTTGGTGAAGCAGCATTATCAAGTCTTGATGAAGCAGGTATCGTCTATATCGGTGCTGAAGTTGACGCTGGTGATATTCTAGTGGGTAAAGTGACGCCAAAAGGTGAAACGCAACTAACGCCAGAAGAGAAACTACTACGGGCTATCTTTGGCGAAAAAGCGGCTGACGTGAAAGACACCTCATTACGCGTACCAACTTCAAGCAAAGGTACGGTTATTGATGTACAGGTCTTCACCCGTGATGGCGTTGAAAAAGACGCACGCGCAAGAGCGATTGAAAAATCGCAGCTTGATAGCTATCGCAAAGATTTGAAAGAAGAGCTACGTATCTTTGAAGAAGCAGCACGTGGTCGTATTGGTAATCTATTAGATGGCCAAAAAGTCAGCGGCGGTGCTGGTCTAAAAGCTGGTACGGTTATGGCATTGGCTGATATGAAAGATATGAGCCTTGAGACCTTGCTTGATATTCAACCAGTAGAAGAAGAAATCTCTGAGCGTCTAACGCAAATCGCTGATTACTTGGTTGATAAGCAAAAAGACATCGATGTGAAGTTTGCTGAGAAAAAACGCAAATTGACTGCTGGTGATGACTTACAGCATGGCGTACAAAAAATCGTTAAAGTATATCTAGCGGTTAAGCGTCGTATTCAGCCTGGTGATAAGATGGCTGGTCGTCATGGTAACAAAGGTGTGGTATCGCGCATCATGCCAGTTGAAGACATGCCTTATGATGAAAATGGTAATACCGTTGACATCGTGTTGAACCCACTTGGTGTACCATCTCGTATGAACATCGGTCAGGTTCTAGAAACGCATTTGGGTATGGCAGCGAAAGGATTGGGCGAGAAGATTGATGGTATGCTCAAATCTCAAGCAGCGATCAAAGAGCTACGTGACTTCTTGGACAAAATCTATAACCAAGTCGGTGGCGAACAAGTTGATCTTGATAGCTTAAGTGATGATGACATCATGGCGCTAGCAGACAACTTACGTGGCGGTGTACCGATGGGCACAGCAGTATTTGACGGCGCAAGAGAAAGCCAAGTTAAAGACCTGTTAGAGCTTGCTGGTATGGATCGCGATGGTCAGCAGACGTTATATGATGGTCGTACAGGTCAGAAGTTTGACCGTAAGGTAACCGTCGGCTACATGTACATGCTCAAGCTTAACCATTTGGTTGATGACAAAATGCATGCGCGTTCAACGGGTTCTTATTCTCTAGTCACGCAGCAGCCACTCGGCGGTAAAGCTCAGTTTGGTGGTCAGCGCTTCGGTGAGATGGAAGTATGGGCACTAGAAGCATACGGCGCGACTTACACGTTGCAAGAAATGCTAACGGTGAAGTCGGATGACGTTGAAGGCCGTACTCGTATGTATAAAAACATCGTTGATGGTGAGCAGTATATGGACCCAGGCATGCCTGAGTCGTTCAACGTACTGACCAAAGAAATCAAATCACTGGGTATTAATATTGAGTTAAAACAAAGCAACTAGCCCGTTGTTTAACTTAGTTGTCCACTAAAGGCAGTCTGCTTTATTGCTGCTGCTTTTAGTGATTTGTCTCAACCCTATTCATTGCCTTCATTCATCTTATCTGCGTCAATGGTACGCTGTCAGATGATTATAAAGATAACGGAGAAGCAACTTGAAAGATTTACTCGATATCATGCAAAGCCCTACCGGCAACGGTAATACAGAGTTTGATAGCATTCAAATTACCTTAGCCTCACCTGACGTTATTAAGTCATGGTCGCACGGCGAAGTAAAAAAGCCTGAAACCATCAACTATCGCACGTTCAAGCCTGAGCGTGACGGTCTTTTTTGTGCCAAAATCTTTGGCCCAGTAAAAGACTTCGAATGTTTATGTGGTAAATATAAGCGCCGTAAGTTCCAAGGCGTTATCTGTGAAAAATGTGGTGTTGAAGTTACCACTGCTAAAGTCCGTCGTGATCGCATGGGTCATATCGACCTAGCCAGTCCTGTGGCGCATATTTGGTTCCTAAAATCATTACCAAGCCGCATCGGTCTATTGCTAGACATGACGCTACGTGATATCGAGCGCGTTCTATATTTTGAAAGCTACATCGTTACTGAGCCTGGTCTAACTAGCTTAGAAAAGTATCAGTTGCTTGATGATGAAGATTATTACAAAGCGCTTGAAGAGTTCGGTGATGAATTCACAGCTAAAATGGGTGCTGAAGCCGTTCAAGACCTATTAAAAGATATCGATATCGATCTTGAAATTGATGAGCTTCGTGAAGCGATTCCACAAACTGGTTCTGAGACTAAGCTTAAGAAAATGTCTAAGCGTCTTAAATTGTTAGAAGCATTCCGTGATTCTAATAACAAGCCTGAGTGGATGGTAATGAACATCTTGCCAGTACTACCACCAGATTTGCGTCCTCTAGTACCGCTAGAAGGTGGCCGTTTTGCGACGTCAGATCTAAACGATCTATATCGCCGTGTGATCAACCGTAACAACCGTCTAAAGCGTCTGCTTGAGCTAAGCGCCCCTGATATCATCGTACGTAACGAAAAACGTATGTTGCAAGAGTCAGTGGATGCGTTGCTTGATAACGGTCGTCGTGGTCGTGCCATCACTGGTAGTAACAAGCGCCCATTGAAATCTTTGGCAGATATGATCAAAGGTAAGCAAGGTCGTTTCCGTCAGAACTTACTTGGTAAGCGTGTCGATTACTCTGGTCGTTCGGTTATCGTTGTAGGTCCAACACTACGTCTACATCAGTGTGGTCTACCTAAGAAAATGGCACTAGAATTATTCAAGCCATTCACTTATAACAAACTATTGTCTCATGGTTTAGCGACTACGATTAAAGCTGCTAAAAAGATGGTAGAGCGTGAAGAGCCACAAGTTTGGGATATGCTGGCCATGGTTATCCGTGAGCATCCAGTATTACTTAACCGTGCGCCAACACTTCACCGTTTGGGCTTGCAAGCATTTGAGCCAGTATTGATCGAAGGTAAAGCCATTCAGTTGCACCCGCTTGTTTGTACTGCATTCAACGCCGATTTCGATGGTGACCAAATGGCCGTTCACGTGCCATTGACGCTAGAAGCGCAGCTTGAATCACGTGCCTTGATGATGTCTACCAACAACATCTTGTCACCTGCGAACGGTGATCCGATCATCGTACCATCTCAGGATGTTGTACTAGGTCTATATTACATCAGTCGCTCGTCTATCAATGCCAAAGGCGAGAGCATGATTTTTGCGACCGTTAATGAAGCATTGCGTGCAATTGGTTCAAACGATCTACATGTAAACGCCAAGATCAAAGTGCGTGTTACTGAGACGCAAATTGACGAAGACGGTAACGAGACTAAAGAAATCAGTATCAAAGATACGGTTGCTGGTCGTCTACTTATCTGGAACATCATGCCTAAAGGTATGACGTTTGATGAGTGTAACCAAGAGATGACGAAGAAAAATATCTCTCGTTTGATTAACTCTTGCTATCGTAAAGTCGGCGTAAAAGAAAGTGTTATGTTTGCTGACCAATTGATGTATCTTGGTTTTGCTCAAGCGACGCTATCTGGCGTGTCTATCGGTATCGACGACATGGTCATTCCACCACTTAAGAAGCAAATCATCGAAGTGGCAGAAGGCGAAGTTCGCGAAATCGAAGATCAGTTCGAGCAAGGTTTCGTAACTGCTGGTGAGCGCTATAATAAAGTAGTTGATATCTGGTCACGTACCAATGACAAAGTCGCAAAAGCGATGATGGACAACTTGGCAACAGATAAAGTTATCAACGCACAAGGTGAAGAAGACGAGCAGAAGTCATTCAACTCGATCTTTATCATGTCAGATTCTGGTGCTCGTGGTAGTGCGGCACAGATTCGTCAGTTGGCGGGTATGCGTGGTTTGATGGCTAAGCCGGATGGCTCAATCATTGAGACACCGATTAAAGCGAACTTCCGTGAAGGTTTGACCGTACTACAGTACTTCATTTCAACTCACGGTGCACGTAAAGGTCTAGCGGATACGGCACTGAAAACAGCTAACTCGGGTTACCTAACTCGTCGTCTGGTTGATGTGGCGCAAGATTTGGTTATCACTAGCGATGATTGTGGTACTGAAGAAGGCCTACTTATGAAACCACATATCCAAGGTGGTGAAATCATTGAGAAGCTAGGTGAGCTAGTACTGGGTCGTGTCACTGCTCGTGACGTTACTTATAACGATGATGCTGATAAAGTATTGATTCCAGCTGGTACATTGATCGATGAGTACTGGGTTAACGTCCTTGATAACAACGCAATCGATGATATCTGGGTACGTTCAGTAATTACGTGTGATATCGAACATGGCGTATGTTCACAGTGTTATGGTCGTGACCTTGCACGTGGTCATAAAGTGAATATCGGCGAATCAGTCGGTGTTATGGCAGCTCAATCTATCGGTGAGCCGGGTACTCAGTTAACCATGCGTACGTTCCACGTGGGCGGGGCTGCAAGCTCAGCCTCTGTGGACAATAGCATCTCTGTACGTAATGCTGGTCAAGCGCACTTTGAAAACATGAAAACAGTACAGCATACCGATGGTCACTTAGTCATCGTATCGCGTTCAGCTGAAATCGCATTGACCGATGAGCTTGGCCGTGAGCGTGAGCGCTATAAAGTACCGTACGGTTCAAGCGTACTTGTGAAAGACGAAGAGCAGGTTGAAGGCGGTCAAACTATCGCTAAGTGGGATCCGCATACGCATCCAATCATCACAGAATTTGCTGGTACAGCACGCTTCAGTGACATCACTGATGGTATGACTGCAACAGTTAAGGTTGATGATGCGACTGGTATGAGCTCATTTGAGATTCTAGCCACTCGTGACCGTTCAAGCTCAGCAAAAGACTTACGTCCTGCGATTATCTTGAACACTGACGAAGGCAAAGAAGTGGTTTACTTCTTACCAGCTGAAACTATCATCCGCGTGAGCGATGGTGAAAAAGTAGCAGCAGGTTCGATTCTAGGCCGTGTACCACAAGCGTCTTCTGGTACGAAAGATATCACCGGTGGTCTACCACGTGTTGCTGACTTGTTCGAAGCACGTCGTCCAAAAGATCATGCCATCATGGCAGAAATGACTGGTGTCGTTAGCTTTGGTAAAGAGACCAAAGGTAAGAACCGCTTCATTATTACTAATGAAGATGGTGAAGTACATGAAGAGCTAATCCCGAAATGGCGTCAAATCAACGTCTTTGAGAACGAGACGGTAGCACGTGGTGAAGTGATCGCTGATGGTCCACAGAACCCACATGATATCTTGCGTTTGAAAGGTCAGACTGCACTTGCTGATTATATCGTCAACGAAGTACAGGACGTTTATCGCTTGCAGGGTGTAAAAATTAACGACAAGCACATCGAAGTTATCATTCGTCAGATGTTGCGTAAAGTTGAAATCACTGACGGCGGCGATTCAAGTCACTTCAAAGGTGATCAGGTCGAGTATGCAGATATCAAAGCATTGAATGCGAAGCTAGAAGCGGAAGATAAATTCCCAGTACAGTTTGAGCGTCAATTATTAGGTATCACTAAAGCAAGTCTAGCAACTGAAAGCTTTATCTCAGCGGCTTCTTTCCAGGAAACAACCCGTGTACTAACTGCAGCTGCTGTGACTGGTAAGGTAGATGAGCTACGTGGTCTGAAAGAAAACGTGGTTGTCGGTCGCTTGATTCCTGCAGGTACTGGTCTTGCTTATCATAAAGCACGCAAAGAGAAAGCAGATCAGAAACTACAAGACAAAGATTTGAATGCAGCGTTTGATATGACTGCAAGCACTGATAGCAAAGACTTTGCAAGCTTTGATGAAGCATTTGCTCAAGAGTTAAATCAAGATAATTAATCGTATTAAGTATTTTGATTCATTCTTAATTTGATAAAAAAGCCAGCCTAAGTTGCTGGCTTTTTTGTGCGTATAAAAAACTGAGAAAGGCATGGTGCTATTATCTAAAAAAATAGTACACTGGAAAATATGCTTTAATTCACTACTTATAAAAGGATAATTAGCAAATGGCAGGTAAAACTCGCGTCGCCAAATATCAAGCAGATCGAACCAATCAAAAGTTATATTTCTGTCGTTTATCTTGCCAATCTGCAGGAAGTACCAATGATAAGCAGTTATACCAAGCACATTGTGAGACTGCTATTTTTCATTTGCATGGTGCTTTATTGGCATTTATTCAGGAGCTCGGTCACTTTTATAGCTTAAATATG
This sequence comes from Psychrobacter sp. APC 3279, assembly GCF_030407795.1. Lineage (NCBI taxonomy): Bacteria > Pseudomonadati > Pseudomonadota > Gammaproteobacteria > Moraxellales > Moraxellaceae > Psychrobacter > Psychrobacter sp. APC 3279. The sequence goes on along the minus strand of NZ_JASDCR010000006.1, from coordinate 145,334 downwards.
ACAGCGCCAACTTTGCTCGATATTGAACAAGCACTAAGCGAGCGTACCCAAGTATCTCCTGAGATTCAGCGTTTGCAGCAACTGCAACAGCAAGGTTTTATCGCCAATATAGAGCGTGCTTATCAGCGTTGTCTTTATGCAGTACCGCCAGATACTATCGTCGATGAAGCGCCAAGCAGTCATTCAGCGTCACCAGACTTGATTGTCAATGTTGTCACTTTATCCAATCAATGGCTGCCTGATGAGACCACAATACGAGAATGGCGCAATCAGCTTTTAGAACTGATTGAACAATTGCGTGCAGGTATGGTCGAGTTCTAATAGGAAGTAAACTAGAAGATTTAGTCTCTGATAGCTATTTATTGAACCACTTGAAAGTATGATCAAGTAGTGTAGGCCATAGTCTAAAGCGCATAAAAAAGCTTATTCAGTCATTACTGAATAAGCCTTTTTCTTATTAATTAAGAATGGTCTTGTTTATTACTCTGGCATCGGTGGCATACTTTCAACGGGTGTCACCGTTAATGGATTTTCCGGTACACTGTCATCACTACGATTGCTACTTGGTTTCGTTGGTTGTTGAGTGTCCGTCTCTTCAGTAGGCTCTGGAGCCGAAGGCTTACGCTGCTGGGTTTGAGTCTTGACTGGTTTTGCTGATTTATTAGCGTCATCGTTAACTAGGACGCCATCATCAGTCATTTCTATGATGCTTTGCTGTTGTTTTCTGGATTTTGAGCGGTTATTGATAGATACCCATTGGCTTGGCGTGTCTTTTAGCTGAGCTTTCATAAAGTCCATCCATACTGGCAGCGCTGCTACACCACCGTATTCACGGCGTCCCATAGTAGATGGTTGGTCAAATCCCATCCATACTACTGTTGCATTGGTAGGATGAAACCCTGCAAACCACGCATCTTTGGCCTGATTGGTGGTACCAGTTTTGCCACCGATATCATCACGTCCTAATGCTTTTGCTCTTACCGCTGTACCGCGTTGGACTACATCGCGTAGTATATCTGCCATCTCAAAAGCGACTCTCGGTTGCAGTATGCGCGGTGCTTGTTTGGCCCTTACATATTGTACGGCTGGCGCTTTTAGGCGGTCTGATTGTGGACCAGCGTTGTATACCGTTAAATCAAGCTCTTTATCTGTTGTTTCGCTATCATCATTGCTTTCTGATGATGAATTATCGGCAGTTATTTCATTACTGCTATCATCAAGCGCTTCGATTGACTTCTCATACTCTTCAACTAAGCTGCTATTGACCTTCTCAAGTTTTTCGTTAAAGCATAGTGCACATGCTTGACGTGGATTTGCCTGAAACAACAGCTCGTTTTTATAATTGTAAATTTGTTCAATAAAGTAAGGTTGGACACGATGACCACCATTCGCGAAAGTTGAGTAAGCCGTGGCCATTTGTAATGGTGTGGCTTGTCCTGCTCCAAGTGCTAATGATAATGTTGTCGGCAGCTTTTCTTTATCCAGACCGAATTCATCTAACAGGTTGCGCGTACTTGAGATACCGATAGCTTGCAACAAGCGAATAGATACGAGGTTACGAGACAAATATAAACCACGACGTAAAGTGATATCACCTAAGAAACGTTCATCAGAGTTTTTCGGTTTCCAGTCACCTACTTGAATAGCTCGGTCAGAAACGATGGTATCTGGGCGATAACCTTTTTCTAAAGCAGCGGTATAAACAAGCGGTTTAATGGTTGAGCCAGGTTGACGCCAGCCTTGTAGAGCGCGGTTGAACTTACTGTGGTTAAAATCAAAGCCACCGACCAATGCATTTACAGCACCAGTCTCTGGATTCAACGAGACCAAACTTCCTTGAATTTTAGGTATTTGACCTAATTGCCAGTTGCCATTAGCCGTAGGTATCACACGAACAATATCGTTCTTCTTAACGACTTGACTGGCATTACTAGGGTAATAACCAATACGGTCAGCAGAAATATACTTACGTGCCCAACTCATACCAGACCAGTTAACAGTCACTTCTTCACCGGATTGCAGGACTGCTTTAAAACTACGAGAGTTGACTTTAATTACTTTAGCAGGAGACATGTTGCTGTAGCGTTGGAAGTTTTCAAGAGGCTCATCATTTGCTTCAGCCCCGCGCCAACCATGGCGATGCTCATAGGCAATCAATCCTGTTACTACTGCTGCTTCTGCATCTGTTTGTGCTTTACTATCTACTGTGAGACGTACGCGCCAGCCACCGTGCATGACTTGATCGCCATAACGTTCGACCAAAGAAGCGCGCGTCATTTCTGCCAAATAAGGCATATTTACATCGAGCTTTTCTTTATATAGGTTGATACCTATAGGGGAGTTGACCGCTTCATCGTACTGAGCTTTAGTAATATAGCCAAGCTCATGCATGCGTCCAACGATCCAGTTGCGGCGAGTCAGTGCACGGCTAGGATTGGCAACAGGATTATATTTAGAAGGGGCTTTTGGTAGGCCGGCTAACATGGCCATTTCAGCAATGGTTAAATTGTCTAATGACTTACTATAGTATTTTTTGGCCGCAGCACGAATGCCGTAGGCACCTTCGCCCAGATAGATTTTATTGACATATAGCGTCAAAATATCATTTTTACTCAGCTCGTCTTCGATTTTCCGCGCCAAAAACAACTCTGTGAGTTTGCGGTTTAAAGTACGTTCTGGACTTAAGAAATAGTTTTTAGCGACCTGCATCGTAATGGTAGAGCCACCGGTTTGACCATCGTCATCAGTGACTGCTTCGGTGACAGCGCGACCAAGACCTTTAATACTGATTCCGCTATGCTGAAAGAAAGAAGCATCTTCGGCCGCTAAAAAAGCATGAGTTAAATCTTCAGGAATCTCATCAAAACTAACTGGTAATGATAAACGATTGCCGTATTGGCCGATTAATTTATCATCACTACTATAAATCTGTAATGGCATTTCTAATTTGGCTGTTTTAATTTCTTGCGTACTAGGTAGGGTTGGCGATAGATACATGGCCATCCCATAAAAACCAATAGGTACAGCAAGTGCTAGAACAACTGCCAATGCTAGGCAAGCGATAAAGAGTCCCACCAAAAAGCGAATGAGACGAGCGGTAGCATTTGTTTTGGCCATAATAAGACTTATTAGTTAGAATTTGTAGCAGACAATATTATTATACATTGAACAAAATAGGCAGGTCATAATAAATGTGTAAGTTGGCCTTAATATATTTTTAAATGCTTGAATCTATCAATTAAGTAAAGTATTGTATTGAATTATTACAAATAACTACCAGATTGTACACTTAATATAAGGTATAGAGCTAGTGAGGCTATTTACTTCCAAAAGTCGACATTTGATTGGCGTGGATATTTGTGCCACTTCAGTAAAGTTGGTTGACATACAGCGTCAGCAAGGCATGTTCCACCTAAAATCTTATGGTATTGAAAGACTACCGGAAGGTATCGTGGTTGATAAGATTCTAGTAGATACAGAAGCTGCTGGTAATATTATAACGGTCTTGGCACGACGCTGCCAAGTCGCGGGTAGCAATGCTGCGACCGCTGTTTCTGGCTCTGCGGTGATTACTAAAATCATTGATATGGATATGACACTCAGCGATGTTGAGCGTGAGGCGCAAATACGTTTGGATGCTGACCAGTATGTGCCTTATCCATTAGAAGACGTCAATCTAGATTTTGAAGTATTAGGACCGTCTTTGGTTAGTGAAGATATGGTTCAGGTGTTGCTTGCTGCCTCTCGCTCAGAGAACGTCGACCAACGTGTCGATGCTTTGGCCTTTGGTGGCTTGCAAACGAAAATTATGGATATCGAGTCTCATGCAATCGAGCGCGCGTTTGGATTGATGGTAGATAGCCTACCGAATGTACCAGAACTAGTAGCGTTGGTAGATATTGGCCATAATCAGACCACATTATATATCGCTAAGAATGGCGAGTTTATTTATAGTCGTGAGCAGTTGTTTGGCGGTGCTCAGCTGACCGAGGCAATACAAAATCGCTATGGCCTATCAGCAGAAGAAGCGACATTGAGTAAACGCGAACGTACCTTACCTGATGATTATTATCCTGAAGTACTGACCCCTTTTATAGAAAATACCATTCAACAGATCACTCGCTCTTTACAGTTTTATTTCTCATCAAGTCAATATAGCAGTATCGATCATGTGGTGCTTGCAGGAGGCAGCAGTTCTATTGCAGGTCTCGCTGGTATGGCACAACAAAAGCTGGGTGTAACTGTCAGTGTTGCCAACCCTTTTACCAATATGACTATTGCGCCAAATATCGATAATGAGCAACTGGCGGTTGATGCGCCAAGCTTAATGGCTGCATGCGGTCTTGCGTTAAGGAGCTTTGACTAATGGCTCGTATTAACCTTTTACCTTGGCGACAAGAAGAGCGTGAACGTCGTAACAAAGAGTTTATGACATTGATAGTGGCGGTGACATTACTGACACTATTAGCAGCCTTCGCTTCATGGAGTTATTTCAATAATGAACTTGATGAGCAGCTTGATGCCAACGCATTGATCGAACAAGAAAACACTCGCTTAGACACTGCATTGACCGAAATTGACAGTTTAGAACAGCGCCGTGAAGACATTATTTCACGCATGCAAGTCATTCAAGATTTGCAGGGACGACGTCCTGTGCCTGTACGTTTATGGGATGATCTCGCTAAAGCTATTCCACCAGCACTTTATCTAAACAACCTTAAACGTGAAGGTGATACGCTAACTTTGACAGGCTTAGCGGACAATCCAAATATTGTGTCCAGCCTGATTCGTAACCTTGATAACAGTAAATGGATGGGCAACTCAGCAGTAAGTAACATTCAACAGAATATTAGCGCTTATGAGGCTGCTCCAGCCCTCAATAATACGGTTAATACTGGTGAGCAGGCGCGCCCCGTTTATCCTGAAGATAGTTACGTACAGTTTGTAGTAACGACTAGAGTACAATCGGAAACTCCGACTGCTGCTGATACCGATACTGGTCTAGGAGGTGCATTATGAAGCTTATCCGCAAAAAGAGCCTCTCTAAAACCAAAAAATCTGCTTTAAAGCCAAAAAGGCAATTCGATTTAAATGAGTTTCGCCGTAGTTTTGAGTCGCTAGATTCAGAAAACTATGGCAGTTGGCCATTACCTGTAAAGGTGACAGTGATTGGTCTTATCATCACTTTTATCGCAGCATTGTCATGGGCATTACCCATCAGTAGCAAAATCGATGAGATCAATGCGGCTGAAAGCCAGCAGCAGACCTTGCTTGATAGCTACCGTGAAAAAGAATCTCGCGCTCGTCATTTAAAAGCGTATCAAGCGCAAGTGGTTCAAATGGAAACTGAATTTAATACTTTGTTAGATCAGTTGCCGAAAGATACGCGTGTGTCAGAATTGGTGGAAGGCATAAACATGACAGGCGTTGGTAGTAATATTCGTTTCCAAGATATTTCAGTAGAGCCTGAAATTGAAAATGAATTCTTTATTGAGCAGCCAATACGTATCGCGGCTTTGGGTGAATACCATCAGTTTGGTAGCTTTATCAGTGGTCTTGCTGCACTGCCTCGAATTATTACGATGCATGATTTTGAAGTTAGTAACCCGCAGCCTACATTAGATGTTTTGCCAGAGCTCAATTTAGTATTGCAAACTAAGACTTATCGCTCTAAAGAAGCGGCTCCTGAAGGTGATGCCGCTGCCGCTACTGATGCAAATGCAGGAGGCAACTAATGAATATCCAAAGAATGCCCATGCTACTGGTTTTAAGTGTCACTGTTTTATCTATGACAGGGTGTAGTGACCGTATAGGTATGGCAGAGCAGGCAATGACCGATATCCGCAACCAGCCTGCACAGCCTATTGAGCCGCCGCCTAAAGCCGAACTGGTAGAAGATTTTGTATATAGCGCAAGCTCGCAACGTAGTCCATTTTTACCACCGAGTTTAGTCAATGTGCAAGGCCCGACCACTCCTATAGATGGTGTACGACCAGATATCAACAGAATCAAAGAACCGCTTGAGCAGTATGAACTGTCGCAATTGGTCTTCCGAGGTGTGGTGATTTCGCCCGAAGGTCAGCGATATGCATTGATACAACGTCCCGATGGTTCGGTTGCGAGTGTTAAAGTAGGCGATTATCTTGGATTGAATGACGGCCGTATTGTTGAAATCACGCCGACCCAGGTTAACTTGATTGAAATTGTGCCAGATAGCCGCGCAGGGTTTGTAGAAAAACCCCAGTCGCTGGTATCCCCTATAAGCTAAGTCGGCAGATTTTTTGAGGAATAAATAATGACAGTACGCAATAACAAGGTAATGATGATGAGCAACCGCATGTCTTCTGCTTTTGCCATTTCAGCACTGGCAGTCAGTATGGTGGCTGTGACTAATAGTGCTCATGCTGCACAGCGCATCGATAATGTCTCTGTAGTACAGACCGCACCTGCAGTGACGCAAATGCGTTTGGGGTTTACAGGATTGCCAGTATTGCCTGCAGCCTATCAGCTTGATGAACCTAGTCGCTTAGTCCTAGATTTCGAACAAGTACAGAATGGGCTTGCTAGCCGTTTTAACGAATATAATATTGGTATGGTCAACGATGTCACCACCTTGAGTAGCGATAGCACAACGCGCCTTATCGTTGGTCTCAAGCAGTCAGGAAATTACACGACAGCGATTGAGGGTAATGATCTACTATTGACGATTACCGATCCTAACCGTCCAGTGATTACTGATGACCCTATACAAGACGTCCTTAATAACAACAGTGGTATAACCACTACGGCAGTCGTGACACCAATTGTCGAGACGAGTGCTACTCCTGTGGCGGCTGTGCAAACAACCAGTACCACAGTAGTAAAAAACGAAGTGCCAGCCGATACGATGGTGGTAAGAGTCAATCCACTACTAAATCCGCAGCTTGCTTCGTCACAAGTGAGTAGACAGTACAGTTATGATGGTCTAAGCGCAGTCAATTTTTCAGCAGGCAGTGATGGTGGCGGTAATGTCAGCATGGTACTGGCCAACGAAGCTATTCCAGTAGATGTGCAGCGCCAAGGTAATAAACTTGTCGTACGTTTGACTGGTAGTACGGTTCCGAGAAACTTACTACGCCGATTGAATATTAACAGTGGCCTTGTTGGTAGTATTGATACTAAAAACCAAGGACAGAATGGCGTCGTCACCATTAATTTGAATGATGATTATGAATATCAAGCCTACCAATCAGGTAACCAGTTAAATATTGGTATTAAAAAGCCCGAGCTATTACGTGAGCCGACGCTGGAAGAAAGAGTCTATAGTGGTGAACCGCTATCTATGGAATTCCAAGATGTTGAGGTTCGTAGTGTCTTAGATATTTTGGCGCAGTTTACTGAGATGAATATCGTGGCAAGTGATTCCGTTGCTGGTAACATCACTTTGCGTTTGATTAACGTTCCTTGGGATCAAGCCCTTGATATTATTTTGAAAAGCAAAAACTTGGGCAAGCGTGAGAATGGTAATGTGATTTTGGTGGCGCCTTCTACTGAGCTCGCTGAGCAAGAAGCACGTGAATTAGAAGCGCAGCAAGCTGTTCAAGCTTACGCACCTCTGCGTACTGAGTACATTCGTTTAAGCTATGCAAAGGCACAAGATGTCTTAACGCTTATTTCGCAAGGTAGCGGCGCGACCGGCAATAATAGTGGCCTATCAAATCGTGAGGATAATAATACGTTGTTATCCAATCGTGGGACGGTAACGGTTGACGAACGTACCAATACTTTGATTATTAAAGACGTTGCTGACAGTATCGAAAACATTCATAAATTAATTAGCAAGATTGATATTCCTGTTCGTCAGGTCATGATTGAAGCACGTATCGTCAGTGCAACTGATAGCTTCAGTAAAGAGATTGGTGTTCGTTGGGGTATCTTGTCAAACGGTGCAGCTAATAACCGCAGCTTGTTGGTTGGCGGTAGCGATCAAACCTTATGGGATTTGAAAGATTTTGATGTAGAGACGACGACCGTTAATGGTCAAACAGTCTCTTATCCTTCTTATGACATTACTCGTCCTGATAACCTAAACGTTGATTTAGGTGTTTCTAACCCAGCGGGTAGTATCGCCTTTGGTTTGCTCAGTATGTCTAATGTAATGTTAGATCTTGAATTATCAGCACTGCAAGCGGATAACCGCGGTGAAGTTATTTCTACACCTAAGATTTTGACGGCGGACAAGCAAACAGCAAAGGTCTCTTCTGGTACTCAGATTCCGTATCAGGAAGCGTCAGCCAGTGGTGCGACGACAACCAGCTTTAGAGAGGCTGCATTAAGTCTAGAAGCGACACCAAACATCACACCTGATGGTAAAATTGGTTTGCAATTGGTCATTACCAACGGCACGCCGACAATCATTAATAATCAGGTTGCCATCTCTGAGGACTCTATATCAACCAATGTTATTATTGAAGATGGTCAGACAGTGGTGTTAGGCGGTGTCTTCAAAAACCGTACCAATAACGGTGTAGATAAAGTACCTTTCCTAGGAGACTTGCCTTATATCGGTCGTGCCTTCCGTCGCGATGTACGTAGTAATAACAAAGAAGAGCTACTTATCTTTGTGACCCCAAAGCTTATTAATGATGGTACGAGTCGTCTGAACTAATCATAAATTGTTTAGCTAGTTACTAAAAAAAGTAAGCCATAGTGCTTACTTTTTTTGTGCGCGAAATTAGTGGTTTTAGCGTTGTAATATCTATGTATGTATCGATGAATGATACACTCTAAATTTTACTCACAATAATCACGGCTCATTACTAGCCAGAATAACGATGACGTTGTATCATACCTAATTTAGCTGAGTAAGTATTATGGGGCAGGAATTACCGTCGGTGTTTTTAGTGGGTCCGATGGGAGCAGGGAAGACGACAATCGGAAAACTGCTTGCCAAGCAGTTAGGTCGCACTTTTGTAGACAGCGATTGGTATATTGAATCGCAGACGGGTGCCGACATTGCTTGGATATTTGCCAAAGAAGGCGAGGCAGGTTTCCGTGAGCGTGAAACGCGTGCCATTGATGAATTGACCCAAAACTCTCAAATCGTATTAGCGACCGGTGGCGGTGCAGTCATGTGTGCTGAAAACCGAGAGTTCCTAAAACAGCGTGGCATCGTCGTTTATCTTAATGCACCTGTCGAGGTGCAGCTGGCACGCACCTCTAAAGACAAGTCTCGACCATTATTGCAGCAGCCTAATCCTAGAAAAATATTGCAAGATTTGTATAGTGCTCGCGATCCACTCTATCGCCAAGTCGCCCATATTATTATGCCTACTGGTCACACGTACCCACGCCACATGGTCAATCAATTGATGCAGCAGCTAGAATCATTCGTCGATTGCACTACCGACGCATCAGCGCACCAAGAAGATTAGTAATAGACTGGCAACTACGATTGATATGCAGACTCAATTACTTTTACCTCATCGAAAATGCTTTAGGAGTATCACATGGTAATGCCGTTTCATGATGGCCTAATAGTTCATACGCAAAGTCATGATTATCCTATTGTCATTACTGAACAATCTGCGACTGAGCATAGCAGTATGGCGAAGCAGATCATGCCTTATATCAGTGGCCTTCAGGTTTTGATTGTCACTAATGACACTGTGGCACCTTTATACTTAAAAGCATTAGAAGATGAGTTAGCAGAGCAGTTTACGGTAAAGGTGTGCGTACTGCCAGATGGTGAACAATACAAAAATCAGGCAAGTATTGATCAGATTTATGATGCGCTGATGACAGAGCACTTCAATCGCGATGTGACACTTATCGCCCTTGGCGGCGGTGTAATCGGTGATATGACTGGCTTTGCTGCTGCTAGCTTTATGCGCGGTGTCAATTTTATTCAAATTCCAACGACACTATTGTCACAAGTAGATTCTAGTGTTGGTGGTAAAACAGGTATTAATCATCCGCAAGGTAAAAATATGATTGGTGCTTTTTGGCAGCCGCAAATGGTGCTTGCCGATATGAGTACGCTTAAGACACTGCCTGCGCGTGAGCTATCGGCTGGAGTGGCTGAAATTATTAAATATGCCCTTATCATGGATGAGGCATTTTTAACGTGGCTTGAGGCAAACTTGTCTGCAATGATGGCGCTTGATTTGGCAGTACTCGGTGAAGCTGTAAAGCGCTGCTGTCAGTACAAGGCCGATGTAGTGGCACAAGACGAAAGAGAGTCCGGTGTGCGCGCGCTATTGAACTTTGGTCATACTTTTGGTCATGTGATTGAAACACATGAAGGCTATGGCAATTGGTTGCATGGCGAAGCAGTGGCGGCTGGTATGGTACAAGCAGCTGAGCTATCGCAAAAAATTGGTTGGCTAACTGATGATGAAGTTGTACGTATTAAGCGTGTTTTAGAATTGGCAAACTTACCTATTACGCCACCAGCTATCGATGTAGACACTGCTTTAGATTTAATGGGCCACGATAAAAAAGTGAAACACGGACAAATCCGCCTAATTTTGTTAAAATCAATTGGCGATGCGGTAATGACTAATGAGTTTGACGGCGAACTATTACATGAAGTTTTGTCAAAACATAGCGCGTAACGTCTCAAGAATTTATCGTTTATATATTTATACTAAAATCTCGTACTTATAGCCAACTGGTTAGCTGTACCTCTGTTTAAATAAGCATTTATACCATGCTGTAAAACATGTTTTTACCAAGGACCGCCTCATGGCAACATCAAAAACAAAAACGCGTACTGCTAGCCAATCATACAGTCGTCAAGCACTGATTTGGCTAATAGTGACCCTACTTTTAGGGGTGGTCACAGCGTTAGTATGGATGTTTAGTCAAACGCCAGCCATGGGTGCCAAAATTGAAAATGCACCGATATCAGCGCCAGAGATTTTAAATGAAGAGTTTGAGCAACCATTAAAAGTTGAATCGCTACATGAGTTAGATACGGATGTACAACCGATTAACTTTGATGCAACGATTCGAGATTTGCGCGATTATCCGGACGAGTTCAAAGACAAGCGTTATCTGCTGGCTAACAAAGGCAAGTGGACTGTTCAAGTAATGAATGTCGCTGAAAATGATGTGATTGTTAGTTACCTAGAAGGTCGTCAAGATCGTGATAAATTTGCTTATTTCCGTTATCTGGATGATGAAAAACAAGTCCGTTATATGCTGACTTATGGGATTATGAGTAGTCCGCAAGAATCGGTAGGCGCCGCAAAGCTAATAGACTTTAAGTTACCTACAAACGTACGTGTATTGCCAGAAGAAATTAATCGCTATGTCAGTATCATTGATAATTATGAGCGTCCTGATCCAGTAAAAGATCTAAGTACGAAACGTACGCGTGCCGTCGATTTGAAACCTACTAAGCGTGAAGTGCCTGCTCGTTTGCAAGAAGAAGCTGATGACGCCGCTGCTCAAGCTGCTAGTGCTAACAGTAATAGAGGTAACCAAGAAAGCGCTAATAGTAGCAGTACTCAAGAAAGTATTCGTCAGTCGGTAGATACCTCTGCCACGCTGTCTGTTAGCGAAGAGCGTACAGTTGGTGGTGAGACGCAGACAATATCTGAAACATCGCCAAAAGACGAAAACAACGCAAGTAAGCCCGCATCAGAAAATAAAAAGCCTGCGGCACCGGCGGAGAACTCTACTAGTAAGAAGCCACCAGTCGTGCCAACACCTAAGCCCCCTAGCAGCACGAACAATAATTCAAATGCTAATGGCAAAAGTGCTAACGCTAATCCTCCCAAGAGTAATAGCGATAGTATAAAAGCGCTAATAGAAGACAAGAGTAATTAATTTTTACCTGATTAATTAAACCCACTAGCTATTTGGTTAGTGGGTTTTTTTAGCACTATACAAAATGGTTTTATCGTCACAATAAGCGGCAAGCTATTACTGCTAAGTATTGTCAGAGCCTTTTGCTAACCGTCATTTATATGGTTTGCATTAAAATTTTAATAGCAGTTTTATTTGTCTCATAACCAATAGTAATAAGTCCTCTTACAATTTATGGCTGATGAATCGATAGAAAAGACTAGATTTTTCGACAATCATTAACTAATATAACTGTGGGCGACGTTCTGTATAGTTATCGTAAAAAATGTCTATTTAACAACTATTTAGTGGTTTTTTCTTAGTTTTTAGAGTTCTTTACTAAATATTATTGTCTCAAGCGCGGTTACTTACTATCTATAATAAGGTTATCGTAAGTGACGCAACCTCTCTTATTGTCACTCTTTTTAGGGTAAACAAAGTGCTTGAATACAGAGCGTCAGATATTCAAGTTAAACAAGTGCACCGTTATTAAGTTATTGTATGCTTAGCTCTAAATGCTAGTCATGACAACATAACAAATGATGCTTAAATGAATGGCATTAGATATCACTGATTGAGTAACTGGCATTTAAGGGCGTAGATTCTCCCGTTGCCAAGGGCTGCTACTTACTATCTTTTGATACACGGACCATATGTCAAGACATCAGCTAATGACCAGGAGGGTCAAGGGTTTTACTTTCTCTTAGAGTATGATGTCTATCGAGCATTGCACTATTTGCTAATTCGAACACACGAATATCCACTATCAGCCCGTTCTGCTTACGGGTACCAACTTATACTCCGCATTGGAAATGTAAGTTGCCCGTCTACTTAAAAGGACAAGCTATGTCAATGATTTCCTCACAAACACACCTGGCCACGCCAGATGATTTTTCTGATAATTGCGGTTTTGGCCTAATTGCCCATATTGAGGGTGAAGCGAGCCATGATTTGGTAAAAACTGCCATTCATAGTTTAAGTTGTATGACACATCGCGGCGGTGTTGCTGCTGACGGTAGAACTGGTGATGGTTGTGGCTTACTATTAGCGACGCCTACCGATTTCTTTAAACAGATTGCTGACGAGCAGCAATTTGCCATTACGGACAACTTTGCTGTTGGTATGGTGTTCGTTAATTTAGATAGCGATAAAGCCAAGCATAGCCAACAAGTATTAAGCGATGAGATTACTGCCCAAGGATTAGAAGTGGCTGGCTGGCGTGATGTACCACTCGATTTGAGTATTGTTGGTGAGATTGGTCGTGAGACATTGCCAGACTTTAAGCAAGTGTTTGTTAATGCACCAGATGACTTGGCTGCTGATGATTTCAACCGTAAGCTATTTGTTGCACGCAAAAAAGCAGAGCAGCGTTTGACGGATGATGAGTTATTCTATGTCTGTTCATTGAGTTGTCAGACCATTATTTATAAAGGCTTGGTAATGCCTTCAGATTTACCAGCGTTTTTCTTGGATTTGCAAGATGAGCGTTTGGCGTCACATATCGTAGTCTTCCATCAGCGTTTCTCAACCAATACATTACCGCGCTGGCCTCTGGCACAGCCATTCCGTTATCTTGCGCACAATGGCGAGTTAAATACTATTACAGGTAACCGCAACTGGTCTAAAGCCCGTACGCCCAAGCTAAAATCAGACAAACTGCCTAACTTGAATGAGCTGACACCACTTGTAAATAGTACCGGTTCTGATTCATCTAGCTTAGATAATATGCTTGAAGTGCTTATGTCTGGCGGTATGAACCTGTTCCATGCAATGTCTATCTTGGTACCACCAGCGTGGCAGAATGTTGATAGCATGGATATGGATCTGCGTGCGTTTTATGAGTTTTACTCACAGCATATGGAAGCATGGGACGGTCCAGCAGGTCTAGTTATTCAAAATGGACGCTATGCGGTCTGTATGCTCGATAGAAACGGTCTGCGCCCTTCACGTTGGGTAACCACTAAGAACGGCTATATCACTGTTGCATCAGAAGTGGGCGTTTGGGATTACGAGCCACAAGATGTATTGGCAAAAGGTCGCGTTGGACCTGGTCAAATGTTGGTCATTGATACGTTGACAGGTCAAATTTTAGATACGACGGCTATTGCAACTTTACTAAAAACGGCGCATCCATATCGCAAATGGTTACGTGAAGAAGCGACGCGTGTTCGTGATGATGAGCGTCTAGAAGAGACGTTGGCAACGCAAGCGTGCCGCGGTGATAAGCTAAAAGCGCTACAAAAAATGTATCACATCACCAATGAAGAGCGTACAGAAATCATTCGCCCTAATGCTGAAAATGGTCAAGAACCAGTCGGCTCAATGGGTGACGATACGCCAATGGCTGTACTGTCGCAGCAAATTCGCCATGTCGGTGACTTCTTCCGCCAACAGTTTGCACAGGTGACCAATCCGCCAATCGATCCATTACGTGAATCTATCGTGATGTCGTTGCAGACTTGCTTAGGCGCTGAGACTAACGTATTTGCGCCATCTGCGAGAGATGCGCATCGTATTATTTTGTCATCGCCAGTATTGTCAGCCAGCAAAATGCAGCAGCTTGAAACCTTGGATGATCCAGCGTTCAAGATGGCTCGTATTGATCTAAACTATGACCGTACTCTAGAGCTATCTGATGCTATCGTGGCTATTTGTGAGCAAGTGGCAGATAACATTCGCTCAGGTAATACGTTGATTGTCTTGTCTGATAAAGATATCGATGCAGACAAAGTACCCGCCAATGCCATTATGGTTACTGGTGCTGTGCATCATTATCTAATCGCGCAAGGTATTCGTACCGATGCTAACTTAATCATTGAGACGGGCCTTGCCCGTGACTCGCATCAAATAGCAGTATTGATTGGCTTTGGTGCAACTTGTGTGTATCCATATCTGGCATATGATGTCATTGATGATTTGGTCGCGACTGGTGAGCTACTTGGTGATCCGATTCAAGCCCGTGTTAATTTCCGCAAAGGCTTGGATAAAGGTTTGCTGAAAATCTTATCAAAAATGGGTATCTCTACCATTGTTTCTTATCGCGGCGCGCAGTTGTTTGAAGCAGTAGGCCTATCAGAAGAAGTCGTCAATTTATGCTTTAAAGGCGTACAAAGTCGAATCAAAGGCGCTACCTTTGCAGACCTTGCTGCTGATCAAGCGCAACTGGCTGCCAATGCGTTTAAGCGTCGTGCCCCTCTAGATCAAGGTGGTCTGCTTAAGTTCGTCTTCAACAAAGAGTACCATGCCTTTAACCCTGATGTGATTAACAGCCTGCATACCGCGGTACGTACTGGTGATTACGATAATTACCGTAATTATGCTGATCTAGTTAATAGCCGTCCGGTCGCGACTTTACGTGATTTATTGCAACTGAAAACTGACAACAGTATCGATGTCAATGAAGTAGAAGATATTTCTAAAATCTTGACGCGTTTTGACTCAGCTGGCATGTCATTAGGGGCGCTATCTCCTGAAGCGCATGAGTCGATTGCGATGGCTATGAATACCATCGGTGGTCGCTCAAACTCTGGTGAAGGCGGTGAAGATCCTGCGCGTTATGGCACATTGCGCAACTCAAAAATCAAGCAAGTTGCTTCCGGTCGTTTTGGGGTAACGCCTGCCTACCTTCGTTCCGCTGAAGTCATGCAGATTAAAGTAGCCCAAGGTGCCAAGCCTGGTGAAGGTGGGCAGCTACCTGGTGGTAAAGTCAACGCGCTGATTGCACGTTTGCGTTATTCGGTGCCAGGTGTGACCTTGATTTCACCGCCGCCGCATCATGATATTTATTCTATCGAAGATTTGGCACAGCTGATTTTTGATTTAAAACAAGTCAATCCAGATGCATTGGTATCGGTTAAATTGGTCTCACGTCCAGGTGTTGGTACGATCGCGACAGGTGTTGCAAAAGCCTATGCCGATTTGATTACTATCTCGGGTTATGACGGTGGTACAGCAGCGTCTCCGCTATCATCTATCCACCATGCAGGCTCGCCATGGGAGCTAGGTTTGGCTGAGACTCATCAGTCTCTACGAGTGAATGGGTTACGTGATAAGGTACGTGTCCAGACTGACGGTGGTCTAAAAACAGGGCTGGATGTAGTAAAAGCTGCTATCTTGGGTGCAGAAAGCTTTGGCTTTGGTACCACGCCAATGATTGCAGTTGGTTGTAAGTACCTACGTATCTGTCATTTAAATAACTGTCCAACAGGTGTTGCTACTCAAAAAGCCAAGTTGCGTGATGAGCATTTCATTGGCGAAGCAGAAATGCTGATTAACTTCTTTAAGTTTGTCGCAACTGAGACGCGTGAATGGTTGGCAGCGCTAGGTGTTCGTAGTATGGAAGAGCTGGTTGGTCGTACTGACTTGCTTGATATCTTAGAAGGCAATACGGACAAGCAGCGTCATCTTGATTTAACACCATTGCTATTTAGTCACCCAGCCAGTGTGGGCAAAGCACAAACTTGTCAGGTTGAGCGTAATGAGCCGTTTGATAAAGGCTTGCTCGCTGAGCAGATGATTAGCGATATGCTCGTGAACATTCGTAAAGGGGCAGGCGGCGACTATAGCTATTTCGTTGGTAATTGTGACCGCTCTATCGGTGCTCGTATTTCTGGTGAGATTGCGCAAGTCTGGGGCAACCTTGGCATGAGCGATATGCCAATTAAGCTTCGTCTAACTGGTACCGCAGGACAAAGTCTAGGCGTGTGGAATGCTGGCGGTTTAAATATCGAGCTTGAAGGTGATGCCAATGACTATGTGGGCAAAGGCATGGCAGGCGGTGAGATTGTGATTTATCCGCCAAAAGACTCAAACTTTGTAGCACAAGAAACGGCCATCATCGGTAATACCTGTCTCTATGGTGCAACTGGCGGTAAGCTATACGCTGCCGGTACAGCAGGTGAGCGTTTCGGCGTCCGTAACTCTGGCGCACACGCAGTCATCGAAGGCACAGGCGACCATTGCTGTGAATATATGACGGGCGGTATCGTCACGATTCTTGGCCGTACTGGACTTAACTTCGGTGCTGGTATGACTGGCGGCTTCGCTTATGTACTCGATATGGAAGGCGACTTCTTTGACCGTTGCAACCACGAGCTAATCGATCTAAACCGTATTTCAAGCGAGCAAACAGAAGAGCATCGTATCCATTTGCAACAAGTGATTGAAGCTCATGTAGATAAAACAGGCAGTGCATGGGGTCAGACAATTCTGAACGACTTTGAGCACTATGTTCGTAAGTTCTATTTGGTTAAGCCAAAAGCGGCGAACATTGCAAGCCTTCTTAAAACTACCATGGCCGACCCACAATAGCCGATACATGACTGCCTATCGTATCAATGGACTGCATTGATGGAATGCATTGATAGATCGGCAGTCGCTTTGATTAGGTTAGCCAGCGTTCCGTTTTTAGAGACGTTTTAACTCACAGGTTTTCAGCAGGTACGTGACAGCAGCGATATATGTCTTAAATTTTAGACAAACCAAACATCGCTGACTGTCGCCACCCACTGCAAAAGAGCCTTATATAAAAGAGATAGCACCATGGCAAAACGCTTAGAAAATAACTTCCAGTTTTTAGATGTACCAAGATTTGATCCAACCAAAAAAGACATTGCAACGCGTTCAACAGAGTTCGTTGAGATTTATAAGCCTTTCGAAAACGAAGCGGTTGCTCAGCAAGCGCATCGCTGCCTGGAGTGTGGTAACCCGTACTGCGAGTGGAAATGTCCAGTACACAACTACATCCCTAACTGGCTAAAACTAGCCACAGAAGGCCAGATATTTCAGGCAGCTGAATTGTGCCACCGTACCAATACCTTGCCTGAAGTGTGCGGACGAGTTTGCCCACAAGATCGTCTGTGTGAAGGCGCTTGTACGTTAAATGATGGCTTTGGTGCCGTGACTATCGGTAATGTAGAAAAATACATTAACGATACTGCGTTTGCACTTGGCTGGCGTCCAGATATGTCTGAAGTCGTTTGGACAGATAAAAAAGTCGCTATCATTGGCGCAGGACCAGCAGGTTTAGGTTGTGCGGATATCTTGGTCAGAAATGGTGTCAAACCAGTCGTCTTTGATAAGCGCCCTGAAATTGGTGGCTTACTGACATTCGGTATCCCTGAGTTCAAAATGGAAAAAGACGTCATGCGCAATCGCCGCGTGATCTTTGAAGACATGGGTATCGAATTCCGTTTAGAGACAGAGATTGGTACAGACGTCACCATTGATGAGCTATTGGCTGAGTATGACGCAGTGTTTATGGGTATGGGTACATACACCTATATGCGTGGCGGCTTCGCTGGTGAAGAGCTGACAGGAGTCTATGATGCACTAGATTACCTGATTGCCAACGTGAACCGTTGCAATGACTGGGAAAAAGACGCTGAAGAGTACATCGACTTTAAAGGCAAAAAAGTGGTAGTACTCGGCGGCGGCGATACTGCAATGGACTGTAACCGTACCAGTATCCGTCAAGGCGCCGAAAAAGTAGTTTGTGCTTATCGCCGTGATGAAGAAAATATGCCGGGTTCACGCCGCGAAGTGGTCAATGCTCGTGAGGAAGGGGTTGAGTTCTTATTTAACCGTCAGCCAACCGAAATCATCGGCTTAAACGGTAAAGTTAACGGCGTAAAAGTCGTTACTACTCAGCTAGGTGCACCAGACAACCGTGGCCGTCAACGTCCTGAGCCAATCCCTAATTCTGAAGAAATCATCCCATGTGATGCAGTCATCATGGCCTTTGGTTTTAGACCAAGTCCTGCTGATTGGTTTGAATCTCAGCAAGTGGCGATGGACAGCTCTGGTCGCGTACTAGCAGCCGAAAAGCAAACCTTCAAATTCCAGACCCAAAATCCTAAAATCTTCGCTGGTGGCGATATGGTGCGCGGTTCTGACTTGGTTGTTACAGCGATTTGGGAAGGCCGTGAAGCTGCGGAAGGTATTCTAGACTATCTAGAAGTGTAATACGCTAGCGTAATAGACTATTATTCATTAACAGTGACGCAGTTTTCAATGAGTCGTTTGATAAGTCATTTTATGAACAATCTTCAATAGCGTAGATGTCAATATAGTGTGCTAGGATATTTTTTATAACGCCTTTTACCTGTGAATAATGGGTAAAAGGCGTTATTTTTTGCCCGTCATTTTGCTGATAGAATATCCATTTATACTTACCCTTAGTTATTGAGATATTTTAATAATACTTTACTAAAATATCTCACTTAAATATTCCAACCAAAAAGAGTAGCCTTGCGTGAAACCCACCCTTTATCAGCGTATCACTGCTCCATTTGTCGAACCCTATGTTCGCTACCAACATGCAGATATCCTACATGCCACCCGACTAGGTACGGCTGTGATATTGGCCCTATTGGTAAATAAAATCACCAATCTTCCGCACGGTGAATGGACGACCATTACCGTATTTATCATTCTAGGGTTATTGCAATACCAAGGCGCTATTTATACCAAGGCTAAAGAGCGCGTAATCGGTACTTTATTGGGTATTGGTACTGCGCTTGGGGTGTTATGGTTTAATCAGAACGCAGGCGCATGGTTGTGGGTGGACTATGCGCTCATTGGTCTGCTCAGCGGCATCATTGGCTATTTAGCCGTCAGACAGCTTGGGTATACAGGGCTGCTAACGGGCATCACTATGTTGATGATTGTCTCTGATTTAGGCAATAATAGCATTGGTCAAGATGGCATCTACCGTGCCTTAAATATCTTACTGGGGACAGGCATTTCGGTAGCAGTGACGCTAATTTTGCCGCTCAAATCAACGTTGATGTGGCGGTTCTTATTGAGTAGTAACCTTGACGCTTGTAGTAGTCTCTACGCTGGCGTAGGTCATCATATTGACGCAACGGATGGAGTAGTGGACGACTCTGTTCAAAAGTTAAACCCAGTAGCCCTTCCTGTTAAGGAAGTACCCGTTGATAGAGCGTTGGTCACAGCGTTACAACAGATCAATAAACGCCTGCTGGCTGTGCGACCCCATATCGCGGCGACAGCCAGTGAGTCAGGTATTGAAAAGGAAACGCTAGAGACGATTCAACGTACCCACCGTAATATTATCGGGACGATTGATTTATTGTTAAGTGCGGCTCCGCGCTTGGCGAATATTGAGATTGATGAAGAAAACCATGTTTTATTGGTACATTATCAGCACGAACTAACCCAAGCGATGCAGCATATGGCAGCGGTGTTACGTAGTCCAAGCGATGAAGTATTTCGACCCATTACTCGTATTGCTGTCTCGGAGTATCCAAGCGTACAGCACCTAGCATTTGAGTGGCAGGGCTATTTCTGGTTGACACAAACCTTGCAGACTCAGTTGCAGCAGCTGAGTGATTTACTGCAAACATCGAAGCCGCATTGGTTTGCTGCATCCGGTCTGGGCTATCAACGCCGCGAGCAGCGCCGAATGAAAGAGCAGGGCGGCGAGACGGATTTACATTTATAGCGCAAAAAAACGCTGACCATTTAGGATCAGCGTTTTTATTTTTCAAAGACTACTTTATTCTAAAATGCTAAATTAAAACTATTAACGACCAGTCTTTAGTTTGTCCCAATACTGCTGATACACTTGCAACGCCTCATCGCCCACATCTTCTTGGAACTCAGCTTTCGCTAATACTTCTTTAGAAGGATAAATCGTTGGATTGTTTTGGACGCTCTCATCCATCAGCTCACGCGCTGCTATGTTTGGTGATGCGTAGCCAATCTCTTCGCTGACAATTTTTGCATTTTCAGGACGCAATAAGTAATCAATAAATTTATGTGCTGCATCAACTTGCTTGGCGTTTTTTGGAATGACAAAGTTGTCCATCCATAAGATAGCGCCTTCGGTTGGATACTTATAAACCAAGCTAGTCAAACCTTCGTCATTGGCCATGACTGCTTCACCATTCCATGTCATACCAAGCGCAGTCTCACCTTCGATATATGGCATACGTGTCGCATCAGAGTTAAAAGTTTTGACGTTTGACATCAACGTGGTGAGCTTATCGTAAGCGGCTTCGATTTCGTCAGGATTGCTACTATTGCCTGAGTAGCCAAGGGTCAGCAGTGCCATACCAAATACTTCACGCACGTCGTTAGTCAGCATCACTTGACCTTTATACTTAGGATCCCATAGGTCATTCCAGCTATTGACAGTTTTCGGATCGACACTGTCACCATTGATGGCTAGACCGGTGCTGCCCCACATATAAGGGATAGAGTATTTGTTATCAGGATCGACTTTGGTATTGGTAAATGAGGTATCAAGGTTCTTGAAATTGCTCAATTTAGATTTGTCTAGCTCTTGCAACAGCCCTTCTTTCGCCATCTTTTCGACATAATAAGTCGATGGAATGGCTAAGTCATACTGACTAGAATCATCCAATAGTTTGAGCTTGGCATACATCGCTTCGTTAGAGTCAAATGTGGTGTAATTAACTGAGATGCCAGTTTCTTCTTCAAAACCATCTAAAATCTCTTGCGGCATATATTCTGACCAGTTGTAAAGGTTCAGCGTCTCATTGCTCGCCGCAGCACTGCCATCCGCTGCATTGTCAGAGTTGCTACAGCTGGCAAGCACCAAGCCGACAGCCGCTGCTAATAATGCTTTTGGTACTATGCGACCGATACTAGCCGAGGTGTGAGTAGATGGATGGGACGATGATAAATGGGTCAAAATATCTCTCCTAAATAAAGATAATGCAAATCAGAAAAATTCAATAAAAAAGCCAAAAAGATAAAAGTCTAACATGGCCAATAAAACCATTATGGTCATTAGTTTATATAATTTAAAGGGTTGTTATTAGGGCAATGCTTAATAATACTAATAAAAATAGCCAGTTGGGCTAATGAGATGAGTAGCAAAACTAACTGAATGACAGCTAATTTTTAGTAGAATTACTAGCGAGCTGCTAACGTCGAATCGAAAAAATATAGTATATAACCATGCTATGATTGGCGCAGGCCGAAGTATGACGAACATCATCTAAGCAGACATAAGCTTTTGGCTCTAAGACACCAACCATACCATAATAATAAAGGATGCAGCACAATGACCGAAAGTACCTCAACTCAACACGCTTTCAATAAAAGCCACTCAGTTATACCAGCATTGCTCACAGATAAAGTTGCCATAGTCACCGGAGCCAGTCGTGGGCTTGGTGCACAGATTGCACAGCAAATGGCAGCAGCAGGCGCTGACGCAAGTAGCTTAACCACTGAAGAGGTATTCGACTATATCGCAACTACAACACCGCTGCGCCAAGCGACTTCGGTAGCGGATTTTGCCAATTCAGTATTGCTCATGGCATCTGATTTGAGCATGGCTATTACTGGACAATCTATCGCTGTCGATGGTGGCTTGACGATGCCTTAATTGAGGTCTTAATGTTCAATTGGGTATATAGAAAGGACAAAGTGAATACTCGTCAAGGTGTTTGAGTGGTAATCGTTACTTTGATCATAGTTGTTTTTATATAATTGTCCGCTGGGTTTATGGGTTGGTAGCAGGTAAGTCTTAGGTGCCAAAATGCTAGTGTACATTGCTCATAATTTTATAGTCGATGATGTGGTCTTAATGCTTGTTTAATTTCTATATATTACTTATTAGCGATAGATTGGACGTATTTCGATCTATCGTTTTTTTATTCTTGCTAATCCATTTTTAAACGCTTGTGATTTGTTTGTTGCACATAGTTACAAACTTTTTGTTTGGTAATACAAAAATGTTTGTTTCTAATTCCCAACTATGTTTCAATCTCATTCTTTTATCAATTTTTTCATATACCTTAAGTACATCCACTGTGCTTAAATTTTGATTGGAGTAATGGGCTATGCAAGGAAGTAATTCGCCAAATGGCAGTCCGCCACACGATAATTTTGATGCAGCAGAACAAAACTCTCGTATGCAGCGATTTTTAAAAGGGGTTGAATGGCTCGGTAATCTATTGCCACACCCTGTGATTTTATTCGTATGGATGTCAGTATTTTTACTAGTGTTGTCATCCGTATTGTCTTACTTTGGTGTATCGGTAATTGATCCACGACCAGAAGGTGCTAAAGGGCGTAGCGTCGATGGTATGATCGAAGTTGTCAACCTGTTAAACGGTGAAGGTTTAGCACGTATTGTTGAAAACTTAGTGACTAATTTTACGGGCTTTGTACCACTCGGGACGGTGCTAGTCGCTCTGCTCGGTGTCGGCATCGCTGAGCGTTCTGGCATGATATCCGCTGCACTACGCGGACTGGTACTGAATGCACCAAAGAAGATGGTGACCTTTACCATTGTGTTCGCAGGTATTATGTCGAATACAGCCGCTGAGCTTGGCTATGTAGTGTTGATACCGCTTGCAGCAGTCATCTTTCACTCACTTGGTCGACATCCTTTGGCTGGTATTGCAGCAGCATTTGCTGGTGTGTCTGGTGGTTATAGTGCCAACTTATTACTCGGCACGGTTGATCCTCTGTTATCAGGGATTACCCAAGAAGCGGCACGCATCATCGATCCAGCTTATACCGTTGGAGCAGAAGCGAACTGGTATTTTATGGTGGTCAGCACTTTTTTGATTAGTGGCTTGGGTTATTTTGTGACCGAAAAAATCGTTGAGCCAAGTTTGGGTAAGTATAACCCGACTGATGCTGATGATCCTTCGGTGCTAGATACCAAAGCTGAGCACGTGTCTGCGATTGAGAAAAAAGGCCTTATGTGGGCAGGTATTAGCATGTTGATATTTTGCTTATTACTTGCTTGGACGGTAGTGCCAGCAGATGGTATCTTACGTAATACTGAGACAGGCCTAATATCAGGCTCACCATTTTTAAAAGGGATTGTCGTTTTTATCTTTGTTTTCTTTGCCATACCAGGTTACATCTACGGCAAAATTACTGGTAGCATGAAAAACAATCAAGATGTCGTTGATGCGATGAGTCATGCGATGAGTTCGCTCAGTATTTATATCGTCTTGGTGTTCTTTGCCGCACAGTTCACCGCATTCTTCAACTGGTCAAACCTTGGCTCTGTGATGGCTGTATCTGGTGCGACCTTCCTAAATGATATCGGTTTGACCGGACCATTCTTGTTGGTTGGTTTTATCTTGATATGTGCGGTAGTTAATTTGATGCTCGGCTCGGCATCTGCGCAATGGGCAGTGACAGCACCGATATTTGTGCCAATGCTGATGCTAACGGGTTATGCGCCCGAGATGATACAGGCAGCGTATCGTATTGGTGATTCGACCACCAATATTATTACGCCCATGATGAGCTATTTTGGCTTAATTATGGCGGTTGCGATTCGCTATAAGAAAAACACGGGTGTCGGTACACTGATGGCAATGATGTTGCCTTATTCTATTGCATTCTTAGTTGGTTGGATTATTCTATTCTGCATTTGGGTGTTTGTACTTGGTTTGCCAGTTGGTCCAGGTTCAGAGACGTTTTACCCAGCACAATAATTAGATAATTATAGAAAATATACTGACAATAAAAAGCCCTTACTAGTGACCTAGTAAGGGCTTTTCCAATAAACATTAATGGCTTTATGTGCATGAACAGTCTTACGACTTCATTGCTAACTGATTAAGCACGGTTTGAATACCATACTCTTCAATCGTCCCAGTGACAAAGTCAGCGCGTTCTATTAAAGCTGGCTGCGCATCTCCCATGGCTACAGCAAATCCAACCAAGTCGAACATTTCTAAGTCATTCATACCATCACCAAATGCCATACACTCGCTTGCATCTACCGCATAGTACTCGCATACATCTTTGATGCCGCGAGCTTTTGATGCCTCTGCTGGCAATATATCAGCACCAATCTCATGCCAATGTACCAGCTTTAAATCATACTGGTCAAAGTCGATGTCCTGCATCTTTTCTTGCTGATTATTAAAAAATACCGAGCATTGATAGACGGTATTTGTTTTGTAGTACTCAGGGTCAAGGGTCGAATTGGGCGTGACCGCATTGAACTCGCGTAAACGTTCATTTTCACCTGACCAAGCGATATGAGTGGCAGAGTCAAACTTATGAATCAAATCACTCTGCTGGCATAGGCGTACGATTTTATCTGTCTGTTCAGCAGTTAATGGGTAGTGGCTGATTCGGCCGCTTTTATCAAAACTATATTGTCCATTCATACAAATAATGGCGTCCAATATATCTGCATCAAGCAACGCTAAAATGTCTTCAGGCAATATAGCTTTAGAACGGCCAGTCGAAATCACTAGTTTAATATCGGTATCTGCAAGCTGCTCAAGCGTCGCTTTATTGTGTTCAGCGATAATGCCGTTACGGCTTAAGGTATCATCGATGTCAAAAAAGATGATTTTGGGGGTCGAGATTTTAGTAGTCATACTTTCTTTGGCAATCTTATCTTCGATAAACATGATGATCCTATTATTTTTAGTCGTGTAGATACAATGATTCAGATACTACTACAACATACCCAATCAGATAAATACCTATCGAGTAACCTATGACGCTGCAAGCATGCTTATTAATTCAGTATCCGCATAATTGTCTGTAAGTTTGTTAATTGCTTGTCCAGAGGAGTAACAAAAATGCTAAACGATATGATTAACTTAACCGTGTTTATTTATTATAAAGTTATATTCAATTATCAAAAATAAGCTACGAAATAAGATGGACTAACATTGTTGATGCAGCAGCTACCTAAAGGAACAAGTATGAAGTTTTTCACCTTAAAATCGATTACAGCCTTGGCAATCTTGGCTTTATCTGCCAATGCTCTTGCAATGGATATTGAATTTAATGATGCTGCTTGGGATGGCAAAAAAATACCTGAGGGACAGCAATGTCTAAATTATAATGGCAAAAGTCCAGCCACGCCTAGCATGACTGTTTCAAACATTCCGGCAGGCGCGGAAAGCTTGGTATTCGTCTATAACGATGTAAGCAACAAACGTATGCAGCATGGTGGGCATGGTATCGTGGAGTTCGCACTACCAGAGGGTGCTACGAGTGCAGAAGTGCCACGAGTATTTGGTCATACTTACGAAATGCCAGTCGGTATTGAGATGGTCGCAGAATACCGTAACCGTAAAGGCGAGGCGGGCGGTGCATATAAGCCGCCTTGCTCTGGTGGCAAAAACCATCTGTATACGGTAGATGTACAAGCATGGCAAGGTGATTCGGTACTTGCTGAGACAACAGTTGAAATGGGTCGGTATTGATACGTTAGCTATTCAGTTAATATGCAACAATTAGTATGCAACAAAGTCGTCTATACAAAACTGTTTATACATAGTGTAGACGGCTTTTTATTGAAGGTAAGTTGTGTTTTATATACCTATAAATACGCTAACTTAATAAACATGACAGACTCTGATTGATATTTATAATATTTAGCCTATAAGTAAACATGACTTAGTCGTATAAGTGCGTTGAGGCAGGGCTATAGGAGAATATAGATTAGGCTTGTTAACTATTGGAATAATGCCAAGATACTGAACGTGACAACTTTGTAGTATAATTTTACTACTATGGATATCGGCATGCTATATCATTGAAACTTCTATGTTATAAATCTAAAAAAATCATAGCAAATGATAAAAAACGTTATTAATTATACTTTATCTTAAAGTATACCTTGATTTGAATGAATTTTTTATAAATAAGGTTTCTTATGAACATAACGACAAGCCAACCTTCAGAAGATAGAAAAAGGCATGGCGAACATATTCTTATCCACATGACATATATCGCCAAAAATGTCGATCTAAATTCTGGGATTGAGCTGACTCGCGCACTTGAGTACTGGCGCAGATATTTTGAAGAAAACGATATTGTTTCAGCTTTAGTCATTAGTGAAGGTTATTTCGTTCAAAGTTTTCAAGGAACAAGACCTGCTATCAATACTGCCTTGGAAAAGATACTTGACGAGCATTCCACTATTGTCCCTAATATTGTGAATATAGAGGAAATAGAATCGCGCCAATGGAATGGGTTTTTAGTTAAACATCTAACCTCAAGCGTTGAAGATGAAGAGCATGCTCTAAAGAACTTCTCAGCAGGCTCTGACTACAATCCTTATTTGATGAAAAGCTCTCAGATTGAAAGCTTCTTGAAGGCGGTTTTTGAAAATGCTGAATCTAATTAATTTTAAATGAGTGGCATTTAGTTTTTAAGCATTTACCCCTTAGAATAGGTAATAGCAACTTGTCCTATCTAGAATAGAAAAGCCGTCCATACGTTTGTATAGGCGGCTTTTTGTTGAAAGCAAGTTAGCAGTAGCGGTAAAGGATGTTTTCTTAGCAATTGGACAGAATATTGGCGGATGTTCATAAGTGACTATTCATACCTGACTCTTGTAGGATTTAACTACTAAAAATGACCTAGTGATACCTGTTTTTGCCATGTTATTTTAAGCTATGGATGATAAGAAGCTGGTCAATTCTCAAGAGTTTTATTGATTATACTTTATGATAAAGTGTATATTAATTTATATACCTATTATATAAATGGATTTTCTTATGTATATAACGACCAACCAAACACCTGACGGAAAGTGTCGAAGATGAGGAGTATGCCTTAAAAAGTTTCTCAGCAGGTTTTGACTTCAATCCTTACCTAATGAAAAGTACTCAGATTGAAAATTTTCTGACAGCGATATTTGAAGGTGCTGAATCCGATAGGTTTTAGATGAGTAGCATTTACATATCATAAGAGTCATCTATTTTAATTGGCACAAAAAAGCCGTCTATAAAGTATTTTTTGATTTAGATAATTTTTTATAAATAAGGTTTCTTGTGCATATCACTACCAGCCAACCTTTAGAAAATAGAAAAAGACATGGTGAGCATATTACTCTCAGCCTAACGTATATTGGCAGAAATAGTGACAGTAATAATGGGATAGGGTTGGCTCGTCTGCTTGAGCAATGGCGAAGGAATAATGAAAAAATTGGTGTAACCTCAGCGCTTGTCGTGAATGACAATTACTTTATTCAAAATATTGAAGGTCCAAGACCTCTTATCAATGAAATACTAGTAAAATTGATCAATGAGTACTCTTACCTAGTACCCCACCTCAGTGAGATTGAGGAAATAGAAGAACGTAGGTGGGATGGGTTTTTAATAAAATATTTAACATCAAGTGCAGAAGACGAAGCATATACCCTAAAAAGCGTTTCAGCTGGTGCTGACTTTAATCCGTATCTAATGAAAAGCACTCAGATTACAAGCTTCCTGAAAACGATCTTTAAGGATAGCGAATCTAATAAGTCTTAAATAATTTCTATATTCTGATTAGCGTAGAAAAGCCGCCTATACATTGTGTATGGGCGGCTTTTTAATGAAAGTAAGTTGTGTTGACGTAGTGAAGAGGTAAAGTTCTTGTTGTTGCTCGCAACCTTCAACCGTGAGAACAACTTAGTCAATGTTATCTAATCAACCCTACATGGTAAAAGCCCAGCCTACGGTTGCTAATCTCGATGCTCCCATACAACAGCAACTTTAGTACCTAGTATGTTTTCTAATTCTTGTAATATTTTTGGGCGAATAGATATGGTTTCATTAATATCGCTTTCAAATTCTTCGTTGTCATTGTCATCTAATTGCCAAAATCTATTGGTTGCTACAAAATCTCCAGCGGTCATAATAAATGGGCTAGTAATAACAACATTTGAATGGGTTAGTTCTAAATTTTCAACTGCGTCAAAATAGGGTTCATGTTCACACTCAATAATATTTTCGTCAAAAAGCGAAAACGCTTTTTCTTTTTGTTCGTCGCTTATTACATGGTCTCGTTCTCTAACATAAATGTAAACATGTTGCTCACTCACAATATACTCCCAAAAAGTTAAATAAATTTATTTTAGTTACTTGAAACTTAATTAATTTCAATTCGATTTTAAATATACTGATTATGTCAAAAATTTAACTAATCTACAATAATATATTTTAGAAAATATAAGCATGGATAGGTTAGCTATATGGTGCTCCCAACACACTAAAATAATAATAATCTCTAAAAATGGTGCACGGGGCGCACCATACGTCAACTAGGCTATTAATCGAGCTTACTCAAGCTAAAATCACCCAACTTCAACACTCGTCACATTCTGAAAGCCTCTTGGCAACTGACCACCACGATTACCGCGAACACCCGTATAGTTAGCCAAATCATTTGGCTTGAGTGTCACATGGCGTTTGCCAGCAGTGATAACAAGGCTGTCTTGCTGACTAAGTGGTGTGATAGCGAGTACCTCTTCACCGTCTTTCAACTTAATAAGTTTGTTCCCTTTACCGCGAGCTTGTTCAGGCAAATCATCGAGGGCAAATATCAGTAGATACCCTGCATTGGTTGCAACGGCAACATGATCAGGTGTCACGCGTATATTGCTATTTTCACCTTCGGCATTGGCGGCCGTCTCTACTGGTACGTCGATACGTGCAACAGGGAGCAAGCGACTATCAGTTGCTAGGTTAATAACGTTTTTACCAGCTTTTTGGTTGCTATCGAGATTACCAATGGTATTGATAAAACCATAACCTGCTGAGCTGGCAAGGATAATGCGTTGCTCGTTATCACCCGTTAATAGCTGCTCAAAGCTAGCGCCTGCTGGCGGCTTTAACACACTGGTTAGCGGATCACCTTGACCACGCGCAGACGCTAAATTATGCGCATCGATACTGTAACTGCGTCCAGTGCTGTCGAGCACGTAGATTCGCTCGTTAGATTTGCCGCGCACGTGCGCTTGATAGCTGTCACCTGAGCGGTAACTCATACCAGCAGCATCGACATCATGGCCCTTGGCGGCACGAATCCAACCTGCCTTTGATAAGATGGCAGTGACCGGCTCACTCGGTACGAGATCTGACTCTTTTAATGCATGTGCTTCTTCGCGTTCTGCTAATGGCGACACACGCTCATTGCCATGTTCTTTCATATCGGCGGTAAGCTCATCGATCATCAGATTGGTTAGATTGTCTGGATTGTCTAAGTACTCTTGAATGGTGGCACGTTCGGCAGCGAGTTCATCTTGCTCGCGGCGCAGCTCAATCTCTTCTAATTTTGCCAACTGACGCAAACGAATATCTAAGATAGCATTGGCTTGAATGTCAGTCAGGTCATAATCCTGCATCAAGGTTGCTTTTGGATCGTCCTCTTCACGAATGATACGAATCACTTCATCAATATTCAGATAAGCAATCAGCAAGCCCGCCAAGATATGCAAGCGTTTATCGATTTTATCGAGGCGATATTGCAAACGGCGCGTGACCACCGAGCGGCGACAGATTAACCATTCTTCCAAGACTTCCTTTAGGTTTTTCACCTGCGGCTTACCATTTAAGCCAATCATATTCATATTGACGCGGTAATTGCTTTCCAGGTCAGTACTAGCAAATAGGTGACTCATGACACGATCGACATCGACTCGCGTTGAGCGCAACTCAAGGACGATACGGCAGGCATTTTCGTGATCTGATTCATCATGAATATCCGTCACCCAAGGCAGCTTTTTATCGGTCATAAGCTTGGCAATTTGCTCTTGAATTTTGTTGCCTGAAACTTGGTAAGGAAGTGCATCAATGATGACGAGATTCTTTTCTTTAGAGTCAACATGAAAGGTGGCGCGCATCTTATAACTGCCGCGTCCAGTCTCGTACATCGCTTGCAAATCTTTTTTACTAGTGATGATTTCCGCTGGCGTTGGCAGATCAGGTGCTGGTATCGATTGGGTAAGCTGCTTGATCGACAGCTCTGGGTTTTTGAGCAAACGAATGGCCGCGCGTACCACTTCATTGAGATTATGCGGTGGAATATCAGTTGCCATACCAACCGCGATACCTGTCGTACCGTTTAATAAGATGTTAGGTAAGCGGGCAGGTAAGGTCGTTGGTTCTTGCATCGTACCATCAAAGTTATCTTGCCAGTCGACTGTACCTTGACCCAATTCTGCTAGCAACGTATTGGCATAAGCCGACATTTTAGCTTCGGTATAACGCATCGCCGCAAAGGATTTTGGATCATCTGGGCTACCCCAGTTACCTTGACCAGTGATAAGCGGATAGCGATAACTGAACGGCTGTGCCATCAGTACCATGGCTTCATAACAAGCGCTGTCACCATGCGGATGGTATTTACCCAATACGTCACCGACCGTACGCGCGGATTTCTTGGCCTTAGCAGATGACTTTAGCCCAAGCTCGCTCATGGCATAGACGATGCGACGCTGGACAGGTTTTAGACCGTCAGCGATATTTGGCAACGCCCGATCCATGATGACGTACATGGCATAGTTGAGGTAGGCCTGCTCAGTGAACTCTGCGACTGAACGAGTATCCATCGGCTCATTGGAAATAATTGGGGCGATCGTATGATCAATAACATCAGACATAAAATAGGATTCACTTATCAGTTTTAATAGGTATAGATAATTGGTTCAAGCATACAAATAGGATAGTGCTATCGTAAAGGATATTGCGCCAATTAAAAAGACGTATGTCAGAATATACGACATCTCGTGACGTGCTTAAAATAAGCGCTTATAAGGGTCTGTTATAATGTGGTGATTCATAGCTTTTATAGATTAAGTTAAGTATAGTAAATCTAATATTTGTTTTTTATATGGTTAATAAATGTCTTAAGGTTGAATTCTTTTTATTTAAGAGATCTTATCTATTATTAGTCCAAAAACAGTAGGTTCAAAATAGTTCTAATGCAAAATTAATAACTGAAAGTATGACAGTTAATAGATTAAATAAGGCGGCTGATTTGCCTATTTAGATAGCATTAACCATATATTGACACGGACAAGTCGCTACTGAATTATCTTACAATAAGGAATTTCTGTTATGTCATTTGACCTTTTATCTAAAATTTCAGCCTCTACCATACTAAAAAACGAAAGTAAGCACCTAGGGAAAAACGCTACTAGAAATGTGCTGTTGATTACTGCTGTAGCCAGTCTAGGATTGACAGCTTGTAGCACTTCACAAATGAGCAAAACGCTACCAGCCGAGACAAGCAGCACAGTCAATCAAGATGCAGCAGTGGTGTCAGAGTCTATCATGGCGTCACCCAGTGTTAGGCCATCAGTTATAAGCCAACAGATGATGATACGTTCTGCGGCACAGACAGGTATCGTACGCCCATCACCGAGCATCATAGTCACGCCAGAGGCAAAAGACAACTATCAAAAAAACGCAGCCAATCCTGTACATCGAACTACGGATATGGCGGTATCCACTTTGTCTATCGATACCGATACGGGCAGTTACGCCAATGTGCGCCGCTATCTAAACGAAGGTCAACTACCACCTGTTAATGCGGTACGGGTAGAGGAATTGATTAATTATTTTAACTATCAATTTGATGATGGCAAACGCTTAGGTAGTGCCCCGTTTGTTATATCAACTGAGGTAGTGGACTCACCTTGGGATAGAGCAGATCAGGATAATAAAATCGTCAAAGTTGGTATCAAAGCCGTTGATAGTAGCTGGTCGCAAAAAACGGATAAGCAATCTATGCCACCTGCCAATCTCGTATTTTTAGTAGATGTGTCAGGGTCTATGTCGTCACGCGATAAGCTGCCACTGGCACAGTCTTCGCTTAAGCTGTTGACGGAGCAAATGCGTGTCCAAGACAGCATTAGTATCGTGACCTACTCAGGTAGTACTAGTGTGGCATTGCCTGCGACCAATGGTGACCAAAAAGCAAAAATATTGGCTGCAATCGAGGGATTAAATGCCTCAGGCTCAACCAATGGGGAAGATGCTCTGAAATTGGCCTACAGACAAGCTGAGCAGGGACTGAAAAATAACGGTATCAATCGAATCATGATGCTGACGGATGGCGATTTTAACGTTGGTATTAGTGATGTCGATGATATGCTTGATTTGGTCAAAGCCAATCGCGATCGCAGTATCTCTTTGTCTACCGTTGGCTTTGGTCGCGGTAATCTGAATGATCACATGATGGAACAGATGGCGGACAACGGCAATGGAAATTACAGCTATATTGACAGCTTAACTGAAGCAAAAAAAGTCTTTGGGGATGAGTTAGCTGCGACATTTAACACCGTCGCTAAAGACGTAAAAGTCCAAGTTGAGTTTAATCCTGATGTGGTGAGTGAGTGGCGCTTGATTGGTTATGAAAATCGCGTACTGGCTGAAGAAGATTTCAATAATGACAAAATTGATGCAGGTGAGCTTGGGGCAGGTAAGGCAGTGATAGCTTTGTTTGAAGTGACACCAAAAGGTCAAAAAGGGTTATATAGCGATCGTCGATATGCTGACAGCAATGCCACTATTAGTTCGAATAATAAAAAGAACTCTAATGAGCTTGGCTATCTAAAAATTCGTTATAAAGCACCGACAGGTGATAGCTCCAAACTGATTAGCCAACCGATTAATAAAGCTAGCCACGCTTTAAACAAAGCCAGTATCGATACTCAGTTTGCGATGGCAGTAGCAGGATTCGGTCAACGCTTGACTCAAAGCGATTATATTAATGACTGGCAGTACAGTGATAGCACTAAACTTGCAAAAAGTAGTATCGCAGATAGACCAAGTAGTGATACTGATGGTACGCGTCGCAATTTTGTGACGTTGACTGAGCTGGCGAGTGCGCTAAAAAATAGCCGATAGTGAACAGATATCGTGTCGGGATGGTCATTAGGGAGCAAAAGTCAAGGGTCATATTTTCTAATGGTATGACTGGTATTTTTATACTAAAATATTGATATATATAGGGAAATTTAGCGTCAAGCCTATTTGAGAACTGGTGTAGCAATCTTTTGTATTGAGTACTATGTATAAAGTGTGTATGTTAATGAACAAAGGGCTATTTACCGCTATATTGTTCGCTCAGCACTATACAAATATGTCGCAGCCTTGCTTTTTATCATAACGATAGGCAAGACTCTGACGTTTTGTATATTTATCACACTGTGATTGGCGTGGGTTGACGGTAATGTATTATTACTAGGAGAGAAAAGATTATGGAAAATCAAGGAAACTTAACCCGTCGTGACGATAAAGTTTGGCTAAAAACGTATGAAAAGCTTGGCATGACTTATGATATCGATATGCCAGCTGATAACACTTCGCTTATTGATATCTTTGAGCAAAGTTTTGCTAAATATGGCAGTAAGACCGCTTATGTCTGTATGGGCGCTAGTATTACTTTTAAAGAAGTTGATGAGCAAAGCAAGCAAGTCGCTGTTTATTTGCAGTCGCTTGGCTTGACCAAAGGCGATAAAGTCGCAGTCATGATGCCAAACATTTTGCAACTGCCAGTATCTGTCATTGGTGTCTTGCGTGCAGGTTTGACCCTGGTCAACGTCAACCCTTTATACACCACCAAAGAGCTTGAGCATCAACTTACAGATTCTGATGCCAAAGCACTAATCATGGTCGAAAACTTCGCTAAAACTTATCAAGATATCGGCCGTGATGTGGTTGATAATGTCGTCATCACTGGTATGGGCGACATGATGGGTACGCTCAAAGGCTTTATGGTCAATACTGTCGTACGCCATGTCAAAAAGATGGTACCTGATTATAGTATCGCTAAAAGCATCAGCTTTAAGAACATGCTGAAAAAAAGTCCTGCGCGTAAATACAAGCGTCCTAATGACATTATGCTCAATGATGTTGCTGTCCTACAATACACAGGTGGTACAACAGGCGTGGCTAAAGGCGCGATGCTCACGCACAAAAACCTCATTGCCAACTTAGTACAGAGCAACACCTTCTTAGGTAGTGCTTTTGATGAGTTCGATGCCAAAGGCGAGCAGGCTGTTATTCTGACCGCCCTGCCGCTATACCATATTTTCTCGTTTACCGTTTGCGGTATGTTTGGGATCTATCGTGGCTGCGTCTGCTTACTAGTGCCAAACCCTCGCGACCTTGATAGCTTAATGAAAGCATATAAAGGCAATCCACCCGCCTTCTTCCCAGCGGTCAACACCTTGTTCAATGCACTGGCTAACAACGAAGAGTTTAAAGCCATGGATCATAGCAAGTTGCAGATGTCGATGGGCGGCGGTATGGCAGTTGTGAGCGCTACCGCTGAGAAATGGCGCGAAATCACGGGCAACATTATCCTACAAGGTTATGGCTTGTCTGAGACGTCACCCGTGGCTACTGCCAATCCGCTGAGCAGCACAGAGTTTAGTGGCACCATCGGCGTTCCCATGCCAGGTACTGAAATTGCTATCATCGATGAAGAAGGCAATGAAGTCGAGATCGGCGCGCGCGGTGAGATTGGGGTTCGTGGTCCACAGGTGATGAAAGGTTACTGGCAGCGCGAAGATGCGACCAATGAAGTGATGACGCCAGATGGTTATTTTTTAACTGGTGATATCGGTATTATGGACGAAGACGGCTATGTCACTATTGTTGATCGCAAAAAGAACATGATCTTGGTTTCAGGCTTTAATGTCTATCCAAACGAAGTCGAAGAAGTCATGTCTGGTCATCCAAAAATCTTGGAGTGCGGCGTTATCGGTATCGAAGATGAAAAGAGCGGCGAGATACCAAAGATTTTTGTTGTCCGTAACGATACAAGCTTGACCAAGCAAGAAGTATTGGATTATGCGGTAGAGAATCTCACAGGCTATAAACGTCCGCGCCATGTTGAGTTTATCGATGAGTTGCCAAAATCAAACGTCGGCAAAATCTTACATAAAGACTTACGCGTACTCGAAGAAAAAAACCACGGTTAATTTGCTGATACACGCACCTAGAGAGTTGTTTGATAGATGTGTGTATTAACCAAAGACACATGTGAAAGTGTCGCTCGATTAGATACTGTAGTAACCAAAAATGATAAGGCTGCAACCATGCTGTCTTATCATTTTTTTGTCTTTATCGCTTTTTTTTGTCTTTATCGCTTTTGACATTTGCGGATGACAGCTACTATTAATAGAGAATATCTATTAAAACTGCTATAGTGCCCATCGACGTATTTTTGTTTTTATCCAAAAAATCGTACTGGTTTTGCTCAAGGTAACAGGCAAAATCATGGTAGTAAATATCGTTTTCGACTTGGTCGTGCTGAGTGGTAGTATTATTTATCATAGACCCAGTAACACACTTTAATTTGCAAAGCTTATGAATGACAAACCCGATCATACTTATCTATTTCTTATTCATAAGCTTCTGCTGTCAGCGATAATCATAAAAAATGGTGTTTCCATTAGCATATTCAATGTTTTTAACAGTAACATTTAGGGAAAATTATGACGGATAATATTAATAAAAAAACGACAGATAATAGCGCTGCAACTGATGATAAAGCCAATACTACCAACGACGTTTATCAAAGCAATGCGTTTCCTACTATGCCGACCATCGACAGTGATAGTCCGTGGCTGAGCGCTTATGAGCGCTATAGCATCGATGCTACTATCGAGATGCCAGAAGACAATACCTCTTTACTTAATGTGTTCGAGCGTAATTTTAGCCGTTATGGCCAAAAACCTGCCTATATCTGTATGGGCTCATCGATTACTTTTAAGCAATTAGATCTATATAGCCGCCAGATTGCTAGCTATTTGCAGTCAATAGGACTGGTCGCAGGCGATAAAGTTGGGGTCATGATGCCCAACGTCTTGCAATATCCAGTGGTCGCTTTGGGTATCATTCGAGCAGGGATGGTGTTGGTCAATGTAAATCCTCTATACACCAGTCGTGAACTGTCACATCAGTTGCATGACAGTGGTGCTAAAGCGCTATTTATCGTTGAAAACTTTGCCAAAACGTATCAAGAGGCCGAAGACAAAGGTCAGGTAGAGCATGTAGTCGTGTGTACCATTGGTGATATGTTAGGTACGATTAAAGGAGCTGTGGTTAATCTTGTGGCTCGTCATGTCAAAAAGATGATTCCTGCTTATAGCATACCGAATAGTGTGAGCTTCAAGCATGCCTTAAATGCTGAGTCAGCAAGCAAATACCAACGCCCTGAGTTGAACTTAAGCGATGTGGCGCTACTGCAATATACTGGTGGTACGACAGGAGTAGCGAAAGGCGCGATGCTGTCTCACGGTAATCTAGTCGCCAACATGTTACAGGTCAGTGCGCTGATGAACAGTGCATTTGATGATGATATAGATGGTAGAGATGTGATTTTGACTGCACTGCCGCTATATCACGTATTCTCATTTATGGTCTGCGGTATGTGTAGTATGTATCAAGGTTATGCCTCGCTACTCATTCCGAATCCGCGCGATCTTGATGGGCTCATCAAAGAGATGGCCAAGTACAAGCCAGCGTTTATCCCTGCTGTAAACACCTTGTTTAATGGCTTAGTACACAAAGATAACTTTGCTGACTTGGACTTTTCTAACCTAAAAGCGTCTATCGGCGGCGGTATGTCAGTATTGCCTAGCGTAGCCAAAGAGTGGCATAAAATCACTGGCCTGCCTATCGTTGAAGGTTATGGCTTGTCTGAGACCTCACCTGTAGTGGCTTTCAATCCAATGACTATTGCGGAATTTACCGGAAAAATCGGTATTCCTGCGCCTAGCACCGATATCGTACTCATTGATGATGACGAAAATATAGTAGCCATGGGTGATCGCGGTGAAATCTGCGTAAAAGGCCCACAGGTTATGATTGGTTATCAGAATCGTCCGAAAGAAACTGCTGAATCATTTACAGCTAGTGGCTACTTAAAAACGGGCGATATCGGCATCATGGACGAAAAAGGCTTTATCAAAATTGTCGATCGCAAAAAAGACATGATTTTGGTGTCTGGTTTTAACGTCTATCCAAACGAAATTGAAGAGGCGATGAGTGAGCATCCAGCAGTCGTAGAATGCGGTGCTATTGGTGTTCCGAACGATGATCGCGGCGAAGAACCAAAACTGTTTGTGGTCAAAAAAGGCAACGTGACTGAAAAAGAGCTACTAGAATATGGCAAAAAACAACTGACTGGCTATAAGCGCCCACGTCATATACAGTTCGTTGACGAATTACCAAAGTCGAACGTTGGCAAAATCCTACGTAAGGAATTGCGTAAGATGGAAGGGTTAGAATAGTTTATATCTGACATTCTGATGATAACGGTGGCGTAATGGCAGGAGCGAATCTTGCTATTGCGCCGTTGTCACGTTAGGATATCTTAAGATTTTAGTCGACTACATACCTATCAATGTGTTTACTAACGACTGATAGGTATTTTTATGACACTGCTTTTATAACATTGTACTAGGAATTTTTATGCGTATTGACAATCGTGAGCTTGACCAACTTCGCTCGATCAGCTTTGAGCGCCATTATACGAAGCATGCTGAAGGGTCAGTACTGGTAAGTTTTGGCGATACCAAAGTACTATGTACTGCCAGTGTAGAATCTGGTGTACCGCGCTGGCTCAAGGGTAAAGGCAAAGGTTGGATCACAGCTGAGTATGGTATGTTGCCACGTGCGACCAACACGCGCAATCAGCGTGAAGCGGCTCGCGGCAAGCAGTCAGGTCGTACGCAAGAGATTCAGCGTTTGATCGGTCGTAGCTTACGTGCCATGATTGATCTGAGTAAACTTGGTGAAAACACCATCTATCTTGATTGCGATGTGTTGCAAGCGGATGGTGGTACTCGTACGGCTAGTATCACTGGTGCTGCAATTGCGCTTATCGATGCGCTAGAGAGTATCCAAAAAGCCAAGAAACTCAAAGCAGATCCGCTAATCGGACTGGTTGCTGCGGTTTCTGTTGGTATGAAAGATGGCGAAGCGTATCTTGATCTGAACTACGAAGAAGACTCTAGCTGCGATACCGATTTGAACGTTGTGATGACCCAAAAAGGCGAGTACATTGAGCTACAAGGTACTGCTGAAGAAAAGCCGTTCACTCGTGAACAAGCAGATGCTATGCTGTCGTTAGCTGAAAAAGGCATTGCTGAATTGATTAAAATGCAACAGACGGCGCTTGGTTGGTAGACTAGCGTTTAAATACAACACACTGTCTTTGTTTTTAGTGTCAATAACTGCCTGTTAGCTTCTAATAGGCAGTTTTTTAATAGAAAATATTCGTACATTACGTAATAGGTAACAACACATGCTAAAGCTGACTGATGATGGCGCCAAAATCACCTTACAAGGGCAATCAAATGCTGCTGATAATGGCATGTTTTGGTTTGGTTCGGCATTATTGGTAGGGGCTGTCGCAGTCGCCATGGCGATGAGCCTATTGCCTGAGCGTCTAGCCATCGGTGCGCTTGCACTGCTTATCATTGGTAGCTTTATTTTCAATAAAAAGCGCCAACAGCATAAAAAGGCTATGAGCGGTATGATTAGTAGCGGTACATTGTGGGTAAGGGCTGGCGAGTTGGTCCATGACAACCTAGGTAAGCGTGAGCATATTCATTTAACGGATGGCGATAAAATAACGTTGATTGGCGAGCAATTACAGATTGTCGATAGCAGTGACGTTCGCAAATATCATATTACTGGTTTCGAGAGTGCTCAAGAAGCAAAAGCTGCGAAAGCTATCTTAGAAGGGCAAGCGCTAACGAAACGTCATGTAAATATAAAAATGAAGAGTAATTAATATCTTTTCTTAATTTCATACTTTACCAAAGCATAGCTATTATCTTCGTATTATCTAAACTTCTAACTTAAGTGTCATTTTAAATTTCACTCGACGTGCCTCTCCAATATTGTTATCCATCAGTATATTTATACCGTCTATCACCTATCGCAGGCGAATAGTGCTTGCAGATTTGTGCGCAAATGGTTTATAAGTAGGATTATAAAATTTACCCTTCTTATTATTGATACTGTCATTGAGATTTAGTTGACAAGGAGTTAGTCATGTCGCGTTTGTCTATACCGTCAGTCGCCGCGTCGTGCGGCTTATTATTATTTACCTGCGGCATGGTAGGACAAGCCCATGCAGATAGTATGAGCATGCTTATTGCTCAAAAATCTATTCAACCAACGACGAATACGTCCTATCGTTATCCTGAGGTACAGCGTTCAGCACCTATAGTCTTACCAGCGTTTTTATCAGGCAACTATGACAATGTCGATAGCGAGTATCTACCGCTATTGAGCAATGCCGAGACGCAGAGTAGTATGGCAGCACGTGAGGTGGTCAGTACCGCCCGCAAAATGGCACTTAACGAGCGCACAATTATTCAAGGTGGCTGCTGGGACTATCTAAATGCTGTATTCAATCGGGCAGGGGTATCGCGTAATACCATACACAAAGGCACTTATGCGCAAGGGCCCTATGCTAGTAGCAGTGAGATTGAAGCAGGCGATTGGCTCTATTATATCAATCATGGTTACAATGGCGTCGAGCATAGTGGACTGTTTGTCGGTTGGGTCGATGAAAGTGCCAAGCAAGCTTTGATACTGAGCTATGCTGGCGAAAATCGCCGTGAACCAGCTCGTTATCGCGTTTATGACCTAAGCAATGTTTATCAAATTATGCGCCCTAGTGTTTAGTGTTTGATATTTCCAGTTTGACAACATGTTCTATAAGTGAATAAAAAAGCGTCCGCAACTCATTGAAGTTACGGACGCTTTTATTTTGCATGTTTAATTGGTTTTTCTGAACCTAAAACGGTTTTACCACAACTAGAATCACAATAATCACTAAGGCAAAGACAGGCACTTCATTAAACCAGCGCCAGAATTTATGCGTTTTATAATGTGGATTATCAATTAGCTTTTTACGATAAAAGCCGCAAGCGCCATGATAGCCTGACAGCAGCACTACTAATAGCAATTTGACGTGTAGCCAGCCTTGGGTTTTATAGACATCCCAGCCCAGTCCTAACATCCATAGACCAAAAATCCATGTAGCTATCATCGATGGGGTCATGATACCGCGATATAGCTTGCGCTCCATAATGGCAAAGCGCTCATGGCTGATGCTATCGTCACTCATCGCATGATAGACAAACAGGCGCGGCAAATAGAATATCGCCGCAAACCAGCAGACCATCGAGATAATGTGCGCCGCTTTAATCCAGTTAAAATAATCTGCCATCATAGTTTCTCTTGCTTAACTTGTATTTTTTAGCTTTGGCTTAATCTGCCAATACAACTTGTGTTTGATGACCATTCATCGCATCCATAACAGGCAGTACTTTAGGCGCTCTTGGTGCGGCAAACTGTTTGGTTAGGCCAAGCTCACGCATGAGTCTATCGTCGCCTGATTGACTTGCATTACCAGTGGTAAGAAGCTTGTCACCATAAAAGAATGAGTTAGCACCTGCCATAAATGCCAACGCTTGCTCAGAATCAGATAGACTTTCGCGACCAGCAGATAGGCGCACGTAGCTAGTCGGGCAGCAAATACGAGCGACCGCAATAGTACGAATCCACTCAAGTACAGACAGCTGACCTTCGGCTAATACTTTGTCACCAATTGGTGTACCTGCAATAGGCACCAGTAAGTTGACTGGAATTGATTCAGGCGCTTTTGGCATTTTTAGCAGCTCAAGTACCCAGTCGATGCGGTCATCACGGCTTTCGCCCATACCAACGATATTACCACTACAGACATTAATGCCAGAGTTACGCACGTTTTCTATCGTGTCTAAACGCTCATCATAGCTGCGCGTGCTAACGACTTGTTCATAGTAACTGCGCGAAGTATCTAGGTTATGGTTGTAGTAATCTAACCCTGCATCGGCCAACTGTGTTGCTTGATTGGTATCAAGCATACCCAGTGTCATACAAGTTTCAAGTCCCAATGCTTTTACTTCTTTAATCAGCTCAACCACATAGGGCATGTCTTTGGCACTTGGATGTTTCCACGCGGCACCCATGCAGAAGCGTGATGAGCCACTGTTTTTGGCACGTTTGGCCGCTGCGATGACTTTATCAACTTCTATGCGTTTTTCTGCTTGTAGTTTGGTGGTGTCGCGATGATGACCTGACTGTGAGCAGTAGCCGCAATCTTCAGGGCAGTTGCCCGTTTTGATAGAGAGTAGCGTGCTAATTTGTACTTCATTGGCAGTGAAATGCTTTCTATGAATAGTCTGTGCTTGTAATAACAAGTCCATTAGAGGTAAATCAAACAGTTGCGCGATTTCTTCACGGCTATATGTCGTAGCTACTTTACTATCAGTTTGAGTCGCGTCTGTGGCTAGATTGGCCAAAAAATCACTGTTGGTCGTATCTGGCTGAGTGGCTACATCAGTTGGCTGGGTGACGTCAGGTTCGGAAATGCTAAGCAATCCTGCCATAAGGTAAGTCCTTTTATAAGAATGAGAGGGTATTAAATAAAACCAATGTTTTTATCTATTGTCATTTATAAGGTAACAAAAAAGGTTGCCGTATAGTATACCGCAACCTTTTTAGAAAATCAGAACACTGCTAGACAGTATGTATAATTGTCACAGTAGCGCACATAAATAGTAACTATACGTTTGGCTATTTAGTTCTATATCATCCATTCTACCAATGACTACCGCTCAGTGCACCATTCTTTTTATTTACCAAGTTTGTGCTTAGCAATACCAACCCAATGCTCAGCAAATTTCTGTGCTTTATAAGCGTAAGGTTTGGCTTTTTGGATATATGGTTTGCACTCTTCTGGGATAGCTGGAACGATATGCTTAGCAAGTTTGTTGAACCACATCATTAAGCTATAGTCGCCTTCGATGCTCAAGTTACCTTCTTGTACAGCAGTCATAAAAGCAGGCAAGCTACCTTTGGTTAGCAGTCTAACGCCAGTCATAGAGTCTTTGAAAGTGATGGTCAAATCGGCTTCTTTTGCATGGCCGCTTTGTTGACTGAACTGTCCATTATCAAAGCTAAAAGAACGGGCGATATCAGACTCAGTACTAGCAAACTCAATTGTAACTTGGCGATCAGCGAATAACGCTTTTACATCTTCGTTATCGCTATCAGCTAACATAGACAAACGATAGCCAACGACAGCCAATAAAGCATCTAATGGATCAGATTTGATATCTAATACAGGAACAGTAAACATAGCAGAACTCCTAAAGAAATGAGGCATAAAAATAAAGCGTACTTTATACCAGTTTTTATGACAAATATATAACTGGATTATAAACTATCACAGGGTGTCAACTCTTTAGGAGTTAAGTAGAGAGCGTTAAGTATCTTGTAACATTCAATGTCACTGACGTAAGTAAGGTATTGATATAGACAAGCAGAGGTA
Source organism: Psychrobacter sp. APC 3279 (assembly GCF_030407795.1). NCBI lineage: Bacteria > Pseudomonadati > Pseudomonadota > Gammaproteobacteria > Moraxellales > Moraxellaceae > Psychrobacter > Psychrobacter sp. APC 3279. The sequence continues at coordinate 102,386 of NZ_JASDCR010000006.1, read as the reverse complement.
TAAATAGGACGGTTTTAACGGAAACGTGGCTGATAGTTATCATCGTAGACAGGAGTGTGTTCGATATAGCGTGCGGCTTCTAGCTCACGTTGCTGACTAACTGTCTGACTCACGTCATCATAGCGCAATGCCCGATACAATACCCAAGCTGCCAACGGTAACCAACTGATGCCCATAGCGATGATATAGCGATGCCAGGATGATAGCTCCATCAACATAGGGCGATTGGCTAATATATTTTGAATCAACTCAACGGTAAACCAGTAAGCCATACCGCCAAACAGATATAGCAGTAGCCAACGATATGACGACAAGGCGAGCACCACTACTAAACTGACTAGCAGCCCATAACCCAGCCATGCTGCGCCGCTCCATGCCTCTACACCGATAAAAGAAAATATAGTCATTAACATCATTCATCTCGCTATTCATAAGGTGAATTCCAATGAGACTATTATGAGAGGTTATTGAGTAAAGCTGAAGAGGGTGCAGGCGACTTTGCGACAACCGTTGACGTTTGGTTTTTTGGCTTGTTTTGCGATATTTGATTGCTAGATGTTGGGCTAAGCGCCGTGAGGAATGGCGCTTATTTTGAGGAATATAGAAATGGTTTTGCTAGTTTAGAACGACGTCTGTTAGCTAGCAGACCGAGCCAAACTAGCAAACAGGATTGACAGTTTGCTAAATACTTAGCCTCGATTGGTACGGTTACCCCACCAAGATAACAGCGAAACTAGAATAGCACCGAGTAGCATAAGTCCTACTGTCGTTGACCACTGTGCGCCAGTAGGGTATTGCCACGGCATGACATTATGAACAGCTTCAGTATTTAGTGAGCCTAGCGCATCTACTTTCCATGGCCAAACTTTTATTAGAGAGCCTGCGATAAAGCCTGTAAGTAATGCTAAGGTAGCTTGGTAATAATGTGATAGTAGCCACTTGAGTGCGCGCGTGAATAGCAATAGCCCAGTCGCCATACCCGCAATGACTGTGAAAATGGCACTCAGATTCATCGTATCGACCGCTTCTAATACTGCATCGTAAGCGCCTAGCAATAGCAAAATAAACGACCCTGATATCCCTGGTAGGATCATGGCACAAATAGCAATTGCCCCTGCAAAAAACAGATACGGTAAGCTAGGCGTGGTCGTAAGCAACGGCATACTACTGATGACTATGGCGGCAATAAGCCCAGTCGCGAACAGTGCGACACGTCCTATATTCCAGCGCTTAATTTCACTAAGTAAGATAAATACCGTTGCGACGACCAATCCAAAAAAGAACGACCAAATAAACAATGGTTGGTTGTCCAATAAATGCTTAATGATACCGGCTAAGGTTGCAAAGCTAGTGGCAATACCCAGTAGCAAACACAATAGAAACGTCGCGTCTACTTGTCGCCAAATCGCCGCGAATCCTTTGATGCCACCTTCTTGTCGAAATATCGTCCAAAGATTGGGGCCGATACTGCCAAGTGCGTTAATCAAGCGCTCGTAAATCCCTGCAATCAGCGCAATAGTGCCGCCAGAGACGCCAGGCACAATATCAGCTGCTCCCATGGCCATACCTCTGACATAGATACCTACCAGCTGTTTTGGGCTATCGGTACGTACAGGTACTGTATCTTGCTTTAGTGGCGTTGGCGTTGGCGTTGGCGTTGGCGCTGACGGCTGAGTTGGCCGCGAAGATTGTGATGCCGTCATGAGCATTCCTCTATCATTTAAAAATAAGTGTTATCTAAAAATAAGTAGCATCTAAAAGTAAGTATTAGCTAAAAACAGGCGTTAGCTAAACATCAGTGTGCATAGCAGATTTTATTAATTATCATCACGTACTAAGGCATGTCTTCCATTCATTTGATAGTCATTTGACTGAACTAAAAATGGATAAACCTTGTCAGACATCGTCAAATAGCTAGTTAATATACCGATACTATCTACGCTACTTTTCTTGTTTAAACCACGCCTTAGAGCATAAAAGCCAGATTAATGACAAAACATTAACCTAGCTTATTGAATGGCATAAAGCGTTCTGCAATTACTCAGTAGGCGCTAGTGCTGGATAGCCAAGAGCGTACAGAGTACCTTCAAGTCCTGTCACGTTGATAGCGGCATCAGCACGTGCTTGAACGATTGGTTTGGCATGATAGGCCACACCCAGATCGGCCAGCGCCATCATCGGTAAATCATTAGCACCGTCACCGACACAGACCACTTGTGACATCTCAATACCTAAGCGCTCAGCGGTATGCTCAACGATAGCAGCTTTTTTGGCACCGTTGACAATAGGCCACTGTACATGACCAGTAACTTCACCTTCCTCGATATCTAGAGCATTGGCATGCACTTCATCGATACCCAGCTGCTCCGCGATATAACGGGCAAAATAAGTAAAGCCGCCCGAGACCAGCACCGTATGATAGCCCAATGCTTTTAGCGCACTGATCGTCGTGCGCGCACCAGTCGATAACGTTAGACGACTACAGATATCATCCAGCACATCAGTAGAAGTGCCTTTTAGCAAGGCCACACGCTGAGCAAACGATTCATCAAAATCAATTTCACCGCGCATTGCTGCTTCAGTGATGGCTTCGACTTCTTCGCCAATCCCAGCCGTTTTTGCCAGCTCTACGATGACTTCTTGCTCAATCAAAGTTGAATCCATGTCAAAGCAGGCAAGCTTGTGTGTCCGCAGCATATGACCGACAGACAGGATATGACAGTCCACGACGTTTATGTTGCCTGTGCTATCTGCACTGCGTGTATTGTTATATTCTTCAGTTAGGTCACGACGCAGGCGAGCGGTCAGTTGATCATCAATGATGTGAGCGGCTGCGGTTTTTTTGCCAGGGTGCATTAGTGTGTCAGTGACTGGTACTAGCAGATAACGGTAGACCTGAGTATGGGTAAAGGGTAGGCGCTGTGCGTCCGATGCTGTAGGCTCTGTATCAGATACCGTGATATTGACGAAGCTAGCGTCAGTATCTTCGGCAACGGTCACTAGATGCCAACTTGGCTGTTCATCGACCCACGACTGAACGTACTGATGAATATCCAATGCAGATACCTGAGTCGGCAGTACGACGATGAGCGCAAAAACAGGTAGCGACTGTAGCGCATCAAAGTCTTGCAAATTGGTATCTTCGGGTAATAATGCCGCAATAGAATCAACGGCTTGTTGCCATGCTTTGCTGTCTTTTGGTAACGAATAAGATGTATTTTTTGGCATGGCTCAATTGTCCCTTGTATGCTCATATAAGATTAGGAATAATAACAGTTTTACTGGGCAGCGCCTATAGATGACGCGCAAAGTAACAATGATGCTAAAAAACAGATTTTATGGCGTAAGAAGCCATAGAGAATGCGATAAAGTTATTATGATAAATTTATAAAGCGCTCACGCTATAAGGCTTATTATGGTGATATAGTAGATGAGATAAGCTGGCTGTTGATTGACGGTGCATTCTTATTAACGATGCCTTTGCAAAAGATAGCGAAGCTGGCAATAATATTGATGGTGTTGATAGTCATTAATAATCAGTACTGCTTTATCACTATGTGCGCATCACAGTTGGCGCGCATCACAATTGTTTAAAAATTAGCCAAAAAATGAGCAGTAGCCTCGTTTTTTAATTTCTTTTCTCCAAAAAAGTTTAACATATCATGACGTATTTAGCGCCGCGGCAAGGGTTGTTTGCCATTATTCTTCTGGTTAGTTTTTGTTTGCAGACGCTGTTATTGGTCATTAGTACTGATCAACAGCTGAGCAATAGTCGTGCGTTAAAAGGCGAGCAGATGGTCGCCCAGCTGATTGATGAAGCAAGGTTGTCTTTAGAAAATAAAGACCGTGTGAGTTTAAGCGTTATTGCCAACCGCTATACCAGCGAGCAAGACGTCACACGGATACTGATTAAGGACAACAACGACGATATCTTGGTGCCAGTAGGCAATGCGCCGATGCAGCAAGGTGACACCATTCGTCAAATCGCCACCAATGGCGATGCAGTCATCGGTAGCGTGGCATTGACCCTAAAAGACGTCAGCAAAGGCGAGATTATCGCCATGCAGTGGCCGTTTGTCATCGGCACCATGCTACTACATTTATTGCTTTGGTTAATTTATGGTTACCTCGCTCGTCCGACCAAAGAGCAAATCAATGCATTGAGTCGAGATATCCAAGAGCTGTATCGTGACCAATATAGACCAGTCGATCAACGCGGCTACGACCGTGAACTCGAGCGCCAGTCAACGGGTCAATCAGCGTCTCATTTAGCAGACAGTCAAGTAGCGACTGATAATACGGCTAATGTCACAGATGACGAAGTGACTAATGCGCGCAAATTTAATGTACATAATGAAGTGAACGAGTACCTTAGAACTCAGCAAAACCAAGAAGCAGGTAGCGATACTGACAATCTAGCGAGTGCGAGTGAAGGTAGCGAAAGCGCAGTAGCGGATATAGACGGTGTTGCTTCTCAAGCTGCCAGCCATACGTCTAAACTGTCTGCCACACGGTCTGTTGATAGCGTCAAAGTCCAAGTCGTATTCCATGATGAGTTCAGTATGCTTGAACGCCTTGCACCTGCGCAGCGTCTTCCGTATTTAGCACTCTGCACTCAGCTGCTCAATCAAGCCGTGACTGAGCTACTAAGACAGCCATTGCTGTTGGGTGTGAGTGCGATGAATGAAGCGCACTTTGAAGATAATGGCGCAAGTGTGGTACTAAAGGCTGATAATAGCCACGCAAAAGTAGCGCTCGCAGGCGTGATGCTTGCCAAGCTATATTTAATGCTCAACAAAATTATCCACGATAAGCATATTGAGCTATCACGTTTTGCCTTACCAGCAAAAGCGGGCGTGAGTGATGATGCGCAGTCAGAGCCAATGACTCACTTGCTCCAGAGTATCGGCAAAAAAGAGCAGCTATTGATATTATTGCCAAATGCCGGTCTCAAGCAAATCAGCAATCACGTACAAGTACATAACATCATGCGTCCAACTACCGTCTATGAGCGTGAGTGTGCAATATTTGATGGGGCTAACGACTCATTGATTCAGCGTTTGGCTGATGTGCGCAATGCAGTTCTGATGATTGAAGATGAGGACGAGCGACACATTTAATGCCGACTGTATTTGGTCATTTATATTACAATTGTCTGTTATATAGCCTACTGGACTATCTTAATCGTAGAGTTGAAATGTACCATATTGCGAAAAAGGATTGACAACATTCAATAGAGACTTTATAAGGCATATATATATTGATGTATTCTTAATACCCTTGCCTAAAAATGATAGGAGTTTGTCATGAGTGACGCTGATATTGACGACGATTTTGATGATGATTTTGTCGACGATGATGATGCAAAGATGGTTGAAGAAGCTGAGACGAGCGTACGTACACGTTTAAGTAGTCTTGAAAAACGTCGGCTAATCGATAATTTGCTAGAAGAAAAGCGTTTGGCTAAAGAGTTAAAAGACGATCTAGACGACATAGACAACTTCGATGAAGACGGCGATGATTGGGATGATGACGATTTTTAATTTGTCGGCATCAGTCGTTTCAGTGGACTAAAGTGCTTTAGTGGCTACTTTAATGACAGTGACTATTTTAGTGACTAAAATTACTCATTCCATCAAATTGGTTGCCTGCTATTTGCTACTTTTCTAATTTTCTAGGGTTGCTCGCAATCCGTTCATCTCGATAATACTTACCTGATAGAGGTTGCTTGAGTTTGATTAATTAAGCAGCCTTTAGTCTCTACTTAAGTACTCGTCCTCTTTCATTTAACCGATCGCCCACTGCGATTGATGACATCTATCTGCTAAGGAAAACCAAATTATGAGTAACCAACTAAGTTTTGATGAATTACTGGACTATTTGGACAATCAAGAAAGCCAGTTCGTGCTAGATAGTGTCGCAGCGCATGGTTTTTTGACAGCGACGGTTATCGGTCGTCCATTGCCTAACTGGATGGATGCCCTGTTCGAAGGTCATGTAAGTGAGATTCCAGAAAATGTCATCGATGGCATCAAACGCTGGCGCGATTCGATCATGGCTGAGCTAAAAAACGAGACGCCTATTGAATTACCGTTTGGTGAAGATGCTGGTAACGAAGAAGTGGCGGTTGATTTCTCTGACGAGTCAGACATCGTTGCTTGGTCAATCGGTTTTGTCGATGCCATGTATGGTGATGAAGCAAGCGACTGGTTTGAAGATCAAGAAACGGCAGAAGATGTCGCAGTATTGACCTTGCCAATGATCGTACTTAGCGGTATCGACGATGAAGATCCAGAGCTGTCTGAGATGCGTAAAGACGAAGACAAAATGGTACAGATGGCCAATAGCATCGAAGGCAATTTAACTGAGCTGTTCTTATTGTTCCATACCAACGATTAGTAATGCTAAGAAACAGCGCTGCTAACGGTGCTGTTTCTGTCTTGTTTTGTCTATGCTGTATCGCAGCGCTTTGATTTACTATATATTTTATAAGTCACCGATAAGGTCATCCTATGACTGTGCAACTCTCTAATCTTGAGCACTTACCTAATTATCAAATCACTGAACGCCTAGATGTAGTGTACGGCAGTACGGTACGCTCAAAGCACGTAGGTAAGGATCTGTTTGCTGGGTTAAAAAACATCGTTGGCGGTGAGCTGACGGCTTATACCGAGCTATTAGAAGAGTCACGTCAAGAAGCAATCGATCGTATGATTGTCAAAGCAGAGGCGCTCGGTGCTGATGCGGTGGTCGGTCTGCGTTTTTCGACTTCTAGTATTGCCCAAGGTGCGTCAGAGCTTTTTGTTTATGGTACAGCGGTCAAGGTTGCGCCGATATCACAGCAGCAGTATCAAAACCCACAAAGCGACGGTCACAACCATTCTAATCAAAATGTGAGTACTCAGACCCAAGTCGCACCCGATGATTTACCGCGTTTCAACCCTTTTGGTTAATCCTACAATACTAAAAACTACAATACCAAATCCTATAATGCTAAAAGCACCGATGCTTTTTATGATGAGAAACGTGCTATGAATGACTCACTCACGCAAGTGCTCATCAACTATGGGCCGTTTGTCTTCTTATTCGCGGCTGGCTGGTTCTTTGGGTCACGCCATGAGCGTCAGCATTTGGCACAGCTAACAGTAGCAGAGCAAGCATTGGGCGATATCACTGTCTCAAGCGAACGTCTATACCGTCCCAAGTTAGCAGCGGGTAGTGAAGGCGAGCTGGTACTTGGTAGTGTCGTCATCGCTCAAGATTATTTCAAAATGATTATCGCTCGCGTATTAAGTGTCTTTGGCAAAAACTTAACCACCTATGAGACTTTGCTAGATCGTGCACGCCGCGAAGCCATCGTTCGTATGCGGACTGAGGCAAAAGCCAAAGGCTACACGCATATCTACGGGTTACGTCTTGAGGTAACCAATGTCAACCAATTAGGCAGTATGGTCGAAGCCATCGCCTACGGTACGGCAGTGATTAGTATTGACCATATTAAACCTACATCTGCTATAAATCATAAAATCCCCGCTTAAATCATTTCTACGTTATTTTCAAGTGTAAAAACCTATAATTGACTGACGAGTAGTCAGAAAAATCAAAACCATACACTTTTACAACGATATACTGAATTTTACCGTTCCGTTATTATCTCGGTTCGTAATAACCAGTTTTATCAAAAATTGTCGGTTTAAAAAACACGACTGTATGGAAAAGTATCATATAAAGAGCTGACAACGTCGGTGGCTTTTACCCAAGATATCAGCAGGATTGGCTGATTGAGCATGACGAGGTTGTCATAAACCTGCCCATGTAAGGGCTCTATCTACAAGGATGTAGTTATGGAAGGTGTTGAGTTAGTCACGTTTATAAATGCAAAAGTCATTCCCATTAGTATCTTTTTGATTATGATGGGAATGGGATTGTCCTTAGTTACCAATGATTTTAAGAGAGTCGTCAAATACCCTAAAGCAGTCGCCATAGGCTTGACCAATCAGCTAATATTCTTACCGCTCGTAGGTTTTGCTTTGGCAACCTCCATGTCTCTCGCGCCAGAATATGCCGTTGGGGTTATGTTGCTGGTACTGTGTCCTGGTGGCACGACATCGAATCTATTTACCTATTTAGCCAAAGGTGACGTCGCACTTTCGGTCACCATGACCGCTATTGCCAGTGTCATTACCGTATTTACTATTCCTATCGTCCTTAGTTTTTCGCTCGTATACTTCATGGGTGCGGGTAGTGAGTTTCAGTTGCCAGTGGTCAAGACCATGATCAGCCTAATTGCTCTGACTATCTTACCCGTCAGTATTGGTATGTTGATCAAACGCTATGCGCCTAACGCGGCAGATAAGGGACAGGTGATGGTGTCTCGTTTTGGCGTGATATTCTTGAGCTTCTTGGTACTTTTCTTAAGCTATGTGCAACGAGACATCATCGTTGAAGCGTTAATCGCTACTGGCCCTGTGGCATTGATATTGAACGTATCGACGATGGCGCTTGGTTATTACACCAGTAAATGGTTCGGTCTAAATCCTGCGCAAAGACGCTCGATTACTATGGAAGTCGGCCTACAAAACAGTACGCTTTCAATGTTTATGGCACTGACGCTATTGGCTAACTATAAGATGTCGATGACGCCAGCCATTTATACGCTAATCATGTTCTTGACCGCAGGTATCATGGTCAGAGTATTTACTGCCCAGCACAATAAAGCCAAAAGAACCGAGATAGAAAACAGTGTATTGGCAGCACGTAGAATGTAAGAGGTTTAAGATAATCGTAGTAACGCACTGTTGCGCCAGTTGAGACAATACTTGGCAAAAAAATCAACAGTGTATGGTGCAATAAATTAAGCCCATAACCCGCTTTGTATAATGAAGCGTGTTATGGGCTTTTGCGTTTAATGCTCGTTTTAACTCAAATCAGTTTAACTCAAATCAGTTTAACTCAAATCAGTTTAACTCAAATCAGTTTAACTCAAATCAGTTTAGCTCAAGTCTAAAATCTTCGTCTGTCCATTTTCGCTCTTGCCTCAGCGGCTTGTTCTTTCACTTTTTCAATTTCAAACAAGAACGTACGGTTTTTGAGTACCGCGACGAATACCACGCCGCCCACCGTATTACCCACCAATACCACGACTAAAAATACCAAGTAGCGCCAGAGACTGACGGTATTGCCATATAGTAATGCTGAAAATACCTCGATATTACCCACGATACTATGATGCAAGCCTAAAAATCCAATGCTACCAGTGATAAGCGTCACCAGTACGATACGGCTAAGTGTGTCCCGTGCAGAGGTCACCAGCCATGCAGCCACGCCCATCATCCAGCCTGCCAGCACAGCGCTGCCAAAGATAACCCACCACTCAAAACCTAGGATATGCTCGGCATAGACGTCGATAGCGTGGTCTGTAAACAGATGCATATGCAGTCCTAAACCAATCATTAATGCTGCAAAGATACAGCCGCCAACGATATTGCCAGCGATGACGATACCCCATAGCCGCAGGAGTTTATGTAGCGGCTCGATTTTATTTAAGACAGGCAAGCTCAAGAGGGAAGTCTGCTCCGTAAATAATAACGACTGACCAATCACCACGATAATAAAGCCGATCGGATACAGCAGTGACGACAGCACCATGGCATAGCGACTTGGTATCACGTCATTAAGTAGGGCAAACGCTGATAAAATCATAAAAAAGCTGATGCCAATCTCTAGACCAGCCGTCAAGGCACTGGTAAATAACGAGCCAAGTGAACGCTCAAAGGTTTCTTTTGCGTGGATAACTTGCTCGACTAAAATGCTGGCGTAGCTTTTCGCTTGGCTTAGATTGTCATCACTGGCGACCTTTTTAATGGTTTCTTTGTCTTCGTCGCTAATTTCTTCTGGCAGGTCGTCATTTTCTAAGTCTTCGGTGGCTTTAATAGGTTCGTCTGCGTCACTATCTGAAGTTTCGTTTGCATGACTGTCTGTAGTGTCGTCTGCGTCATTATCTACCTCAATGTTTTTAGAAGAATCGCTGTTTGCTTCTAGCGTATGATTATTTTTAGGCATAGGAGGGGTGGTGTTCACGCTCAGACGCTCGCTGTCTGATAGATTAGCCTGAGAATCATGGTCATGCTCGGTATCTTGGGACACGGTTGGCTCGCTGGTTATAGGCTAATGATTTTGTTGCATAAGTAATCTCTATTATATTTCCCATTCTTTTGATTGCTGTTGTTAATTGATTAACAATTTGAGTAATAAATCGCCTTCAGTCTTTATAAATTGCCTTACCATCTAACAAAATCTGCCTATCTGCGTTAAAATCACTCTATTCATTATTTTCCTAATTTTTATATTCTCTTTAATTCAATTAACTTTGATCACATTCAATCAATAAAAGATAATGCCATTATGAGTAACCACAACCTAACCGCCTCTATCCAAGCGGCACTAAATCAATTAGAAAACGCCTATAACCCTGCACAAGTCGAAGCAGGTATGTATCAAGGCTGGGAAGAAAGCGGTTATTTTCAGCCGACTTTTGACAAAGACGAGTCGTTCTCTATCGCGCTGCCACCGCCAAATGTCACAGGCTCGCTGCACATGGGACACGGTTTTAACAACGCTATTATGGATGCGCTCACCCGTTATCACCGCATGGATGGTGATAATACGCTGTGGCAACCAGGTACGGATCATGCCGGTATCGCAACCCAAATGGTTGTTGAGCGTCGTCTGGAAGCGCAAGGTATCAAGCGCCGTGATATGACGCGTGCAGACTTTATCGATAAAGTATGGGAATGGAAAGAAGAGTCGGGCGGTAATATCACTAGCCAGATTCGCCGTTTGGGTAGCTCGGTTGACTGGTCGCGTGAGCGCTTTACCATGGATGATGGTCTGTCCAATGCAGTAAAAGAAGTGTTCGTTCGTCTGTTTGACGATGGTTTGATCTATCGTGGTAAGCGTCTAGTCAACTGGGATCCTAAGTTCCAAACCGCGCTATCTGACCTAGAAGTAGAAAACCACGACGAAAAAGGTAGCTTGTGGCATTTTCGCTATCATTTCACAGATACAGACTTAACTACTCAAGATGGCAAAAACTATCTGGTCGTCGCCACCACACGTCCTGAGACATTACTCGGTGATACCGCTGTCGCCGTCAATCCGAGCGATGAGCGCTACGCACACTTGGTCGGAAAAACCATTACCTTGCCAATCACGGGTCGTGTCGTGCCTATCGTCGCTGATGATTATGTCGAAAAAGACTTCGGTACGGGTTGTGTCAAAATCACCCCAGCGCATGATTTTAACGATTATGAGTTAGGTCGTCGTCATAGCTTGCCATTGATTAATATTCTCGATGAGCGTGCTAATATTCTACCAGCGATGGAAGTCTATCCTGATCTGCAAACACGTGAGCCAGAGCTAGAGACTACACCGAGCGAGTATGCAGGACTTGAGCGTTTTGCTGCGCGTAAGTTCCTTGTAGAGCAAGCAGGCGAGCAGGGCTGGTTAGAAGATATCGAAGACTACGCACTAAAAGCCCCGCGTGCTGAGCGTGGCGGTACGATCGTTGAGCCGTGGCTAACCGATCAGTGGTATGTCGCGGTCAAAGAGCTTGCCAAGCCTGCGATTGACGCAGTAGAAGACGGCAGCATTGAGTTCGTCCCTGCGCAGTACAAAAACATGTATATGGCGTGGATGACCGATCTACAAGATTGGTGCATCAGCCGTCAGTTGTGGTGGGGACATCGTATCCCTGCATGGTATGACGATGCGACAGGTGAAATATATGTCGCCCGTGACGAAGCTGAAGTACGCACTAAATACAACCTAAGCGACGATGTAAAACTGCGCCAAGATAATGACGTGCTTGATACTTGGTTTAGCTCGGGTCTATGGACATTCAGTACGCTTGACTGGGCAGACGTCAACGCTGATCCACGCGTGATGGACACCTTTCACCCAACCAGCGTTCTCGTGACAGGTTTTGACATTATTTTCTTTTGGGTAGCGCGCATGATCATGATGACCATGCACTTCGTGAAAAACGAAGATGGCACGCCGCAAGTACCATTTAAGACCGTGTATGTTCATGGTCTGGTACGTGATGGCAATGGTCAAAAAATGTCAAAATCAAAAGGTAATGTCTTAGATCCGATCGATCTAATCGACGGTATTGAGCTAGAAGCGTTGGTCGAAAAACGCACTAGCAACATGATGAATCCAAAAGACGCAGCCAAGATTGAGAAGCAAACGCGTAAAGAGTTCCCAGAAGGCATCCCAGCGTATGGTACGGATGCACTGCGCTTTACCTTTACCTCACTAGCCAGTACTGGTCGCGATATCAACTTTGATCTAAAGCGTGTTGAGGGCTATCGTAACTTCTGTAATAAAATCTGGAACGCCAGCCGTTTTGTACTCATGAACTGTGTCGATGGCGAAGGCAGTGCTAAGCCTATCGACCAAACGGCGAATCCTGACGTATGGGAATTGCCAGAAAAATGGATCATGAGTCGTCTGAACTCTACCGTTGCCGATATCCATCAGCATTTTGCTCAGTATCGTCTCGATATGGTCAGCCAAGATATCTATGAGTTCATCTGGAATGAGTACTGTGATTGGTACGTTGAGCTTGCCAAAGCTAGCCTAAATGATGACTCAGTGTCTGATGAGCGTAAAGCACAAATCCGCTATGTGCTGCTGCACGTGCTAGAGACGGCGCTACGCTTTACTCATCCAATCATGCCGTATCTGACTGAGCAAATCTGGCAGACCATCGCGCCATTACTAGGTCGTAAAAACACCGACAGTATCGTGGTCGCTGACTATCCACAGACCGATGCCAGCCAAATCAGTGAGCAGGTTGAGGCGGATATGGCGTGGCTACAGGAGCTGATCGCTAGCGTCCGTAACATCCGTGGTGAGATGAAATTGGGCAACGCGGTACGTCTGCCAGTGCTACTACAAAATATCTCTGCTGATGAAGATGCGCGTCTGTCACGTATCAAAAACCAGTTCAAAGCGCTTGCCAAGGTCGAGAGCTTAGAGATTGTCAAAGAAGGTGATGAAGTACCACTGTCATCATCAAGTATGGTCGGTCAGCTACGTGTCCTCGTACCGATGAAAGGTCTGATCGATCCTACGGCTGAGCTGGCACGCTTAGGTAAGTCATATGATAAGTTGAAAGGTCAAGCCGAAGGCATCGCGCGTAAGCTTGGTAATGAAGGCTTTGTCAGTAAAGCACCTGTAGAAGTGGTCGATGCTGAGAAGGCGAAACTGGCTGAGCTAGAAGGGCAGTTGACGGCGATGACGGCGCAGATGGAAGAGTTGAAGGCATTGTAATGGGTGCTTAAGTACTTACAGTAATAAAAAACGCTGTCACAATTGTGATGGCGTTTTTTATTGGTTACTGGTTAGTTCTTTACTTCAGATTTCATCTATATGCTATTGATAAACATCTGTGTGTTATGATTCATCATACTGTATGTTTCTACGACTTTGTTATTTAAAACGAAGTCGGTAAATAACGTTTTCCGAAATCAGTGATAAATACAGCCTTCTGAGTATTTTTAAAATACAACAAGATTTATATCCGATAGTGAGTACCTTCGAATGAAGTCCAACACATACTACAACAACGTATATAAGCTTATATCTGAAGACTTTAATAACAGGCAGGCTCATGAAGTGATAAGAGAGTGGCGATCTCACAACATTTATACATTGGATATAGCTTCAAAACTATTAGAAAGAATTGTCAAAAGTCTAAATCTTAAGAATTGCTACATAGGTCAACGACTAAAAAGGCTAGTGTCAATAAAACAGAAATTAGTCAAAAGTAAAGGTATGAGACTTACAAAAATGCAGGATATTGTAGGTGTAAGACTTGTAGTCAATGATTTAAAAGAGCTAGCAAAGGTAGTTAAGTCATTGCAAGAAGGTAAAATTTTAGGTAAAAATATTTCTCTCGTTAGAGAGTTTAATTATATAAAAAAACCTAAAGAAGATGGGTATAGAAGCTACCATATAACTTTCGAAATAACGAATAACCATAAAGGTGTAGAGTACAAAAGATTATTTGAGTTACAAGTTAGGACGAAGTCACAGCATGCATGGTCTACTGTGGTAGAAACTATAGGGACCTATATGGGAGTAGATTTCAAAGGGGGCGATGGCGAAAAAGACTGGAAGAATTTTTTTAAGGAATCTTCTTATATATTTTCATGGTTTGAGAAGTTTGAAAGTGGTCGTAAGCACCTTACTATAGATGACGCAGAAGAAGTGATTAGAGGCTCTATAAGGCTTAAAGAGATAATGCTAGAGTTGAAAATAACAGAACTACTAGCGCTCCTTAATAACATGACCTCCGATATAAGCTATAAGCTAAATGAAACTTCCAAGAACGACTATGCAATTATATTTATTGACTACATTAAAAAAGAAAGTGTAGTGAGAACTTATCCTAAAGCGGCATCTAAAACTGTTAATGACCTTTATATTAGATTAGAAGAAGAATTGAATTATACAGATCAAATTCAAGTCTTATTCGTTGAAATCACAAATTTAACTAACTTGAGAAAGGCTTTTCCGAACTTCTACATAGATGTATCTGAATTTATAAGCATTCTAAAAAGGTATTTTGATAGGCTAAATGATTACGCATCCAACTTGAGCTAAATTTCTAATCTCTCAAATAGATTAAAGGAACACCATGAACCATCTCACTGTCGGACAACGCGCGCCTTTGAGCAATCTTGCTATTGGCGATACCGCACCAATCACGCTTAAATTCACTCGTCAAAGCCCAATAGAGATGGATATCAGCTGCTTTGCCTTAGACGCAGCGGGCAAACTGATCAATGATGATTACATGGTGTTTTATAATCAGCCAACCTCTCCATGCGGGCAAATCAAGCTCACACATTACGAGTCGAAGCCAACGTCCTCTAGCAGCATCCAAGCCGAGTTTGAAGTTAACTTATCCAAACTGGCTGCGAATATAGACAGCTTATTTTTTGTGTTATCAGCCGACACCCCGCTGAATCAAATTCAATCATTAGAGATTGGCATTTGGCAGCAATCGCAAAAGGTACAGGCAGAATATCAAGCAGCAGACTTTGCACAGCAGCAAGCCAGTATGTTGATGCAGCTCTATCGTAAGGGTGGCGTTTGGCGAGTATCTAACGTCGCGCAAGGCTTTAATGGTGGACTTGCCGCCATCGTGCAGCATTTCGGTGGTGACGTAGAAGAGGGCAGCCCACAAGTACTCGAGCCGACCGCCACGCCAGTGCAAGCAAAACCGTCGTTAGAAAAGGTTATGCTAGACAAAGCGCCAAAACTGGTCAATCTGGCCAAAAAAGCCACGATATCACTCGAGAAACGCCAATTGCAGCAATTAACCGCAAAAGTAGCACTGGTGTTAGATGCCTCAGGATCAATGAATAGACAGTACAAAAAAGGCCGCGTGCAAGAGGTAGTCAACCGCTTATTGCCATTGGCAGTGAGCTTCGATGACGACCAAGCACTAGACTGCTGGGCGTTTGCCCGAGATCCGCAGTATTTGGGCGAGATTGGACTGAGCAACTATGACGGTTTTATCAATAATGCTCATGGTGGCTGGCGCAAATGGGCACTTGGCCCGCGCATCAACAATGAAGCAGAAGTCATGAAAGCCGTGAAGGAGTTTTATCAAAAGGACGGCTTGGATGTGCCCGTATACGTGCTATTTATCAGTGATGGCGGGGTGAATGACAATCGCGGTATCACCAGAGTCATGACGGAAGCCGCGAAACTGCCGATATTTTGGCAATTTGTGGGCTTAGGTGGTCGTGGTTATGGCATCCTCAAAAAACTAGACGATATGACAGGGCGCGTGATTGATAATTGCGACTTTTTTGAACTCGATGATTTGGATGATATCAGCGAAGAAGCCTTGTATGAAAACATGCTAGAAGAGTTCCCAATGTGGCTAAAAGAAGCCAAGCAACTAGGCATAGTCAATTCACTATAAAAGTATTACTGCGCTAACCTCACTATTCGATTACAGCTAAATAAAAAACTGCCACAGCAAATACGATGGCGGTTTTTTATTATTCAAAATATTGTAACTTATAAAATGCTTACAGTGCCCAAAGCGACTGATATTGCTCATCAGTCAAGGTTACGATATCGATTTCGGCTAGCATCTCACGCAGTTCTTGCCATTTATCTGCATCAGGCTTGATCGGTGTAATCAGTCTGCCTAGCGTGTTGTCAATGATGGCATCCATCAGCACATCGGCTTCGGTTTTACTATAGTCGTAATACATATGGTGAGCAATTTCTGAATCATTTTTGCACAGTTCTGTCATTTGGTTGGTCACTTGGATAAAGGCATCTATCGCGTCTTTTTTCGCGCTATAGATCTCATCCGTTGTCAGAATCTCTAACGCCGAAAAATTCGGATAGGGCGACAGGTGCTGATCGATAAATTCAAAGTCCAACCCTTCATGAGTCGCTTCAACGCCCTCAAAGTTATAAAAGCATAGCCATGCACCATCTAGGCCTGGGTCTTCTTGCAGGTTTTTTATATGATAAAAGTCTTTTTGCACAAAAGTCACATTATCACGGCTAATACTAAAGCCATTTTTTTTGGCATAGCGCGCTAATATCTCAAAGCCAATACGATTGGTTTTTTCCTCAGCGGCCGGGGTGCAGATGCGGATAGGTTGATTGTCTTTTAATTTATCCATGCTAGCGCGTTGCATCAATATGCCGCCATCGGTCTCAAAAAAGCAGCCCAGCGCGCGCAGGTTGGGCGCGTAATGCTCAAACAGATGGATAGGCTCATTGACATGCAGATCGATACTTTGGTTCTGTAATTCCGCAAAACCATCATAATGGTCATCTGGCTCGATAATGGTGATATCAAGCCCTGCTTTCTCATATGCGCCCGTGGTCATACCAGCGATAAAGGGCAGGTGATCAGGGTTCAAAAACCATTCGAGAGTGAGGGTAAGTTTGGTGGTCGGCTGCATTGTTGTTTCCTTTTTGAGTATGGGAAACAATCAGACTGATACTATTGAGGTAAAACAAGAAAGGCCAAATAAGAAAGGTAAGGTCTCAATACTAGAGGTGCGTTCATAACAGGACATCCTCTATAGACTGCTCTTATTTGTAGACCTATTAAGGCGTGTCACGCTTGTTTCCTACGTCAGTGCTAACTGCTTCAGGTTCACGGGTGTGTCTCAGCGATGATGTGGGCTGTGTGTACAGCGTTAAATCAAAGCACCCCGACAAGATTGATTGGTATTGCATTATTTTTGATCAGTACTGCTAATGAATCAGTACTGCGAATGGCTATTATCGATAGCTACTGCGTCATCATAGACGACTTACAAGATGGGATGCAAGCGTATCGGGAATGACGATGGCAAGTGATGACTGATGTTCGTTAACCGCTCTTTATAACAGTTCTCATTTGTGACGGCTTTTTATAAGCGCTTTCAATCGACGTGTTAATAAATGAGTGCAGTATTTATCATTGGTACTTACCCAATTACTAACCAAACATACCTATCAATAGCAAAAACCTTATATAAATAGTCTTGTGCGCAGACGGGCGATATTGCATGATTAGCCTTCTATGCCACCGCTTATATAATAGGCGCTACTTTAAACAACTGACATTTGGCATAACTGACAACTTACACGATCGACAACTTATATGACCGATAATAAAAAAGCGTTCTATTACCGACCCAAGACAGATCAATCCAACAGCCCAATGCTGCGTTGGACCTTTGTGACGCTTGGTTGGCTGTTTTTTATCTTAGGTATTATCGGTATATTGTTGCCAGTGATGCCCACCGCGCCCTTTATCTTGCTAGCAGCAGGCTGCTGGGCACGCAGTTCTCGACGCTTTCATTTTTGGCTGATTAATCATAAATACTTTGGTAAATTCGTCCGTGATTGGGAGGAGAATCATGCCGTTCCGCTTTATGCCAAGTGTTTAGCGACGGTTATGATGGCAGCATCAACAATTATGTTATTTTATCGTTTGCCTGCCGATATGATGTGGATGGCATGGGCGGTAGCCGCTGTCTGTAGTGGGGTAGCGATATATTTGTTCCGTTTACCAAATGCCTAAATCCGTTGCAATTTGCGCCAAAATCAGTCAATAAACGGCTCTGGTTACACGAAACATGAGATAAGACTTGCGATACTGGGATGTACCCCTTATAATACGCCCAAGCTTAAGAGCAGTTCTGCACCAAATCATTACCTCGTAGTATTAGTTATAATCCTTCGTTTTAATATTTATCGTTCAGTAGCTATTTGCAAGCGTTACCGGTCACTAGACCATTAATAAATTTAAAAGTAGGATTATACTATGTCAGACGTTCAAAAAGGTACAGTTAAGTGGTTCAACGAAGCTAAAGGCTTTGGTTTCATCGCTCCAGAAACTGGCGCAGACGTTTTTGCTCATTACAGCGAAATCACTGGTTCAGGTTTCAAAACTTTGGCTGAAGGCCAAGAAGTTGAGTTCACTGTAACTCAAGGCCAAAAAGGCCCACAAGCACATAACATCGTTGCTATCTAATTTGTCTTTATAGACAGATAGATGAATAGATGTAAAAAAGCGAACCTTCGGGTTCGTTTTTTTTCGTCTGCGATTTAATATTTAAGATATGAGTACTTAAGCGAGTAGAAGTCTTATTTGAAAGGTTTTAACTAACCATATTAGACCAAATGAAAGATGCAAAAAGGCCTCCGACTATAGATAGTTGGAGGCCTTTTATATTGTGCAATGACATCAGCAGTTAAGAGTGAACATTTAGCTTATTATATAAAGCTAATACCGATATTAATCAGACCACCGCCCAGTATCAACCAACCAAACATAATAGCACCCAAGATAAGCGGTCTAACGCCAGCTTGCTTGATCGCACTTAGATGGGTGGTCAGACCTAGTGCAAACATAGCCATCGTCAGTAGTACATCATCTAGCATCACCATATTGCGTACGATACTCTCAGACATTGGCACCCATGTATGTATCAACACAATACCGATAAAGATAAACGCGAACCATGGTACTTTCACTTGTTTGACGCGGGTCATAAAGGACGCTACATCGCCCTTATTACTCTCGTCTTCCATAGCGGTATTATCTACAGTACGATCTTTGGTTAGCGCAAACGATAACACAAGCAGGAAAGGCGCGAGCATCATAACGCGTATCATCTTGGTCACGACCGCGGTATCACCAATCTCAGTATTGATTGCATTGCCCGCGACCACGACTTGCGCCACCTCATGGACGGTTGAGCCAGTGTACATGCCATATTGTTGGGCGCTCAGCCAAGGCTGTAACCAGCCAAGATGATAGAGAAAAGGATATAGCAGCATCGCGATAGTGCCAAAAACCACTACGGTTGCCACGGCGATAGTGACTTTATAAGCTTGCGCGTTGACGACTGGCTCTGCAGCAATGACGGCAGCAGCACCGCAAATACTTGCCCCTGAGCCAATCAAAATGACCGTTTCTTTATCGACTTTTAACCATCTAGTACCTAACCAATAGGTCAGCAAAAAGGTTGATGTCAGTACCAGTGCATCAGTCATAATCGCTGGCATACCCACGCTGGCAACTTGTGTCATGGTTAGCTTAAACCCGTAAAACATAATCGCAAGTCGCAATATCTGACCTTTGGCAAAGCAAACGCCGCCGTTTAAACGTTCAGTGAATTTGGGATAGATGGTATTGCCTAATATCATGCCTAGCAATATCGCTAGCGTCAAAGACGACAAGCCGACGATACGTCCGTTTGACCAGATATCCAAACTGCTGTCCAACCATAAGCAAAACACACTACCAATCAGAACGACTACCAATCCCGCCAAGTGACGGTGATTAGGGGTGTAGTTATGAACGGAGTTGCTGACTGCTTGGACGAATGTGTGCATGACGCGGCATCCTATTACTTATATTAAGATAAGCATAAGCTTATGAATAGACAGTATATGCCCGCTACATTTACAATAAAAACAGATTAATAAGATATAAATTATCGATTTTTTAGGTTAAAGTTTATGATAGAAGTCGATATACCGCGCATAAGCATCAAAAAAGACAAACGTCACGAATAAAACAGCGCAAAAACTGGCATAAGGCAATATCAATATCATGAAAAAATCAGTGCAGACAGTGCCAAAGATTACGCTTAAGCAGCTTGCTGTTTTTGTCAGCATTTATCAGACAGGTAGCACCAGTCGCGCCAGTGAGGAGCTACACTTATCACAATCAGCAGTCAGCAGCGCGCTGACAGAGTTAGAGTCTAGACTACAGATGCCGCTATTTGAGCGTGTCGGTCGCAGGCTTAATCAACACCCTAATGCTCATCCTATTTATATACAAGCACAGGCTATCTTGGGGCAGTCGCTGACGCTTGAGCATTATCATCAGTATCAAGCAGGGCAGATTCATATCGGTGCTAGTACCACTATTGGTAATTACGTGCTGCCATCTTTGCTTGGTAAGCTGTATGAGGCGCTGCCCGATGCCAATGTCGATATGTATATTGCTAATACGCAAGAGGTGGTGAGCGAGGTTGAGCAACTAAATATCGATATCGCGCTGGTAGAAGGAATGCCGCGTCCGGTAGATATGAAAGTTATTGAGCAGCACAAATGGCGTACTGATACGCTAGTGATATTTGCCAAGCGTGATAGCAAGTGGCTAAAGAATGTGGCTACCTATAGCCAAGATGAGGACTGCTATCAGCTGAGTATTAATCATCTAGCGCAGTTGCCGCTACTGGTGCGTGAGGCAGGGTCAGGCACACGGCAAATTATCGATGAGCAATTGCTTAAGTATCTACCTAATGCAGAAGTGGTAAAGGCGATACATCAGTCTGAGGCCATCAAGCACATGGTGAGTGCAGATATTGGTCTTGGTTGTCTATCACAGCATGTAATTGAGACGGAATTGGCGACAGGGGAGCTAGTACAGGTAAATGTAGCGGGAATTGATCTATCGCGTACATGGTGGCTAGTCTGGCATAAAGCCCGTCACCAAAGTCCGATTTGGCAAACCTTTATAGATATTATCCAACAGGGTTAAGCGATGAGTCTGGATGAACCTAAAATCTATCAGCCATAAAAAAGCGCAGCGTCAAAAGTTACGCTGCGCTTTTTTTGAGAGATTCTTTAGATAATATAAGACAATCAAAGCATATTGTTATGCTGAAACAGGCTTGTCCAGTCTCACTACAAAGCTATCGCAAGGTACATTGGGCAAGATATTATCCGCAGTTGCCCCACTGATCCATGCAGCTATACCCGTACGCTTATGACGACCGATGACCAATAGATCGACATCGTGTTTATGGCAGTAGCTGACGATACCTTCACTGCTAGAAATGGCAGTGGTGACTTCCGACGTTGCTGCATTTAGCTGATTGCGTTCAAGGAATTGTGCCAGCTTTGCACGCGCTTCTTGGCAGCGTTCATCATCAATCTCATCGTATAGGCTAGAGGCAGGCACCAGCTCATAGCCGAAGCCAACCATGGTGTCTTTGACAATATGCAAAACAGATAGCTTAGAGCCTGGACGGTTTTCGACGATGCGCTTGGCCTTTTGTGCG
The DNA here is from genome assembly GCF_030407795.1 of Psychrobacter sp. APC 3279. NCBI lineage: Bacteria > Pseudomonadati > Pseudomonadota > Gammaproteobacteria > Moraxellales > Moraxellaceae > Psychrobacter > Psychrobacter sp. APC 3279. The sequence continues at coordinate 80,763 of NZ_JASDCR010000006.1, read as the reverse complement.
ACTATATCTGCATCAGAGAGTAAGTCGGTGACCAGTAAAATATGTTCGTAACTCATAGCGTCTTCCTCATATCAGATAGTATTTACTATAGCACTACTCTAGGGCGCTGTTAAGTAAAGCTTGTCGTCTTTAGCAGCGGATTGGAGCAATGCCAATTATTCCAAGACAGGCTGATCAAGCTTCACCACTAAGCTATCGCAAGGGGTATTTGGCAAGATACTATCGGCAGTGGCTCCTACCAACCAAGCCGCAATACCATGGCGCTCATGGCGTCCAATGATAAGTAAGTCGACGTCTTTTTCACGGCAGTAATTAATGATACCTTTACTATTAGAGATGGCAGCGGTGACCTCAGAGTTGATTGCTTCCAGCTCGTTACGTGCCAAAAATTGCGCTAATTTCGCCCGTGCTTCTTGCCACTTTTCACTATCGACATCACCCGAGAGGCTAGAGGCAGGCACAAGCTCATAACCGAAGCGCACCATGTCATCCTTGACTATATGCAATACGGACAGTCTGGCTTCAGGAGAGCCTGCGAGAATACGTTTGGCTTTTAGCGCCACTTTGTCCGCATCAGACAGCAAGTCAGTAACCAGTAAAACGTGTTGGTAGCTCATAAGATACTCCTAGTTAGTCATTAACTTTATAGTAGCAGTGCAAATCACCTTTGTTAAGCGATAAATCCATAATAAAATTGTGGATATTTATAAATTTGTAACTTTAAGGCATTACTCGTTAAAGTTGATAGCCACGTAGATTATGTAATGGATTATTGCATGACTGCTGCCTTGACTTATCCATGTTGCAGCCCCACTAATAGCGCTAAGCCAACGATTTTTTAGCCAATTTATTACTCTATTTTCCCTGACAGTCAGGGCACTATACGCATGATAAGCGATAAGGATAACTATGACGGACACGCCATTTACTGCTGATTTAACCTTGCATCCAGCATTTGAGCTGATTGAGCATCGCCATATTGAGGCGCTATCGATGGATGTGCTGATCAGTCAGCATGTAAAAACAGGAGCGATGCATTATCATCTGGCACACCCAAGTGATGAAAATGCGTTTTTGGTCGGCTTTCGCACCCAGCCGATGGATTCAAAAGGCGAGGCGCATATCTTAGAGCACGTGGCATTATGTGGCTCGAACAAGTTCCCAGTACGTGATCCGTTCTTTTCAATGATTAAACGTTCGCTCAATACCTTTATGAATGCGATGACCGCCGCTGATTGGACGGCCTATCCGTATGCGACGCAAAATAAAAACGACTATTTTAACTTGCTCGCTGTCTATCTAGACGCGTCGTTTTTCCCGAATATCCATCCGCTCGATTTTGCCCAAGAAGGCATCCGCGTCGAGCTTGATGAAAATGATAAGCCGCAGTTTAAAGGTATCGTTTTTAATGAGATGAAAGGCGCGATGAGTGGCGAGATTGATCAGCTATATCATACGGTAGCTCATCATCTGTTCCCAACGACAACCTATCATTATAATTCAGGCGGCGATCCTGCCGATATTCCTGACTTGACGCACACTGAGTTGACCGAGTTTCATCAGAGTCATTATCATCCGTCAAACAGTGTCATTATGAGCTTCGGTAATATCCCTGTTGCTGAAACGCAAGCGAAGATACACGAAGATGCTTTGATTCAATTTGAAGCAGGCAAGAAGCATGTATCGCGTCCAGAGCAACGTTTGTCTGCACCAATCAGTGCGGTTGATACTTATACTGCTGACGAAGCCGGCCCAGATCAAACGCATCATGTGGTTGCTTGGTTATTGCCATCGATTACCGATCCTAAGCAGCGCTTAGCATTACGTCTGTTAGAAGGCGTATTGATTGAGCATGCAGGTTCGCCATTGCGTGCTTATCTTGATAGTCATCCACTGGGTAAAGCGCCAAGTCCGCTATTGGGTCTTGATGATAGTCATTATGAAATGGTCTTTTATACGGGTCTGCGCGGCTCCAACCCTGAACATGCCGAAGCGGTCGAGCAGGGTATTATTGACTTGCTGACCGAAGTAGCCAATTCACCAGTCGACGACGAGACAATCGAAACCATTCTGCATCAGATTGAGATTGATCAGCGTCATATCGGTGGCGACAGCATTCCTTATGGTCTAAACCTTATGCTAGAGGGCTTTAGTACCGCCATTCATGATGGCAACCCTATCGACGTTTGGGAAGTGGATGAGCACCTACAATGGCTACGCGAGCAAGTCGTCGATCCACAGTGGCTACCGAACTTGATTAAAACGCATTTATTGGATAATCAGCATCGCGTACGCGTAACGATGACCCCTGATAGCGAAAAAACAGCCCGTTTGGCAGCAGCTGAGCAGACTCGTTTGGATACTATCGCGATGGATTTGACTGCTGATGACAAGGCTATTTTAAAGCAACAAGCCTTAGATTTGGCTGCACGTCAAGCTGCGCCAGATGATTTGAGCTTATTGCCGAAGGTAGGTCTAGAAGACGTACCAACGGATATCAGCTTTAAAGAAGGCACCCAAAAGCAGGTGCGTTTGAGCGGGCAAGACAGCACGCTATTTGAGTATGAAGCTGGCACCAATGGTATTTATTATTATCAAGTGATTGTTCCGCTCACTGAGGCAATCGGTAATGCGAGCGCAGATGAGCTACCAGTCAATGATGTGATCAATCATCCATTGTTGCCTATTTATTTAAGCCTACTGTCTGAGCTAGGTACTGACTCGCTTAGCGCTCATGAGATGCAAGCCAAGCAAGCAGCACATTCTTCTGGTGTGACCGCTCGTATTAGCCAGCGTACCAATGTTGATGATAGCCAAGCGATTAGCAGCTATTTTGTGGTGGCAACGCGTGCGCTAAATCGTAAGCCTGAAGCGATTGATTTGCTCAAAGAAGTCATGGAGCACAGTATCTTCTCTGAGCATGACCGTATCAAAGAAATCTTGCAGCAGCGTCAAGCAGGTTGGCAGTCAAACCTAGCAGGCTCAGGGCACTCTTATGCGATGCAAACGGCCAGTCGCGGTATGAGTCGCCAAGCGCAGTTGGAATATGTGCGCAGTGGTCTACCAGCATTGAACGCACTTAAAGATTTCTTGGCACATGCCAGCACTGACGACGCCCAGTGGGACCAATTGGCTACGAGCTTGATGGATTTACATCAACGTCTGATCAGTTTGCCTAAGCATGCCGTTATTATCTGTGAAGCAGAGCAAACCGAACGTTTAAGTAGCTTAATCGTTAATAGCTGGAAAGACAGCCAAGCGCCAAATATTGCTGAGAATTTGACCAATATTGAGACTAATATCCCAAGCGAGTTTGCCAATCTGCAATTAGATACTGCATTGAATGGTGCGACTGATACAGTCAAAACATTAGAAAATGGTGTGGCGCTTGATGTTGCAGATCTAGCATGGCTAGTACCAACCAATGTCTATCATAACGCCAGTGCGTATACCGTACCTGCTGCTGACCATCCTGATACCGCTGCATTAATGGTATTGGCGCCTTACTTACGTAATGGATATTTGCACAGTGCGATTCGTGAGCGCGGCGGTGCCTATGGCGGCGGCGCAGGTTACGATGCCAACGCTTGTGCCTTTAAGTTCTTTAGCTATCGTGATCCACAGTGCGCTGAGACCTTTGCTCACTTTGACGCTAGTATCGAGTGGTTATTAAACGAGCCACAGACCGATGAGCAATTGGAAGAAGCTATCTTAGGTATTATTTCAGGTATGGATAAGCCGGGCTCTCCTGCAGGCGAAGCAATCAAAGCGTGTTTTGCAAATCTACATCATCGCGGTGTCGACTGGCAGCGTAAAATGCGTGCGTCAATATTGGCCGTGACAGTTGCTGATTTACAGCGCGTTGCCAAGCAATATCTGCAAGGGCAAAAGCATGTACGCGCGGTGCTAGCGCCTTATGACAAAGAAGAGGCAGTAAAAGGCCTAGGCTTTGAGGTTTGTAGAATTAAGAGCTAAGACAATTAGGTTTGTTCTTTATTAAAAGTTGAGCACAAAAAAGCCAAGCATCATGCTTGGCTTTTTTGTATGTAGTATTTGCTTAGTACCGTTTGATACTCAAATCTTTGCCGATTTTGTCTTGATGGATCGGAAATTCTGATAACTCGTTATACTGCTTACGATCAGCAAAATAGTTTTTTAAGGTAAGGCGAATGGCTTCAAAGGCGAGCGTATCCCATGGAATATCTTCTTCAGAAAACAGCGCACAATCAAGGCTTTCTGAGCCAATACCGTATGCACCATCTTTTAGATCGGCTAGATAGATAGAGTAGATCTGTCCAATATCTGGTAGGTCATAAATGCAGTATAGATGCGGATTCAGTACGATGGCATCAGCTTCTTCGTAGCTCTCGCGTGCCGCCCCTTCAGCCATGGTTTCGCCGTTTTCCATAAAACCTGCAGGTATCGTCCATAGGCCGTACTGGGGCTCAATCGCGCGGCGGCACAGTAGCACTCTGTCTTCGTGTACGACTAGCGAGCCACAGATAACCTTTGGGTTTTCGTAGTGGATATAGTGGCAATTGGGGCATACCAAGCGCGGCATATTATCCGTAGGTGGGATTTTTCGTTCTGCTTTATGACCGCATTGGAGACAATAGCTCATATCAACTACCTTGTTATAAAAGTTATTGTGTATGATGTTTTTTATAGGTTATAAGACCTATATTCTGAAGTGCTGCTGTCATCGTTTCGAGATAAGTTAGATACAAGGACGGTGAGACAAGTACCACAAGCAGTAAACTGAGTGAACCTGACGATAAACCTAACTTAAACGTACCTGACTTATATAAGATATTATTCTAAAGAGCAGCTATCGTCTTAAGATAGCACATATTATCGACGGACAGAATCACGATAACAGTAACGCATCATTTCACAGATAGGCTGACTATTATTAGTTAATAGGGCCGTTATTGAGCATTGATAAGCAATGAATCAGTCACATAAATAGCATGCAGCCACTATTATATTGCGCTAGTCTAGTGAGTGTTCAGTAATTATTGATATCAAAGCCGCTAACAAAACGAGTGACCGAGACAAATAAAAAGATTGTTGGTTTTATTTATTAGTCGCGATTTTAATAATAGAAAATAAGAAAGATGCTGTTGATACCGCTTAATAACGATAAAAATATAGGGCAATTATAATGTTATTCCCACCGGAGGCTGTGAGCTTCGATAACCTGTCAGTTGCTGTCCCAAGTTTTATTCGTCATCCTACACTCAGAAAACTGGCCGAGCGAGTGCAGCACGAGACATTGAACGCGCTGACGAGTCCAGCGATGTACGAGAGTGGCAACACCTCACAAAGTACGCGTATTTTGGACAGCCTATATCAGACACCGATTGCTGATGCCTCAATACTGGTCGCTATTACTCATGAGCGCAGGCCTAAACTACTACTAACACGCCGCGCCGCCCATATGAACAGTCATGCGGGTGAAGTGTCTTGTGTGGGTGGTAAACATGATCGAGGCGATGGTAATAATGTCGTTACTGCATTGCGTGAAGCCTGTGAAGAAACAGCGCTACCACCCAATAAAGTCCAATTGCTTGGTCAGCTACCGATCCAAACTTCAAAAAGTGGTATGAGCGTACGTCCAATCGTGGCACTCATCGCCCCAGGTCTAGTGCTAGTTCCTGAAGCGGGAGAAATATCACGTATCTTTTGGGCAGACTTAGAATCGTTAGTCACTCAACCAACGGTAGAGTATGAAATTGAGTATAAGATGCAAGAGCAAATGGCTACCATACTGACGCCGAGCTGGCAGGTCGATGGTGAGACAGTGTGGGGACTAACAGGACGGGTAATTGCCAACCTATTAGAAACAGGGTTTGATCGACAGCTCGAATGGTATTACCGCGTAGAAAAAAAACGCTGATAAATGTCATCTACTTATAATATAGTCGATGCAATTCAAAAGTAGTACAAGGCAACCGAGTGTAGATGTATATGTGATACTTCAAACGAGGTTAACGCAGTAATGCTTTTATAGTGGAATGACTATGGTCATCTATTTATAATAATCATCATTTTTCTTAAGCCACCAGTTCATATTGTCTTGGCGCTTGGCACGGAATGCTTCTAGCTTATGAGCAACGGACGCATTATGCTGCCTTGCAGTATCGAGCGCAAAAAGAATCGGTACCGAAGACAACACGCCAAAGCGTATCTTTGACTTTGGTAAGTCCAGACCATCGCCTATATCATCACCGACCAAAGTCCGAGTGACACTCGCGTTGACCATTTCAACAAAACGTCCACGGCGATTATCTTCACCCATCAGCTGACGCGGTAAATCATGCAATGCTTTTGCCAGTGGCTGACCCATCTTAAAATCTAGCTGCTGTATCGATAGATAGGTATAGAGCCATTCCCAACACGCGGCCTCATCTTTTGGTAAACGATCTAGATCAACCCCCATCCAATAACTGGCAAGATTCCAGAGATGCAAGATACCTTCGGCTTCTTCTGTGCTAATACGTGCGCCCAACAATCGTAGACCGCGCATAATCAGTAACGAGAACTGTAAGTGGGTGGCAATCATATCGGTTTGATTGATAGGGATGCCCCAATAGTCAGTATTCCAACTGCCGTCAGGGTTATGATGTTGCTCGGCATTTGGTATCACGCCTGTAGCCGCATTGCCTTTCCCTTTGAGTAAGTTTTGCCGTACCAAAGTATGTATCTGACGTACTTGGATCGATTGTCGCCAGCCCTCAGAGCCAATGGCTAACACTTGCTCGACAGGTTTATTTTGATTAACTGCACTCATATTAGATGAAGGGTGTTCAGACACAGCTAGGATATAAGCATAAGTACGCATCAGTCGCGGTAGCGCATCGTGCATCAGTGCACCTGTCTGAATGAGCGGTAGCGAGAGGGCAGGGATGCTATAGCCAGCCATCAGAGCAACATTACGCAGTAGCCAAATGAGCATCAATGGATAGCGCCGATAGGCAACTGCACCTATCTGAGCAAGCTTTGGGTCGAACCAGTTAGGATGGCTGCTAAATTGCTCAGTGAGCGCGCTAAATGATGGATTGTTTACAAGGTCCTTGCTTACAAGATAATTGTTTGCAGGATTATTTTTTGGGCTATCGCCAAGAATAGTATGCTGTAAAGGCTTTGCAAATTTTATGTTCTGAGCGGCTAACGCATCTGCGAGTGGATCACCAATATCATAACCTGCTACTATCTCATCAAGTAGAGCAGGCGAGATCGTAAAGTCTTTTGGCAATAGATAACGTTTAATGCGTGTTAAAACCTGCAAATCGCTATGGTCATCGATAGCAGTGGTACGCCCATGACGCTGATAAGCGTTCGATGATTGAGCATTCGATGATGGAAAGTCAGGTTTGTCAGTTGGAGTACTTGCCGTATTGATGATTTTCTTATCCATAGTTATCAAGTACCATTTTCAGAGTGAGGACATGCCTTAGAACGTAAAACTTGCATTGCGTTAGCTTCGCATCTCAGTCATTCGTAAAAATTATTGGATTGGTTCAACGAATCTAATTGCTGCTGTGTTGTTCGGATACGGCGTTTGGTATCACGAATCTCATCAGATAGAGATAGCAGCCGTGCACGGGCTTCTTTTTCATTAGAAAAGTCTAGCATGTCACCATTTTCCAGCTTATCGAATTCTGATTGATAAGTATCTAAGAGGCGATTGTCTTTGTCTAACTGACTGTCTAAGGCGTAATAATCTAGCCCTTTTTGATTAGCTGCTTGCAATGTGTTGGCCATAGTGATTGGGCAAACGTTGTTCAATTGACGACCACGTCTGCCAATGTTATAGGCATTATTGATGGTGCAGTATTGTTGTAGACCAATTTTACGACCGCGCTCCCATGCTTGGTAGTCAGGCGCGACGCTAGCTTTGGCACAGGCTTTTGTATGGGAGGCTAATCGATCTGAATGGTAACCTGCCACGCCATCGTTATAGCCGATAGCTTGCCAGTCACCGACGAGACATTCTTGCTTGGAGAGTGTTGCACAGCCTGCTAGCAGATAGATACTACCGAACACAGATAACCCTAATGCCAGTTGACGTACAACGCGGTGTATAGGTCGGTACATGATTAGCTCCGGTAGCTGTGATAACGATAATAACTATGAACACAAATAAATGATGCTAGCAATCAATCACGTTATATAGTCTTGTCATTGATTGCTAAATTATTTCTAAACATCACGATAACGCATATATAAATAAAATAGAGCAGCTTATAAATGGCATCAATATTAATCAGTACCACTATAAGCTACTCTACGTTTCATTAATGCGGGCGAGTCAAATCGACCGATGTACCGCTAGCATTGTCTTTTAAGCTCATTTTTAGCATGATGTAACCTGCGATACCAGAGACGATTGAACCCATAATAATACCCAAGCGCTCATCAAACATAGTGGTGTCGCCAGCGAACGCCAAGCCACCAATGAACAAACTCATGGTAAAACCAACACCGCATAATAGAGCTGCGCCGTAGATTTGCTTATAGTCCATACCTTTTGGCATGGTTGAGATACCAAGTTTGAAGATTAACCAGCACATGAACATGACGCCTAGCTGCTTACCAATAAACAAACCAGCGGCGATACCTAGCGGCACTGAGTGGAATAACTCAGCAAAACCTGCGCCTTCGAGCGAGATACCTGAGTTGGCAAAAGCAAAGATTGGCAAAATACCAAAGGCGACGGTATTGTGTAGATCGTGCTCTAGCTCTTCAAGCGGAGAGTGCTCAGGATCAGTACGGTCGAACATCGGGATAAACAGTGCTAGTACCACACCTGCCAATGTTGCATGGATACCGGACTTGAGTACGGCAATCCACATGATCAGACCAATGAGTAGATATGGCGTGATATTGGTGACGTTACGGCGATTAAGAACATATAAAAACGGCAAACATAAACCAGCTACTGCCAATGACTCTAACGACAACTCACTGGTATAAAACAAAGCGATAATCAGAATCGCACCAATGTCATCAAAGATAGCAATAGAGACCAAAAATACCTTTAAAGAGTTAGGTACACGGTTACCTAAAAGACTTAAAATACCGAGTGCAAACGCAATATCTGTAGCCGCAGGAATGGCCCAACCTTTCCAAAACTCAGGCTCATTGTAGTTAAAGAGCAGATAGACAATCGCTGGCATAATCATGCCGCCCAATGCAGCCCCTGCTGGCAGTATTATCTGCTTGACGTTGGACAGCTCACCGATGAGTACTTCACGCTTAAGCTCTAATCCAACCAAGAAAAAGAAAACCGCCATCAGACCATCATTGATCCAGTGATGAGCGTCTTTGGCAATCGCAAACTCACCAATCTGAATGGCGACTGGTGCATGAATAAAACCTTCATACCAAACATTAAGAGGGGAGTTGGCAATGATCATTGCAGCAATGGCAGCCAATGCTAAGACGATACCGCCTGCTGCCTCAAATTCAAAAAATGCCTTAATCCTTCGTATTGCCATATCATCCTCATTCGCTAAATACAATTTACTAAATAACCTCAAATATCCATCAATGTCTGCGCTACCTATAATGTGGAGGTAGCAAATAGACAGAAACAGTTTCTCATACTCTTATCAATATAGACAACAAAATACGTTGAGCCAGTGCCAACGGTCTACTTTTTTATATTCACAATAGCAATATTATAAAGAGGATTTGACGAGCACAATAGTTGTAAGTCGTTACATCTTTTTAATAAGTCGCTATTCGGTTGAGCATATTCGGAACGTTATTAGACAAATTTAGCAGACTTTGTTACGTTTTTGGCTTTTTTTACGGTTTTATCTTTATAATGAGCAGCGCTGTGCAACGTGTCATTATTTCTTTTGCTAGCACTGGTAAGCTATCAGCTTATCGATAACGATATTTTAGCCTTATCTCAGAACGCATTTTCTCTTTTTATCATATTTTGCAGGTCAGTGTCATGGACTTAACTTTCTCGTTAGAGATTATTTTAATGCTTACTGCGGTGGCCGCATTGGCAGGATTTATTGATGCTATCGCTGGCGGTGGTGGATTGTTGACTATCCCTGCCATGCTACTGGCTAATATCCCACCAGTATTAACGCTTGGTACCAATAAACTGCAAGCGGCATCAGGCGCATTAGCTGCGTCTATTACTATGATTAGAAAAGGGGTCGTCAAACCGCAACGAATCAAAGTAGCTATCATCGCCGCTTTTATTGGTTCCGTTATCGGCACCATCGCTGTACAAATGTCACCACCTGACTTGCTCGAAAAGATAATTCCATTTTTGATCGCTGCTATCGGTATTTATACGTTATTTGCCCCTAGATTGGGTGAAGTAGAGGCTGCACCGCGTATCTCAGAGAGCAAATGGCAAAAAGTCGTGGCACCGTTGATTGGTTTTTATGATGGTTATATCGGTCCAGGTACGGGTATGTTTTTTGCGCTTGGCAATGTGGCGTTACGTGGTCGTCAAATTATCGAAGCAACAGGCGCGGCTAAAGTGTTGAATTTATCGACCAATATTGGCTCGTTAATCTTCTTCATTTTGGGTGGTAACGTACTGTGGAAAGTGGGGCTAGCGATGATGGTTGGACAAACCATCGGTGCCTACTTTGGCTCGCATATGGTGGTTAAAGGCGGTAGCAAATTGATTCGTCCAGTAATTGTATTGGTATGTCTGGCGATGTTGACCAAGTACGTGTTTGGCTAATTAATTGTTGATAGAACCGTATCAACCATGATTAGTTACTGGTTATTGATCATAAAAAAACCTCAGCCAACTTGACTGAGGTTTTTTATTTTATGCACTTCTCTCTCGCAGGCGTGGGTTAGCGGCGACGATCAACATCATCGTATTCACTACCCATGATGCCATCACTAAAGACTTCAGAGAACTCACGCTCGTTGTCTTCATCGATATGACCATCAAATACATCTTTTGCACCAGCGTTAGGATCGTTGTAAATAGCCAGATCCATTTTGCCTTCTGATTTTGCCACGATAGTAGTAACAGCAGCATCACCACCGACGTTTACAGCAGTACGTAGCATATCAAGAATACGATCCACACCCAAGATTAGACCGATACCTTCGATTGGTAGACCCACTTGAGCGAATACCATAGACAGCATGATTAGACCAACACCAGGTACACCAGCCGTACCAACAGATGCCAGTACTGACATCAAGATGACGGTTAAGTATTCGGTCACGCCCAAATCAATGCCGTAAATGTTGGCAATAAAGATGGTCGCAGTACCCTGCATGATAGCCGTACCATCCATATTGATGGTAGCACCAAAAGGAACAGTGAACGACGCAACTGAGTTGTTTACACCCATACGTTTGGTAACCGTACGCAAGGTAATAGGAATCGTCGCGTTCGAGCTTGAGGTACTAAAAGCAAAGATCTGTACTTCACGCATTTTTGCCAAGAACGTCTTGATAGACAAGCCTGAAGACACTTTTAGTACAATCATCATGGTGATAAAGAAGTGGAAGGCCAATGAACCGACCAATACCGCAACATAACCAAGTAGTGACCAAATCAAGTCTAAACCTAGCTCTGCCATTGCTTTGGTTAATAGCGCAAATACACCATATGGTGCAAGGTTCATAATGATCGTGACCATCTTTAAGATGACTTCATTGATTAGCTCTAGGCTCTGCACTAAGCCTTTGGCAGGTTTACCGACCATCAAGATACTGACGCCGATCAAAATAGCAAAGAAGATGATCGATAACATATCGCCATTTGCCATCGCGCTGATGGGGTTCGATGGGATAATGTTAGAGAATACATCAAGTAGAGGCGGCGCTGACGCAGCTTCAAACTCGGCTTCCGTTCCGATATTCATGCCTTTACCGATACCGAATAGCGAGCCAAGACCAATCGCAGTCGCAATAGCGAGTGCAGTGGTTATCATATAAATAATGAACGTTTTGGTACCAATACGTCCAAGTAGGCGAATATCACCGATACCGCATACACCGCAAATCAGTGAGATAAGCACCAAAGGTACGACCAACATTTTTAGCGAGTTGACAAATAGTTTACCAACAATGGCAAGGAAGCCATTGGTGATGTAAGTATTAACAAAGCTACCTTCGCCGTTCAATCCTGAGTAGTTTAGAAATAGGCCCAGTCCAATACCGAGCACCATGGCAACAATGATCTTGCCCGTCAGTCCCAAATTCTTCCACATAATTCATATCCTTTGTGTGCATAACAGCTTTATAGTAAGTGTTCATTAGCCAACATAATTGTACTTATCAGCCTTACTACAAAGCTTGTTATGACTATTAAGTTCCCGTGATTGTCGCTCGATGTCACATTTTCGTGGACAATATAAAAGAATAGCTAAGGGCACTGCAAGATTTTTTTTCTGATTTTATTCTAAATGTACATTCCTCGTTACAACTATGTGCCCATAATATAGTCAATATTTATTCTAAACGGTTTGTTTCCCATATGAAACAAAATATTCATGAAAGAGTTTTCAGGGTAAGCAAATATGTCAAACTATTGATATTGAACCATTGATTTTGAATCATTAAAATGGAAAGAAAGAAGTAAGACTCATATGATTAATTAAGCTTAAAATTTTCAATAGACCTAAAAAAGCCAGACTATCGTTTATAGGTAGTCTGGCTAATAAAAAGTGAAAGTTTTACTATAAAATCTAATAATGCTCAGTTTCTAATAGCGATATTAAAAATAGAATAGACCATTAAACCTTATCGTCTTCTTCGCGTGATAAAGGTGATTGACGTTCTAAAGGTTTGATATTATTATCACTTGCTTCCGTATTTATCTCATCAGGTGGTGCAATATGACGATTGTGATTATTGCCCATACGCTCGTTAAGATGTGATTCAGCGTCACGATGGCGATGATCGAGTGCCTCTACTTCAGGCTCTGATTCTTCAAAATCTGTCTGCGAATTTACTTCTTTGACAGTATCTTGCTCACTGACCAACTCTACATCGCCATCACTTTCATAACCATGATTAGGATTAGCATCGCCAGTATGGTCGTCTGTATTTGCAGTACTGTCTAGATCGCTAATAGCTGGTCCGTTAGTGGCTAGCTCATCGACGGCAGCTGCATCGGTATCCACAGCGATACCGTTTTTACTCTGAGCTTGTCTTTTTAGCTGTGCGTAATCAGTCAGTTGGTGAACTGCATTTTCAAGCGCATGAGGATTGTCACGTTCTAGCGCTTCCGATAGATGCTCGTCAAACGTATCAGTCAATAATGAATCAAAACGCATGGCGTTATATTGAATCAGAACTTCTGCCTCTTCTTCGGTAATGCCACCATTTTGACTGGCGTGTACCACATGGTCTTCAAAGGTTAGACCTTCAAAGCTGTCTTGATGCTCTGCCTTTTTGAACTTCTGCCACAATGGTTCGATTTCGACCAACGTCTGATAAGCATGTTCCATACGACCAGTCACATCGTCTGCATCGGTGTTGTAATAAACCATGGTTTTTAGATAATCGCGGAACGGGTTGGCTGCAAAATCATCCATGAAAGTATCGCCCAACTGGCGTTTTAGCTCATCGCTTGCTGGGGTAAAGATACGTCCACTTGGGAAGGTCACAAAGCTGACCACATTGGCTGCCATACGATTCGGGAAGTTGGCAAAGAATGACACAAAGGCTTCTTGAATCGTGTACAAGCTGTTTTGTAGCGCAACTTCAGCATGCAACCGTTCAGACTCTGATTTACTACCATGCTCATAGAATTGCAAAATAGCAGTCGCAATAAATAGATGACTATGGATATCTGCTAAACGACCAGAGAGCATCTCTTTACGCTTTAAATCTCCTGCTAGTAGTCCTAATGCCATATCAGCAGTTAGGGCAAAGCTCGCACTTAAACGATTAATATGTTTGTAATAGGGACGGGTAAAGGCGTCTGCGAAACTCGGGGCCTTATCGCTACCACCGATGTAACCTGCGACAAAGGCTTTTGCACCACGGTTAAACGTGTAGCCCAAATGTTTGAAGAAAAGGGTATCGAATTTTTCAGTAGCAGCAGCTTTGTCTTCGCTCTGTAGTAACTGAAGCTCGTCGAATAAATAAGGATGACAACGCATCGCACCTTGACCAAAGATCATGAGTGAGCGGGTCAAAATGTTGGCGCCTTCGACAGTGATAGAGACAGGAATCGCTTGATAAGGTGTCGCCAAAAAGTTGCGCGGCCCCATCTGTACAGCACGACCACCGACCACATCCATACCGTCGTTAACGACGCTACGCATGGTTTCAGTCGCATAGTATTTGGCCATGGCAGTCATGACTGAGGGCGTACCACCTTGGTTTAATCCGCAAGTAACCAAATGACGGAATGCTTCTAACATATAAGTGTTACTTGCCATACGGCTAGTAGCGTCCTGTACACCTTCAAATTTACCTACTGATATCTTGAACTGTTCGCGAACTTTGGCGAATGCACCGACAGATAGGTAAGTCATTTCACTGGCTGATGTCGATAGAGCTGGTAGAGAAATACCTCGGCCAACGCCCAAGCATTCCATCAGCATACGCCAGCCACGACCAGCGTTCTCAACACCGCCGATGATGTAATCTAATGGAATAAAGACGTCTTTGCCATCGACCGTACCATTCATAAATGGTGAACCGATTGGATTATGACGTGGTCCTGTTACCACACCTTCGTGATTAGCTGGAACGAGGGCACAGGTAATGCCGTAATCGGTTTTTTCAGGATTACCAAGCAGACCTTCAGGATCGTGCATTTTGAATGCTAAGCCAACCACAGTAGCGACAGGTGCTAGGGTAATCCAGCGCTTAGAGAAGTTCATGCGTAAGCCAAGCACTTGTTCGCCTTCGTGCATACCGTAGCAGACTACACCTGTGTCAGGAATCGCGCCTGCATCAGAGCCAGCTTCGGGCCCAGTCAAACCAAAGCAAGGCACTTCATCACCTTTTGCAAGACCTGGTAACCAGCGCTGCTTTTGCTCGTCTGTACCATAATGCATCAATAGCTCACCAGGGCCGAGCGAGTTGGGAACCATACAGGTCACAGCGGCAGTTGGCGAGCGCGAAGCAATCTTGCTCATTACACGACTTTGCGCATAAGAGCTAAATTCTAAGCCGCCAAATTCTTTTGGAATGATTAAACCTAAGAAACCATTACTTTTAATAAATTGCCATGCCTTAGGTGATAGATTTTTATCTTTATGCTGGATTTGCCATTCATCAAGCATGGCACATAAGGTTTCTACTTCATTATCAATGAAACTTTGCTCTTCTTCTGAAAGCTGCGGATAAGGATAATTGGCAAAGGTATCCCAGTTTGGCGCACCCATAAACAGCTCTTTTTCCCACCAACTAGTACCCGCATCAAGCGCTTCACGCTCTGTATCACTCATACTCGGCATCGCACCGCCCAGCGCTTTATATACAGGCTTAGTGATTAACGATTGGCGAAGCGGTGCAATGAGTAAGACCAAGCACAGTAGTGCCATTGGTATACCCAAAATGAGTGACCATGGGCTGATAATTGCGGTGACGATAACCGTAATCAGGGCGACGATGCTACCGGTGACCCGTGATAAGGACAACAAAAAGATGGCCAAGACCACGGCTAACTGAATGATGACTGCCAAAATAAACAAGCCAATTGCCATGACTATCTCCTTTAAAGCGCTGAATAAAAAATGCGAAAAGTACGTAAGTGAATAAGCTAACTATAATTATTTTTTGTCTTGCCACTTACTATCTTATAAATATGTCGAATGATTTATTAATCTTTAGATGCTCGGTTCTAAGTCTCTTAAGTACTAGTATTAACGGTCTAGTAAGTAATTGACAAATAAATGACAATAATGGCTACTAATATGAAACAGTTGTCGATAACTATCAAGAGCCAAAATGCTACGCTCTGTCGATGATATGTATCAAACATAATTGTTTGCAGGTTTTCTATATATATTCGGAACACACAAACAGCTACTATTAAAAGCTAGCCAAAAGGGGCAAGGCAGCTTTCGGCATAAGACAAAGTGTCGTTACGTCCGACAATGATGTGATCGACAAGCGAGATATCCAATAGGTCGCAGGCTTTTTTTAGCTCATAGGTCAGTAAGTTATCTGCGGTCGATGGCTTGGCATCGGTATGAGGATGATTGTGAGCGATGATAAGTTGGCTAGCAGCGTGGCTTAGTGCATGCCGCAGTACGTGCTTGATGCAAACGGAACATGATGAGATGCCACCCGTGAATAATATCTCAAAGTCTAAAAGGTTGAGGGCATTATCCAGACAGAGTACCGCAAATACTTCACGGTGCTCACCGCGCAACTGAGTACTGATATAGTCTTTGACTGCTTGTGAACGTCCTAGTGCTTGCCCAGTTTTGAGTTGGCTGTCCAGATAGCGCGTACCCATCTCAAGTGAGGCTAATATTTGGGCGTACTTTGCAGGACCTATACCATGGCAGGCAAGAACTGTCTGTTGAGGGGCGGCCAATAGCTCGGCTAAGCTACCAAACTGATCGATCAAATGCCGCGCTAACTCGATCGCTGATTGAGACTGAGTACCCGTGCGCAAAAATATGGCCAGTATCTCGGCGTCAGACAAATGAGCTGCACCAAATTTTAAAAGTTTTTCGCGAGGCCTGTCATCCTCATGCCAGTCTTTGATCGCCATTGTCACTCCTTGAAAATGGGTTGATACTCGTTATCTAAGATAGATACGGAAAATCTTACCCAATTTATCTCATAATTGTTACTATAAGCGCAATTTTATCTTTTCACTTTTTTGTTGATGCCACGCTTATGTCCAATATTGTGCTTGCTATTACTGGCGGTATCGCCGCTTATAAATCTGCTATATTTGCCCGCTTGTTAGTTAAGGCAGGCTTTGATGTGCGCGTTATCATGACGACAGGCGCACAAGCATTTATCACACCGCTGACGCTACAAGCGTTGACTGGTAACGAAGTGCATGTCTCGTTGCTTGATGAGCAAGCAGAGGCAGGCATGGGGCATATTGAGCTGGCTAAGTGGGCCGACTTAATCGTGATTGCACCTGCTTCAGCCAATACGCTTGCGCGTCTGACCATGGGTATGGCTGATGATCTATTGACCACAGTGTGTCTTGCCACTACTGCGCCCGTCATTATTGCTCCTGCCATGAATCAGCAGATGTGGGCGCATCCAGCAGTCAATCTAAACGTGCAAACATTGCGCGATATGAATTATCAAATTATCCAGCCAGCTAGTGGTGAGCAAGCGTGCGGTGATGTCGGAGCAGGGCGATTGCCTGAGCCTGAGCAATTATTAGATGAGGTTTTACTGTTCATAGCGATGAACACAACGCCGCAATTGCTGGCAGGCAAAAGAGTGGTCATTACCGCAGGTCCCACCGTAGAAGCGATTGATCCTGTACGTTATTTATCTAACCACTCTTCAGGAAAAATGGGCTTTTCATTGGCGCGCGCCTGTGTGGCTGCTGGTGCAGACGTTGTCTTAATCGCTGGTGGTAAAGTGGCATTGCCCACGCCGCTTAATGTCACACGGATCGATGTGCTGTCTGCTGAAGATATGCTGATAGCGGCGCAGCAATGTGTAGATGGCACGCATAGCGAGCTTCAATTGGTCTTTGAAGATGAGCACGACCATTTTCATGATCACACGCATGGTCATTCTCATAACCATTCCCATTCTGAAGAGCATTATCATGGCGACTGTGGTTGCGGTGATGACGATGTAAGCGACCATGACCATAATGACTTGCTACATTCTCATGATGACAACCAATTTGTAAAAGCAGATATCTTTATCGCGACCGCAGCCGTGGCAGATTATCGTACAGAAGAAGCCGCACCGCAAAAAATCAAAAAGACACAAGATGCCATGACGCTCAGTCTGGTTAAAAACCCTGATATTCTAGCGACGATTTCTCTTGCGCATCCAGAGCTATTTGTCGTTGGTTTTGCAGCAGAGACGCAAGATGTTGAGCGTTATGCCCGTGGTAAGTTGGTCGCAAAAGACTTGGATATGATTGCCTGTAATGATGTCTCACGCGCAGATATCGGTTTTGCTAGTGATGACAATGCGATGCAGGTGTTTTTCTCTGAGCGCTATGAGCGTGACGCGGTAACACTTGAGAAGACCAGTAAATATAAAATTGCTGAGCAACTGGCTAGCATTATTGGTCAAGCAATCGGTCAACGTAAAGATAGTTAGAGCTACAGGCGCTAAATCTGATAGCTAGTGTGTAGATACAGACGCTGAGCCTCAAATGGTGTGACCGATATGATGAATATAGCTGGTAACGATAGCACTCAGATGCTAGTGCTGACAGTCATTTTTGCGCTTGCTTCACTGCTACATGGTATTAGCGGACTTGGTGCAACGCTAGTGACGACCACTGCGCTTGCTAGTATGTACCCATTGCAACACGCCATTGTGTTAGTGATTTTTCCTTCGCTAGTCGTTAATGTGATGACCTGGCTAGTAGGCGGTGAACGAACTATTTGGCAAAACTTTATCTACTACGGCAGACGCTATTGGTTGCTTGCGCTTACTAGCTTACTAGGTAGCATTTTAGGTGCGAAACTATTGCTATGGGTCGATAGCGCTTATATTCTTTTATTGTTGGCCGCGGTCATTGCTTTCTACGTTGTGAGTAGTTTACTCGGCAAACAAATCCGTCTACCAAACACCAAGCCTATGTTAATTACCGTTGGCTTTGGTGCAGGCGTGATTGGCGGCTCGACCAATGCGATGTCGACCATCCTGATGATGTATCTACTGTCTGCCAGTGACGATAAAAACACCATCGCCAAAGTCGGTAACATGTGCTATTTTTTAGGAAAAATTGCTCAAATTATCGTGTTACGTGAGCCTATCATGGCACTGAGCAGTGGTGAGTGGCAGCTGATTACTTTTTTGAGTGTGCTGTCTATAGTGACTCTTTTGGTTGGAATCCGTTTACGTCGATATTTACCGCAAGCGCGTTTTCGTCAGCTTATTTTATTAATCTTAATCGTGCTTGGAATACGTGTGGGTTGGCAAGGCATTACCGCATTGTTATAGCTAAACTATACAAGCCATTCCAATTCTGAAATCGCCTTCACCTTTCAGCGATATTTTATTAGACCAATTCTTCAAAAAATATCTGCTGTGCCAATCGAAACGTATTGCAGTGCGCTTCCACCACGTCTTCGATATCTTCTGAATAGCCGCCACCCATCACGATAGCGACAGGGATATTGGCGGCTTTTGCTTGCTGCAGAACATATTCATCACGCGCCTTGCATCCTGCTTGTGTCAAACCAAGTTTGCCGAGCTTATCAGTAGCGAGCACGTCGACAGCAGACTGATAAAAAATCATATCTGGCGCAACCTCAGCGATTAAGCGTGGCAGTGTATCTTCTAGTATCTGTAAATACTCTGCATCACCGGTATCATTGTCTAGCTCAATATCTAAGTCTGATACTTGCTTACGAAATGGGTAGTTCTTTGCACCATGCATGCTAAAGACAAAAACGCGTGGCTCATCTGCCATGATACTGGCGTTGCCATTGCCTTGATGAACATCTAAATCGATAATTAAAATCTTTTGTGCCTGTCCACGATTTAGCAATAAGTTGCTAGCGATACAAACATCATTAAATACGCAAAACCCTTCTCCATGACCAGCAAAAGAGTGATGGGTGCCGCCTGCAACATTCATAGCCACGCCATATTGCTGAGCATATAGCGCGCACTCATACGTTGCATGAGCAATATAACGTCCGCGCTCGACCAACTGCGGTGTCATCTCAAATCCGATCGCACGAGCAGCCTTGCGCGGTAGTGTTTGGGTGTTAAGCTGATACCAGTATTCTGCGGTATGCGTGGTCAAAATCTCATCTTCGCTCAAGCGAGCAGGGGCAAAGAAGTTATCTTGGCTGATCGTTCCTTCTGCCAGTAGACGCTCAGGAATCATAATGTACTTCTGCATGGGGAAGCGGTGTTTTTCTGGCACGGAATATCGAAAAACGTCAGAGTAGGCAATTTTTAGCATAAGATTTCTAGCTTAGTATTGATGGTTTTTGGATAGAAAAATAAAGGGACAAGTATCCGCTATCGTCGACTATAACTTGACTGAAAAACCAGTTTATCGAATGAACTGAGCTGTTGAACAAACTGAGTTATCGAACAAACTGAGCTGTTGAACAAACTGAGTTATCGAACAAACTGAGTTATTGAACAGACTGAGTCGGTAAAAAGAACGTGCGCGCGTCTGACTGTTGACGTAGCTCTACAAGTAGCGTTTGCATGTCTTCAGCAGGGTCTTGATTATTAACCAAGTTGCCAAATAGCTCGTTGGCGACCGTGGTCATCGCAACCACGCTTTGTAATAAATGCTCAATAATCTCATTATCTATACCAACTGCTTCGACATCGATAGCATTTTTGTAGCGTATCTCACCATCGTTGACATCCATCTCTAGATTACCGACTAGCATGTCATAGTTGATTTGGGTGATAAGTAGCATTGCGGCACTTTGATGAGTGTCTGGTATCAAAAATGGCAAGATGCCATAGATGGCCAGTAGTTTGTTTTTTTCTTGCACCCGAAACAGATAGCCACAGTTTATTTGCTTATGACGCATTCTCAAGGATAAATGATGCGACTTTTGGCTGTCGTTGGTTTTGGGTCGATAATGCGTGTAGTGCCACTGCTTGTCATTGAAGTATTGCTTTAAGCAGTCGACGATAGGCATGTCACTTTGGTTTTGAGGTTCTGCATTTGCGCTATCGGTTTTTAAGTTATCGGTTTTGAGTTGAGGTGTATCTGCTTGTGCTTGTGCTTGTGCTTGTGCTTGAGGGTTATCCTGTTCATTGCCTTGTTTCGCCTCTAACTCATGAGAGATATCAGCTGATATATTTTTTGTATTATTAATCTCGCCGTCAGCAAGTGATGCACGCCCTTGCTCGCTTGCACCATCGATGACTGACTGCGGTGCGGAAGCAGTCAGTAACCGTTTGATCTTTTGCCACAAGCTGAGTTTATTGCGTTGACTCATAATAGTATGCTTACAAGTAAGGGTTATAAATTAATCGTGAGTGAATGCCAAACCTTCTTTGATAGCAGGCTGTGCATAGAACGCTGCTAGCATCTCACGAATATGAGCCGTAAACCAAGGTGTCGCAATCGCATCGTACACGATAGGCAGTAGAGCGGTGCTACATTGCTTCATGGCCGCTTCGTCAATGTGCAAACTCGCGGCGACGGTAGCCATCGTGTCAGACTGATGATTGGCATACCAAGTGTCAATGCTTGCCGTTACCAAGCTGTGCAGATACGGTGACAGTCGCAGGCGATTGTAGCTTTGTTGGATACTGGCTTCGATATGGTCAATGCTACTATTATCAGGCTCATCGCTTAAATAGGTTTGCAGCTCGCTGATCGGTTGGTCTTTGATGCGATCCCAGCCCATAACCATCAGGCGCGCCACCTCTTCGTTTGACAAGTGTTCCTGCGCATTGGCTTCAGCTTTGCGCGTCAAATCTTTGATATTGCGATGCAAGTAGGTTTGCAGTTTTTCATCGAGGTTTCTGTTGGTCGCCTTTTCAAAAGAGCTGCGCCCAAGCTTCATCAATTTACCAACGCCACCTGCTTTATCGAGGGTGCTTTCCATAAAGTCGTTGATAGCGTGATAAAGTGTTTGGGTCAATAGATCTGCAAAGGTTTCGTTACCGACCAGCGTATGAATCAATATGTTACGCTGCTGCTCATGGCTACCGATATAGTTGGCCAGCGTTTCGACTTGGGCATCATCGACCAGCTCAGACAAAGGTACGTTGTCATTGACTGGATGATAAATAACAGTGTGCAAAATAGCACGGATATCGGTACGCATCACCTCAGTCATCGGCTGATTTAACAGCCAGTCTTTCATCAGCTGTTGTAAATGGTCACAGGTAATATATTTGCTTAAAGGCTGCGCACCAAACCATTGCCAAGCTTCCATCGCTAGTGGCTCAGCTTGATTGTGCAACCACTGCTGCATAAAGTTAACTTGAGCATCAATCAAGCTATCTACTGTCAAACGGCTGGCTGATGGCTCTTTTGACAAATTAGTGTCTGCGTTGTCATTGTTAGTGTCTGCATCAGGCATTTGTGTTTGGCTATCTTGTGAAGTCGGCATAGGTTTTGAAGTCATATTTTAAAGTCGTATTTTTTTGAGGTTGTACTTTTTGAAGTCAGAGTAATCGACAATTTGTTATACTGTGTGTTTGTAGCGAGCATAGGGTATTATGCCACGAACATTGCCTTTGTTTGTGATGAATATTGACTGCTGCTTGATAAATAACCAGAGGTTTTGATGACGGTTTTGGATACGCCTTTACTTGCACTTGAGGAGCTGACGGTTCAGCGCGGTGAGATATCGCTGTGCGAAGGCGTTGCGTTGCAGCTATCTGCGGGTAGTATTTGCCATCTAATCGGGGCAAATGGGACGGGAAAGACCACGTTACTCATGCAGTTGGCTGGATTGTTACCTGTTTTGTCAGGTGAAGTTACTTATCAAGGACAATCGTGCCTGCCCATCCAGCCTTTATATGTCTCGCACCAGTTAGGCATCCATCCGAATTTGACAGTAGCACAAAACCTGACGTTTCTACTGAACTTATATGGCATCACGCCTCGCGCTGTTGACATTGACGATGCACTCACATGGGTTGGACTACAAGGGTTTGAAACGATCAGCTCAAGTCATCTATCAGCTGGGCAAACGCGGCGCATCACGCTGGCACGATTGTACTTGTTAACTCCTGACGTGACACCGCTTTGGTTACTTGATGAACCTTTCACGGCATTAGATGTCGATATGGTGGCACGTATGGAAGAGCGATTACGCGAATTTGCACAGGCTGGCGGGTCTATACTAATGACCAGTCATCAGGCAGTCGGTGTCGCCAATCAGGTGCTCGATTTGTCAAATCATATGGTATAAGTTTGATTGCTATCAGTACCATCAGTATATGTGCAAGGACAAATAATGACAGACAGTCCAATACAAGTAGGATCAGTAGCAGCCATGAATAAAAGTCCAAATGCTATTGTCGCAGTGCCTCGCAGTATTGGCTTCCTGCAGCTATGGCGACGTGAATGGCAAGTCAAGCAGCAAGGAGCGGTACAATGGTTGTATCCATTAGTGCTGTTCTTAGTGATTATCACTTTGTTTCCGCTGGCAGTCGGTAGTGAACCTGCGTTATTACAGCGTCTGGGCGTATCAGCAGTGTGGATTGCTGCATTGCTGTCACTGGTAATGGGCGTTGATGGATTATTCAAGCCTGCGCTTGATAATGGTACGCTTGCGCAATTGGTCGTGGCCAAAGCGTCACTACCGCTATGGGTGCTGATTAGACTGGTCATTCATTGGATTTTTAGTAGTGGTATTGTGGCGGCGCTAAGTTTGCTTGCCGTGCCGTTGTTTCAGCTTAGTTGGTTTGAAGCGTGGATATTGATGGCTTCTATCGTGACAGGTAGTCCAATGCTCCTAATGCTATCCGCGATTGCCAGTAGCTTGACGCTATCGTTAAAGAATGGGGCAGTATTAGTTCCCTTGATTGCTTTACCGATGCAGTTGCCAGTATTGATTTTTGCTACAGGTGCGGTTGATTTATTTGCCTCTGGGCTGAACGGTTTGCCTATTCTAGCCTTATTACTAGCAGGAAGTATTGTTTCTGTCCTAGTTATGCCTTGGGTGATTGCTACAACTTTAAAAATGTCATGGCTCAATTAAACGATTTGCGTTTTGTAATCCTAAAGTCCAGATTTCGAAATTTGATTATCTAAACCCAGTTATATAAACCTAACCATCTAAATTCAGTCATCGAAATCTAGTTATCTGCACCACATGTATTAACATCGTGGTGAAAACCGGCAATTTTGCTATAATAGTCAATTGAATACGTAAACAGCTCTTTGTAGATTCTATCCAGTGTTTAACGCCAGCAGGTGAGTTGATAGTGGTGCTTTTATAGACCGCATCCTTTATCGCCAGTAAGCTGTGTAATAGGTTTCTTCCCATGCCCAACCTGAATAACGTCTCATCCCCTAGCTTGTGGCAGCGCATTTGGCAGGGTTTCTTGACCACTGTGGGTACCAAGCAGTTTTTTCGTATCTTTAGCCCTTGGGTCAAGTGGTTAGCGATATTAGCCGGTCTCTGTTTGCTCATTGGTAGCGTATGGGGCCTTGCTTTTGCACCGCCTGATTATCTTCAGGGCAATAGCTATCGCATTATCTTTATCCATGTTCCAGCGGCCAGTCTTGCCATTTCTATCTATTTTTCTCTCGCAGTCTTGGGGGTGATCTATTTGGTTTGGAAGATTAAGACGGCCAGTTTGGTCGCGCAGGCACTTGCCCCAATGGGCTTTTTGCTATGTGTCATTAGTTTGCTTACCGGCTCTATCTGGGCAAAGCCAACATGGGGTACTTACTGGGTATGGGACGCACGCCTTACGTCAATGTTGATATTAGCGTTTTTGTACGCGGGCGTGATGGCACTGTTTGCTGCTTTTGAGCATACGGCCAATCGCGGTAAAGCGGCCGCTATTTTATCTATCGTGGGTGCAGTGAACCTGCCTATTATCAAGTACTCAGTAGAGTGGTGGAATACCTTGCACCAAGGCGCGACCTTTAGTTTGACAGCTGCGCCGAAGATGTCGGCAGATATGTGGATGCCTTTGCTACTGATGATTATTGGCAGCTATTTACTGGTTGCGACATTAGCGATTTATCGTACCAACACGCTGATTTTATACCGTGATCAAGGCAAAGCGTGGGTTAAAGAATACATTCGTGGTCAACACAAATAACGGCTAGGAAAATACTATGCAGCCTTACTTTTATAGCGTATCTGAGTTTTTCGCCATGGGTAAGCATGGGGTTTTTGTGTGGTCGTGCTGGGCGATAACGATTGGCGTGATGTTGGCATTTATTATTTATAGCCGCAAACAACGACAGTCACTTATCAAACAGCTGACCATTCAGCAAGCGCGTCAAGCACAGCGAACCACCAAAACCTCAACGCCTGTAACCAAACAAGCTGAATAAAAATCATCTTAATATCAGAGTTTTAGCGTAAGAAACCGTATCCTTTTACTGACAAAAATATGACCTTGCAAGTAGCGATAGGGCTTATTGATTTGTCTGAAAAATGCTACCATATAGCGATTAGAAGAGTACGATTAGAAAGACATTTTTAGAACGTTTTTCTAATGGTAGTTTCTTCAAAATTTTCTGTTTTGTAGATTGATTATGATTTATAAAACAGTGACTCATTAATGGGGTAGTGGTATGAATGCAGTTCGTCGGAAAAAACTGACGTGGGTTATGTTTACGCTGGCAGGTGCGGCAGTAGCAGTTATGTTGGTTATCTATGCCATCGGGCAGCAAACTGACTACTACTTTGATGCAACTGCTATTGCCCAAGGTGAAGCGCCTCAAGACAAACGTATTCGTGCTGGTGGTATGGTGGTTGCCGGTAGTGTGCAGCGTGCAGCAGACAATCCATTAAATGTTGAGTTTTCGATTACTGATTTTCAATCAACCGTGCCAGTGACTTATCAAGGTATTCTGCCAGACCTATTTGCTGAAAAT
The DNA here is from genome assembly GCF_030407795.1 of Psychrobacter sp. APC 3279. NCBI lineage: Bacteria > Pseudomonadati > Pseudomonadota > Gammaproteobacteria > Moraxellales > Moraxellaceae > Psychrobacter > Psychrobacter sp. APC 3279. The sequence goes on along the minus strand of NZ_JASDCR010000006.1, from coordinate 55,115 downwards.
TCAGGCGTCGTGGCCACGGGTAAAATGCAGGGCGATACTTTCGTTGCTGGAGAAGTATTGGCTAAGCATGACGAAAACTATATGCCACCAGAAGTTGCCAAATCTATGAAAGAAAACAATCGTACTGGAGCGATACCTACTTCTGAACAGTATAATCCTGCTGAAAAAATTCATGAGACCGAAACGCTGCAACAGTAATAATTGTGAGTTTCCATAACATATAAAAAAAGCCACCGATAATCGGTGGCTTTTTATTGAGCTCTGTTTAGCTAATCAGCTAATCGTACTTATTAACCCTGTTAGTCATCCCATACTGGGCTATAGTCAGGATGTTCAATTTTACGACCATCAGAGCTTGCTAAGTTACCGATTTTTTCTAACTCGTCTGCACTTAACTCAACTTTGATGGCATCTAGATTGCCTTGCAAGTGATCAGGGTTAGACGTTTTTGGAATAGCCACACGATGCTTGTCTGATAAGATCCATGCTAATGAGATTTGTGCTGGTGTTACGTTGTGCTTATCCGCAATCTCTTTGATAACATCATTGTCGAATACATCGCCACGAGCGAGTGGTGAGTAAGCTTCTAGCAAAATGTGATGATTATTCAAAAAGGTCTGCAATGTGTTTTGCTTAATGAACGGATGGAACTCTACTTGGTTCACGACGATAGGCACATCAGCATATTTCTTGGCCTCAATAATATTAGCGATATTGAAGTTTGAAACACCAATATGACGCGTCAAACCTTGCTTTTGTAATTCACACAATGCAGGTATGGTCTCAGATAATGGTACGCGGTCATCAGGCCAATGTAATAGCAACAGATCGACATAATCTGTACCCAAATCTTCCAAAGAACGTTTCGCCGCTGCGACCAGTTTTTCTGGCTCAAACTTCATATCATCTGGAAAAATCTTGGTAGTCAAAAAGAACTTATCGCGAGCCACGCCTGACTGTCTGATACCTTCGCCAACTTCTTTTTCATTGCCATAAGCTTGAGCGGTATCGATATGCTCATAACCCATTTCTAACGCTTTTTTGACCACATCTACGCAATCTTGCCCAGTTGACTGCCAAGTACCTAGGCCTAGGATGGGGATATTTGCTTGGCCAGCGGTACGAATATTATAGTTTTTAGCGCTCATATTATTATCCTTGTTATGTGTATCTTATAGTTTTCATTCGTTTTAAATGTCATCAATAGTATGGTCTAACGAGTAAATCACTATTGAGCCTGTCCACTATAGGAAAAACCAAGGACAAGTGGAAGAGTGAGTGACGGTTTCCTACAAAGGGCAAACAGGCTGTAACGTGATTTTTGATAGTTATTTGATGCTCAGTTAGTCTTTTGATAGCTGTATCGGAAGATAGCAATTCCAAAATCAAAGACAAAAAAACGCCCATCATTCTAAGTAATGGGCGTTTCTATCAATCATAACACCTGAAAAACTAGGTACTTTTGATTTAAAGTCTTATTGAGCAGCAGCTTCTGCAGTTTCTGGAGCGTCAGCGCTTTCAGTTTTAGCTGCGGTATCAATGCTTGCACTAGTGTCAGAACCCCAGATTTTTGGGTACTTGTAGCCAGGGAAGGTTTCGTGAGCATACTTTTTGAAGGCTTCTGAATTATAAGCGTTGGTGACATCTTCAACCCATTTCTTACCAGTATCAGCAGATTTGATCGCTGACCAGTTCACATAAGCAAAGCTTGGCTCTTGGAACAATGCTTCGGTCAGCTTGATGCCAGAGTCAGTTGCATAGTTACCGTTGATTACTGCAAAGTCAACTTCATCACGCGCGCGTGGTAATTGAGCCGCTTCTAGCTCAACGATATCGATATCGTATTTGCTGTTGTCAGCGATGTCAGCTTTTGATGCAGTCAATGGGTCGATACCGTCTTTTAGTTTAATCCAGCCAAGATCGTTCATCATGACCAACGCACGAGCAAAGTTACTTGGATCATTCGGCGCAGAAACACTCATGCCTTTGAAGGCTTCATCTAGGCTAGATTTTTTACCTGAGTAGATACCAAGCGGGGCAGTTGGTACTTGGAATACTTCAACAAGATCAAGGTTGTTCTCTTTTTTGAAGGTATCAAGATATGGCTTGTGCTGGAAAATGTTGATGTCCAAGTCGCCTTCTGCCAAGGCAAGGTTAGGACGAACATAATCAGTAAATGCAACTAACTCAACCTCATAACCCTGAGCTTCAAGTGTGCCTTTTACTTGGTTACGAACCATATCAGCAAAATCACCTTCAGTCGTACCGATAACAATTTTGGTGTGTTCAGGATCGATGTCACTAGTACTCGCAGTCGTTTCTGCAGTGGTACCTTCGGTTACTGGCTCTTGGTTCGCTTCTGGCGCTGATGAGTTGTTGCAACCGACTAAGACCAAACCTGATACGCCAACAGCGGCAAATGCGGTAGCTAACTGACGGCTGATATCTGTTAATTTCATAATATGTCCTTAATAATGAATAAAATTGAGTAAAGCGTTTATCGTCTGAACATTAAAAAAGCAACATTATAAATAGTAATGCTGCTTTTGTTGTAAGAGCTGAGATAAGGGTTGAGTGTTGCCAAAAATAAACCTAGTCGCTCGTAAAGTCAAGTATTCTCTAAAGCGGCTTAACGTTTGTCTAAACGATTGGCGAGCCAGTTACCAGAGGCTTGAATCGAGACGACCATGATGGATAGTACAATCACGATAAAAATCATTACCTCAGTTTGATAGCGATAATAGCCATAACGAATGGCTAAATCACCCAAACCGCCACCACCGATCATACCAGCGGCAGCTGAATAAGAGAGCAAGCTGATACAAAGAATAGTGACCGACAATACTAAACCTGAGCGCGCTTCATTTAGTAGTACTTTAATAATGGTAAAAGGACGTGCACCCATCGATTCGGTTGCTTCGATAATACCGCGCGGCACTTCGCGTAAATTTTGCTCGACCAAACGCGCAAAATAAAACGAACCAGCGATAGCAAGTACGAGGGATGCAGCAATTGGTCCGATACCCGTACCAACGATGGCCTTGGTAAACGGACTCATCGCAATCATCAAAATTACGAAAGGGAAAGCACGCATAAAGTTGGTAATACCGCCAAGCACACCGTACAACGTCTTGTTTTGCAAAAACTGTCGATCACTAGACAAAAACAAGAATACGCCAAACAGTCCACCGATGACGATTGCGACTGTGGTCGAAATACCGAGCATCACAAACGTATCAATAAACGCGCTCACGATCTCTTTGCGTAATACAAGTAGCTTGTCTATAGAGGCGGATAATTCAGTACCAGTTAACATATCTATTTCTCCTGCCTCATTAGTCCTCGACGACTAAGCCTTTGCCAATCGGGGTGGTTGCTTGAATCAGACCGTCTCGCACATCCGCAACTTCTAATAGTTGTCCTTGGTGCAATAATGCTGCGCGATCGCAAAGTCTACGAATAACACTCATCTCATGGGTCACGATGACGATAGTCACGCCAAGCTGCTCATTGATATCGCGCAGACAAGTCAGCAAACTACGGGTCGTTGCAGGGTCAAGCGCACTGGTTGGCTCATCGGCCAACAATACTTTCGGACTAGGGGCAATCGCGCGGGCAATACCCACACGCTGTTTTTGTCCGCCTGATAGCTGCGCAGGATAGTGACCAGCACGATCAGTCAAATCAACAATCGCAAGACAATCCATGACGCGCTTATGAATGTCGCGGCTAGGATAGCCTGACACTTTTAAATTAAATGCTACGTTGTCAAAAACCGTTTGATTAGACATCAGATTAAACTGCTGAAAAATCATACCGATATTGTGACGGGCAATGCGCAGCTCACTGGCAGACAGCGTGGTTAGGTCAGTACCGTCTATCACGACTTGACCCGAATCTGGACGTTCAAGCATGTTGATTAGGCGCAATAAGGTAGATTTACCTGCACCTGAATAGCCCATTAAACCAAAGATTTCGCCTTGTTTGATAGTCAGAGATGTCGGCTCAACAGCGGTAAACCAATGTGGTTTGCCGTCTTTGTCTTTGATTGATCGGTCGCTTAAAAAACTTTTGGTCACATCGTTTAAGACAATCATGTCATTCATGGAGGGCTCAAAATTTAATAAATTTTTTAATGGTTAAAAACGCGTCATCAGGTCTCTTTCAATATGTAAGAAGCTTGTCAAAACGACAACAGTCAATAACCGTATAATAAGGGGCGGTAATATAGCATATTATCAGGTACTTTGGATATGCACATACGTGTCCGGCTTATGATTAATAGCTATTAAGAATAAGCGGTTAAAATGGCAAGTATGAAGGCGACAGCGTGATAGCTATCTATATAACGATGAGGATTGATTACTCGTGATAGTTGTAATGAGGATCATGATGAATTGGGATGGTCACCAAAAATCTAGTATGACCATTTAGCGTATCTGTAATAATACGTCCTTGATGGGCGGTAACGATTTGTGAGACTAACGATAACCCTAGTCCAGAGCCTTTGTTTTTTTGCTGTAAACGTACAAATGGGCTAAAGACTTCTTCTCGCTTACCTTCAGGGATACCAGTGCCTTCGTCAATTACCGCCAGCACAGCATATTTTGGCAGAGGACGTTCGGGCTCAGTTTTGGCTTTTTTCATATGCTTAGCAAACAAACCTTCTTTACGCACGACTGCGCCTGAGTTTTCACTGTTTGAGTTGTTAGATTTGGCGTCATCTTTTGTATTATTTGAGCCGTTATTTTTAGTAGCAGTATCAGTAATAGATTTATCTGATTTTTGAGCACTATTATTGACGAGAGTGCCAGTATTCTCGCTTTCTACGTTGCTTATAGAGCTTGTTGATGCTACTTCAGTCATGCCAGCGTTATCAGTATTATTAATCCTATTAGCATCGTTAGCAAGATTAGTAGAATCTGGAACAGCTCTCCAAATAACTTTCTTAATTCTGTCAGTCAACTCACTGGTAAAGCTGTAATAGTCAGCAAGTAGTGATGTTTCGCCAGTAGTAGGTTGGGGTTTGCTGGCACTGTCTATTAAGCTGTCATCTGAAAGGCTATTATCAATACTGACTTCATCATTGCTCTCGTTGTTTTCATTGCGAGCAGCTATATCTTCACCGTTTTTGTAGATAGTCGGCGTCGGTAGCTCTGCTATTGAATCAGTCGTTTCGGATTTATTTTTATCAACCGAACTAGTAGCTTCATGTTTAGCGGTTTGGTGTTCAATTACTTTGGCATCAGCGTTTTCTTCATAATCGTCGAAGTCTAAACTGTTGTAATCGACAAAACTGCTGCATAGCACTGTTTGTAATAGATAGTCAGGTACAGTTCCAGCTTCTTCTATGCTTTGAACACCGTATAGCAATACCGTAACAGGCGGCTTGCCATGTAGCATAGCGTTGGTAAGTAAGTTACGAATCAAATGAGTCAACATTGATGATTGACCGTCTATCACGATGTGCTCACCAATCAGCGTAGCTTCAGGATAGTGCTGACGTTCTTGATTTACCAGATCATACAAATCTAGGTTTTCAACTTGCTGTAAAGCATGACCTGCATCCAGACGGCTAACCAGTAATATGCTTTCTACTAAGTCATTAAGACCTGACAAGTCTCTATTAATGGCTTGTGCCCGTTTATCGAACTTTGCTTTGGTATCAGTTGGCAGCGCACCAGCCAACATATCCATCATTTCAATCTGTAGACGGATACGTGTAATCGGTGTGCGTAGCTCATGAGAGGCATGTGCCAGTAGCAAGTTATTGGCATCAATTAAGTGTTCAATTTTTTGTGCCGCTTGGTTGAATCCACGCGCTAATGCAGCGATTTCATCATTACCACGCGCATTCACACGCACCGTAAAATCACCATCACCCAATTGAGTCATTTGCTGGCTCAACTGATCAATACGCCATGTCATCGTCCGTGCAATCAACCACAGTACACCTGCCATAATGAGCAAGAGTAGTAGCGTACCAGTGAACAAATTCAGGGCTGCAGAAAGAACAGGTTTTTTAGGCGTTAGACGTGATTCATACAGTAAGGTATAACCTGTACTGCTATACACTTGAGCTTGCTTAGTAGGTGATGTATCTGCAAGTGATGGAAAAACACGTGAGAACAAAGAAGGAGTAGGGGGAAGCTCTAGGGGTAGGTCGCTATTGTCGGTTTGCATGAGCAGTCGACCTTCACTGTCATACAATCCCATTTTCGCTTGCAGTGATTCGTCAAAAATATCGAAGCTTTTCTTAACGACAGCCAGCATAAAACGCGACTGTAAACGGTTGTCTTTGCTGATGGAAATATTCAATTCGTGCAAGAATGGATCGATTTGACCCAAAATCTGTGTGGCTAATATCTCTGAGCGAATACCAGCGTCTTTGTCATGAACAAGTTGTGTCAACAGCACCATTGCTACAGCAAATAACGTAAGTGCCAGCATAACGCTGGCAAATAGTTTGGCAAATACGGAACGAAAACCCAATTGCTGCATTAAACGATCTCTATTATTAAACGCTTGTACCGACTCATAGTATAGAGTTTACACCATGAGTCAGCTAATTAGGTATCCTTTACGATTACACCTGATCAGTGGCAAATTGATAGCCGACGCCGCGTACGGTAATAATACGTTTTGGCTGGCGTGGATTGTCTTCAATCAAAGCACGTAGACGCGAAATATGTACATCAATTGCACGGTCAATGTTATCTGAGCTGTCATCATTTGGCATCGCTTGCCAAAGTTGCTCACGATTCAACACCTTGCCAGAGTGAGTGGCAAAGTAGTGTAACAACTGAAACTGATGCGTGGTTAGACGTACCGGTTGGTCATCGATGGTGACTTCATGACTATCAGGGAACACACTCAAACGGCCAAAGGTTAAGCTGTCTGATTGGCTATCGGCTTGATTTGGTTGCTCATGACGACGAATAACCGCACGGATGCGAGCTAAAAGCTCACGTGGCTCAAAAGGCTTGGCGATATAATCGTCAGCACCCATCTCTAGCCCCAACACGCGATCGGTTGTGTCGCCTTTTGCGGTCAGCATGATAATAGGTACTTTATTGGTCATGTTGTTTTTGTTGCCACGAATCTTCTGACATACTTGCATACCGTCCATATCAGGTAGCATGAGATCCAATACAACCAAATCAATATCGCGCTCTTTGGTGTCTAATAAGTCGAGACCTTCTTGACCAAGACCAGCATGATGCACATCATAATAGTTCATGGTCAAATAATCGCTGATCAGCTCAGCCAAATCTGGATCGTCTTCAATCAATAAAATCTGTTTACTCATGGGATGTCCTCTAATTGTTATTGTGATTTATAAAAGTATAACGTTTCTGGTAATGATGAGCTGTCGGTAATGATAAATAGTTAAACTATTAAGCCTCTACGTTTTCAAATATACAGAATAGCGCATAATTAAATATGAGTCGTATTTCAATACTCGGATAATGCTATATATAGTAGGGTCATATTGCCTAATTATGCTGTTACAAAACAAGAGAAGCTTTGTTAATGTTTCTACGCAATGTAACTGTCAGCATAAGCTATTATGACACAATAACTTTTTTTCCTTTAGAATCAACAGGTAAGTCCGCCAAACAAATTAAGCTATCATTGCTCACACCAGCTATTAAATACTGCTGCGTAGTAGGATCGTATTCAACTACTTCAATAGGTTGGCGTGTTAAACGCTGATCTTGACCGATTATCCAAACATTCGCAGTCAATGGTTGTAGCGGCATATAAGGAGGAGTTTGCAACTCTGTTAGGTCAACATCGTGTAGCGCGCGCCTAGGTACGATAGTACCGACATCTATTTGACCATAATTGACGCGCCCTGTGACTTTCATATTTGGCAATAATTTATCACGACTTACTTCATTATCGATGACATTAACATAGACCAAGAGCTTTTTGGGCTGACTGGTAGATACCAGTTTACTGACCTGTCCCGTAAACTTGTCTGAGATACCTTCGGCGGTAAAATTGACCGTTTGGCCAACTGAGAGCTGTGGTTTTGCTTGTATAGGCAGGGTAGCCATAAAGTGCAGCTTGGTTTCGTCACTGATCTGTAGTAGAGACGCGCGCGCCGCTAGCTGTTGTCCTGCATCAGCAGATAAGCTTTCTACTCGCCCCGAAAAGCTGGCATGAATGGTAATCGAATTATACGAGGTATCTTGTTTAGCCGTATTAATGTCTGCATTTTGATTAGTGATGTTGCTATCAGTATCTATCGCAGAATTTGCTTCTAACGTTTTATCATTATTAGTCTTTCTTGCAACAGCAATGTCTGCGTCTGGCGCAGCTTGTGCAGATTTAGCATCAGAGTTTTGCATATTTTCTGGAGTGTTCTGATTAGCATCCCCTGATTCTAAATTACCTTGTTCAGGCTTTTTCAAACCTTCAGCTTTGCTAGCAGTACCTATACGTCTAAAAACTAGCAATGGCGTGCCTTTTTCTACCCATTGACCTTCACTAACTAGTGTCTCTTCTACACGAATGGGATGTACCGCAACAAATGTGGTCTGCTTGATAGGTTCGATATTACCTTGTAATCCGAGACTCGGCTGATACCTTGAAGGTTTTATACTCAAGATATGTTCTGGCGTCATGGTGACACTGTCACTTGTGATGATAAGAGGCGTGTCTGCGGTTTCTTCAGTATCAGTAACGGCTGATTCATTTATAGGTGACGGCTGACAAGCAGCGATAAATAGTATGGTGAATAAATAGATGCTTTTTCTTAAATGTCTAGAAGCTGTCATAGCAGTCACCATTGTAATCGTCATATCATTATATAGTGAATTGTAACTCGGTGGAACGACTGTAAGATATTTACTAAACTTAAGAAAGTTGATGAATCGAATATTAAGAAGAGTTGAAGTTATACCTTTAATAAATAAAAACAGCTATTTGTGATACTAATGAGTTCGAACATAATTTTGCTAATTACTGGAAAATCAATAATAACTATGCTAAAACAAACACTATAAAATGCATTGATACATTTTTATTACAAATGAAAATTATTCAGTAATATCATTGCCAGTTATATACAATGCAAAAATATAATAACGCTATCTTTAATTCAAATTTCAATCTATTTATATACCAAAAATTGGATTTATTGTTAATTAGAATACTTATTAGATTTGAATTTTTTATCAGATATTCGCAGGGTAAGTTAACTTATCCAAGGCACTTAAATAACGCTAGATTTTGTAAGATTAATAATAATAAAGTGCGTATAGTACGCTATATTGATACCACGATTAGTCAGTAGGCATCAATTGTAGAAGATTCGCTGTTATCACAAATTTCAACGCAGACAATGCAAATGCAGGTACTTATATCGATCTGACAAGAAGTGATATAAAAGTTTAAAATAGCCAAGCAAATTTTGTATTGTTAGATAGCGTTACGAACAAATAGTCGTTTACAGGACAATGAGAATGGAAAATAATTTTGAAGGTTTAAAAGTAATGGTAATTGATGATTCAAAAACCATTCGCCGTACTGCAGAAACTTTATTACAAAAAGCGGGCTGTGAAGTAGTGACCGCTATCGATGGTTTTGATGCGTTAGCAAAGATTGTAGATAACAATCCAGATATTATTTTTGTCGACATTATGATGCCACGTCTAGATGGGTATCAGACCTGTGCGCTGATAAAAAACAACCCTGATTATGCTAATAAACCTGTAATCATGTTGTCATCTAAAGATGGTCTATTTGATAAGGCGCGTGGTCGTATTGTGGGTTCTGATGAGTATCTGACCAAGCCATTTAGCAAAGATGAGCTTTTTGATGCCATTAATCAGTACCGTTAATCGAATAAATATAGACTTACAGGGAGTGATTGATATTATCGCTCCAGATTATTCAATACTGAATAATTATGATTAAAGAATGGCCACCAGTAGATTTATAAGTGCTATTTTTAATCATTTTATCTGAACCATATATCAATATATCTTCACAGATATTTTAGAACTTAAAGGAACCTCCTATGACTACCGTTTTAGTCATTGACGACTCGCCATCAGAAATGGCGAAATTTCGCGATATGCTTGCCAAAAATAACTTTCAAGTGTTGGAAGCGACCAATGGTGAGCAGGGTTGCCAGATGGCAGCTGAACATTTACCAGATGTGATTTTGATGGATGTGGTCATGCCTGAAATGAATGGTTTTCAGGCCACGCGCAAGATTACTCGCGGTAAAACCACTGCTCATATCCCTGTCATTATGATCAGTACCAAAAACCAAGAAACAGATAGAGTTTGGGGCAAGCGTCAAGGCGCTAAAGAATATATGAACAAGCCAGTTGATGAAAGTGGATTGGTCAATATGATTCGCAAAGTGATGGAGTAACTTGTGGCTTCTAGAGGATTTATCGAGCTTCTGCGTTTAGCAGATTTGGCACGCGCGCGCAAAAGCGGTCGCCGCGGTGGCCAAGAGTTTGATTGGCAAGGTGTGGTATTTGAAATTGGTGGGCAGCGCTTAGTTGCCCCTATGGGTCAGGTATCAGAGGTATTATCTATGCCAGAATATACTAGCCTACCTCTAGTAAAGCCATGGATGCTAGGTATTGCCAACATTCGTGGGCGACTCTTACCTTTGACGGATCTGTCTCATTTTTTACAAGTACCTAGTCGCTTGACACAAATGAGCCAACGAAAAGTTATCGTCATTGATTATGACAATAACTTTTCAGGACTGCTGGTGGATCAAGTACTTGGTATCGAACAGTTTACACAAGAACAGTATCGTCCAGAAGCCATAGATCCAGAGTCGCCATTCGCGCCTTATAATCATGGCAAGTTTTTCAAAAATGACCAAGACTGGTATGTATTTATGCCAAGTTTGCTCGCACAGGATCCTCAGTATTCAGATGCTGCGATATAGCTATTAACTATACAATACCTGTTTATTGAGTAACGACAGAATAATAGCGACTGACATAATAGGGTTCGATGTCAGCATTTATACAGGCTTTGCTAATCATTGTTTAGATAACAATACGATTGTCAAAGTCAGCCACAATTAGACTTTGATGACTGTTTGAAAGGAAGACGCAAGATGAGTGATGTGATAAAAAAACCTGTAGCTGGTATGGCTAAAACATCAGCAGATGGCAAAGACTCTGATAGTACTTGGAAGCTATTGTTAGGATTTTTTGTTCTATTAAGTTTGGCTTGTCTGATTTGGCTAGTTAACTCGCTATCATCGGTAAGTCAGTATTTCGATAGTTTCAATCAATCCGTTATCTTGCCAGCGGCTGTATTTGCAATCGGCGCATTGGGGATTCTGTTTGCTTTGTACCAGCTACTGAAAAATCGTGGTGGATCAGAGCGATCGCTTATTGAAAAAGAAACCTTGCGTCGTCGCCAAGAAGCAGAAGCTGAGTCTGAGCGAGCGCGTCAAATTCAAGAAGAAAACGAACGTAACCAGATCGCTATTTTACGTCTGCTTGATGAGTTGGGTGATTTGGCAGAAGGTGATTTGACCGTTAATGCGACTGTATCAGAAGACTTTACAGGGGCGATTGCTGATTCAGTCAACTTTGCAATTGACCAATTACGACAGCTGGTACTGGTTATTAACAGCACTGCTGACCGCGTATCGCAGTCTTCAGATCAAACGCAGATGAATGCTGTTGAACTGGCTGAAGCTTCTGAACACCAAGCACAAGAAATTGCTGGAGTATCAGCCGCTATTAATGAGATGACTGTCTCAATTGATCAGGTTTCAAACAACGCTGCAGAATCGGCAACGGTTGCCCAGCGTTCAGTTGCTATCTCTCACAATGGAGCAGAAGTTGTACAGCGCTCTATTGAGGGTATGAACGTTATTCGTGATCAGATTCAAGAAACATCAAAACGTATTAAGCGCCTTGGTGAGTCTTCGCAAGAGATTGGTGATATTGTTGGACTAATTAACGATATTGCTGACCAGACCAACGTTTTGGCATTGAACGCCGCTATTCAGGCATCGATGGCAGGGGAAGCAGGCCGAGGTTTTGCGGTTGTTGCTGATGAAGTACAGCGTCTGGCTGAGCGTTCAGCGAACGCTACTAAGCAGATTGAAACATTGGTAAAAACCATTCATGCCGATACCAACGAAGCGGTTATGTCGATGGAATCAACAACTTCTGAAGTTGTACGCGGTGCACGCTTAGCAAAAGATGCGGGTGAAGCACTAGAAGAGGTACAGAGCGTTTCTAATACTTTGGCTGATTTGATTCAAAACATCTCGAACGCTGCATTACAACAGGCTGAGTCTGCGGGTCATATTTCTCACACCATGAATATCATTCAAGATATTACCTCACAAACTTCTTCTGGAACGATGGCAACAGCCCGTTCTATTGGTGAGCTAAGTGAAATGGCAGCAGCACTACAGGAATCGGTAACAGGCTTTAAGGTATCGAACGACGACGAGCTAGTAGATTATGAAGTGTTGGATACGGAAGGCGCATTGAAAGAAAGCGTTTAGTGATTAATTACTCTTTTAGATCAAGATTGATAGCATTTGATTTTTCTGCATATTGAATAAATTTGCTGCTGTAAAAATGATAAAAAGAAGCCGTAATCATAGCAGGTGATTTGTCTAGCATAGATGGTGTTAATTAGCTAAACCATCTGCTTAATACAGTTGAGCTGACATTAGGTAATACTTTGATGAAAGTCGATAGTTTGGATGTGCAGCGATGGCAGAAGTACATAGAGCAAGAGACTGGATTTGTGCTGCCAGACATACAGCTACAGTGGCTGGCTAATGCAATCGACTGTACGGCGCTGTCGAACGGATTGAGTGTTCAACAATTATGGTATCAACTATCGAAAAACGATGGATTGCATCAGCAGTTGTTAGACAAAGTACTCATTCATGAGAGTCGCTTCTTTAGACATAGACCCTCTATCGACTTTGTCACAGAGTATGCACTGCAGCATCGTAAAGCAGGCAACATTGATAGTTTGTTTCGTATTTGGAGTGTTGGCTGCGCAAGTGGACAAGAAGCTTGGTCACTGGCTATGAGCTTAGCCGCACAGAAATGTCAAGACTATGCCATATTAGGGACAGATATCAGCGAAGAGGCTATTAAAAGTGCACGATTGGGGCAATACGATAACAGGCAGCAAACTTTAATTCCACAATCGTGTCAGCCGTTTGTTCAGCCGCTGCCATCTAAAGATATATTAAGCAGATTGAAATCTGACACACCAGAAGCGGCTAATATTATGCAGGAGAATTGGCAGGTAGCACCCGTATTGCAGCCACATGTCCATTTTTCTGTACACAATATCATTGAAAAAAAACCACCCACTACGCATCTTCAGAATGTGATTATTTGCCAAAACATGCTGCTATATTTTCGTAAATTTGATCAGCGTGATATTTTGGCACGGTTATCAGAGCAGTGCGCGTTAGAGGGATATATTATATTGGCTCCAGGTGAGGCGTTGTTCTGGCGTCCTTCAAATATGCGCCGCATTGCGCACCCACAGGTTAATGTGTGGCAAAAAATTAGTGCCTAAATTAGTGCATAGACGAGTTAGGATAAACCTATGAAAAACCAGCCCAATGACATAGTGACGTTTCAATGGTTGCTACCATTATTCAATCAGCAGTTAACACAGATATCTGATGGTTGGCAATTAGGTGAATCTAGCATCGACCATGAGCAACTGATATCAAGTTATCATCAGATTAGTGGTGCGCTCATCATGCTTAAACTTCCTTTACTCGCAGATGTTGCTAGTAAATTGAGTCAACTCGCAGGATTACGAAATTGTGATGATTTTTCTATTAGAGAGCACCGTATAGGTCAGTTCTCTCATCGATTATTGCAACGAGAGGTTAATCAGTATGCGCGTACAGGAATTTATCATATAGAGCTAATAAATAGGGCCGTTGATGAGCTGACCCAAGCCCTGTCTCAACGAGAAATAGAAACTGACATTCTTGTAAACGTTAGTGATATTCAGCATGAATATGCAAATGTTCATGCGAATAACGAGAATATCGTCAATAGTATTGAAGCGGCCGTTCCGACAGAACAAGTTATCGCTAGCTTGACAAGTGAACAGTGTCAGCAGTTGCTACTCGTATGGCGTCAGCAAGTACAAGCATTACTGATCACTAATACAAATCAGTCGTCAGCACTCAATACCTTAGAAAAAGCCAGTCAGTATCTCAGGCAGACAACACAAGATAATAATTTACAAAGATTATGGTGTATGACTGAGTTATTGCTAAGCGATCTGGCCCAAAACGAGACGCCGCTTCCTGAGCGTTATGCCCCATTATTAGGTCAGCTTGATCAAGTTATCGAATCTTGTACCCAATCAAATGAAGTACCTTCAACTATAGTTGTAAGATTGACCACCGCAATCTATGTCGAATTGAGTTATCTAGCGCACAGTAGCAAACGTACGCAGTCTATTTTGGATAAAGTATCTCAAAGTACTACGACAGCGTCTCGTTTTTTACCGCAATTATTAACTCAGCTTGATGCGCTTATTTTTAAGCTGGATGAGCCAGATAGCTTAGTAGCTCCTTTACAACATATCAAAGAACAGCTCAAAAACCGAGGCTGGACTTACTACGTGTCTCAGGTAGAGTCAATCCTTGCAGATTTAAAACAGTCTCTCATATCAGAAACAAGTTTTGCGCAAGAGCAATGGCAAATTGAACGCAAGCTGCAAGAGTTATACAACGCTATTTATAGTACTGAGCAAACTATTTCACTTAAGATTGGTGATGCGACCTCTTTCGCTACTGTGCCTGAAGTGATAAGTAGTAACGAGACAGAATTAACAGGTAAACATGGCTCTATTCCTACCGACGATGGCCTACGTGAGCTTCGAATCGCAGTAGAAGAGATAAAGCAAAATTTCAACGATTATATACAGCGTCAAGATATTGGGTTATTACCAGCGTCTACTGATTTTACCAGTATTGGTCAAGCCTTCGACGATATGGAATTGCCAGAAATTCGTCATACTATGGATGATATCGGTAGTCTATTTGCACAGTTAACTACTCGTAATATTACTACCCCGAGCTGGAGTTTGGTGCAGGCGTTGGCTGAAAGTTTAACGTCTATTGAGCTATTGCTTGATTATCTTGCACAGCAGGTTTTCCACCAGCAGTTGCTCACTTTAGCAAACGAACATACGGCCAGAGCAACACAGCTTCTTGATACTGATATCGATTCACCAGAAGCGCTTAACGAGACTGTGTTCGCTCAAGAGTCAGCTGCGGCAAATGTTGTACGTTACGATGATAGTGGCGAGATTAGTCCCGTTATCAATATAGACGATACAAATGTAGTTGAACAAGATAGTGTGAGTCTGTCCAACAATACTGAAAGTGATGCACTAAAGCAGGCTCGTGAACACGTGAAGCCTGATAACTTCGAAACAGATGAAGATGTCCACGATATCTTTATTGAAGAAGTGACTGAAATCATCACTGATCTTGAAGATTTCCTTCCTATCTGGGCGCAAGACTCACAAGATCTAACACCACTGACCGAAGTGCGTAGAGGTTTTCACACTCTAAAAGGCTCAGGTCGTATGGTGGGTGCCTTTAGTATCAGTGAGATAGCATGGTCAATCGAAAACCTACTCAATCGTTTATTAGATAAAACATTGCCAGTAACAGATGATGTTGTAAATCTAGTGGTTGATACCACAAAAATTCTACCAGCATTGGTAGCAGATTTTTCAGCGCAGCGACCACCAAGCTTTGATCCTGCGATTGCTATCTTACAAAGTAGTAATCTGATGAGTCAGCAGCCGGTTAATACTGGACTGACGCTAACTGAACTTGCTCCTAAAGAGGTTATGTCAGATGATGCAGAATTAGAAAAATCGCTACTAGAAATTGATGATGTTGATAACGATTCTAATAACGATAGTACCGAGTTAGTCACTGACTCGAATAACGAAGACGCAAATATCAACGAATATCTATCTACATTGGATATTCCAGAGAGTCTTGCACCTTTTATTAGAGAGACTAATCAACTACCAGCCGATGCCGACGATGCAGATCCTGATATCAAAGAGATATTTATAGAAGAGGCCAATGAAGTATTGGCAGAAATTGTGCCGTTGTATGAAAGCTGGCAGAAAAATTCGACCGATCTAGAGGGCTTGAAAGATATTCGCCGTGGTTTCCATACCTTGAAAGGTTCGGGCCGCATGGTAGGCGCTAACTATACAGCTGAACTAGCATGGTCTATAGAAAACATGCTTAACCGTGTTTTAGATAACAGTGTCGCTATCTCAGCTGATATACGTCAGTTGATTACAGATGTACTGGCAGCTTACCCTGATATGCTCATAGCATTTGAACAAGGTACTCAAGACTATCCAGCTGTTGTTCCAGTGTGGATTGCGTGTGCTGATGCGTATAGCAAACAGCAGGGTAATGGATTTAGTTATTCTGCGTTGTTTGCACAATCAGCAAGTAGTTCTATAGATAAGATGGAAGAAAGGACTCCATGGTCTGATACGGCTGAGACTGGCTATGCTTATGATGACAACAGTAATGCATCCATAGACTCTACTTTGCAGACCTTTCATTCGGTCAATGAAAGAATGGCAGAGGCAGCGGTTGTCCTGACCCCGCAAACTGAGGAAGAAAAAGCATTTTGTAAGATATTTATTGATGAAGCAGAAGAGTTGCTTGATCGTATCGAACAGTTTGTCAAAGACAACAGAGAGCAAAATTTTATAGAGATCACAGATGAGATCGTACGCGCATTTCATACTTTGCGCGGCGCTTCGGGTTCTAGTGCTTTGGCCGCTATCAGCGAAGTCAGTGCGACCATCGAGCATAGCTTGGAGTCATTACAACAACAAGATATAGGCATGAATGCTCAGCACCTAGCAGCATTGGCCCAGTCAGCCACATTAATAGAGGGTTATCTAAATAACTATAAGCAAAATATAGAGCAGCACGATGTATCAGCAGAGGACGATGGGTCGCAGAGTCAGCATGATATAGCGTCATTGCAAGCCATGCTTGGTGAGCAATACGTGGCTAATGACACTACCGTCATGACAAATAAGAAACCGACGATAGAAGAGTTATTAGACAGTAATATTGATACGTTACTCGATGCTGAGTGGGAGTTAGATGATGCGTTGAATCATACTGAAATAGAGCATATTCAAGGCTATATAGAGCAGCAAGTTTCACAAATAGCTTCTCTGATGGAAAAGGCGCAAGCATTTCCAAAATTCGTCACGATTTTAGATGAGCTGGGTCATGCGTATCGTTATTTGAGTAATCATATTGATATAGCTCAAAATCAAGACATTCAAGCGATATTGCATGCAGGTCATGCTCAGCTGATTGGCTTGTTTGATGCCTTAGCTGGAAGTACCTCCTTAAAAATAGATAAACAAGTCATTGATGATTTACAGAGTATTTATCAAGAAAGGGATGAGAACGAGGACGTTGGCTTCACCGTTAAAGTTGTTCCAGCAGCTGAGCTACAGTTTGAGACTATTGATACTGATGCCGAGCTGTTAGAAATATTTTTAGAAGAAGCTCAAGAGCTTGATACTGCACTAGATGAAAGTTTCAATAAGTGGCGTGCCGATATCACCAATATCAATGCGCTGAAAGTTTTACAGCGTCATTTGCACACGATTAAAGGCGGTGCACGGATGGCTGGTATCCGTAGTATTGGTGATTTGACTCACGAAGCAGAAAGTGTCTACGAGTCGTTTGTAGAGAACCGAAGAGCGCCAACCGCGCAGTGGCTTGAAATCATGCAAATGGTGCAAGACACGATGTCACTACAAGTGATGCATATTGTGAGTCATAAGAAATCTTTCTTTACTCCAGAGCTGATTGAACAGTTGCGCCAGCTTGAAAAAGCAAAAACGTTACCAGATGTAGTCGATCTAGTCATACCAGTACCAAAAAATCATTTTGCCCCTACAGAGCGTAGTATTGCTGCCAATGTTGTTGACAGTAATAATGAGGTATTGAGTACCCTAAGTCTGGATAGCATGATTAAGCAATCATGGGCTAACGGACTTCCTGATCCTGATATATTAGCAGTATTTTTAGAAGAAGCAGAAGAGCTTACTAATCGTAATAAGTATCTGCACTTGTTCTTAAAAGACACGAGTAATACCACAGCGTTACAAGCACTCCAACGTGACTTGCATACCATAAAGGGTGGCGCACGCATGGTCACTGCCTCTGGTATCGCTGACTTAGCTCACGAAATGGAATCAGTCTATACTGATTTTGTCAGTAATCGACGTCCAGCCACCAAAAAAGTATTAGAGTTGCTGGTTGCAAGTCATGACTGGCTAGCTGATGCAGTATTTATTCTTCAACAACAAGTTAATCCACCAACGCCTACGTTGTTGATTGAAGCATTGGAGCAATTTGGTAGAAACCCTGATAGCTTAAAAACGATACCTAAAGAGTCTCTACAAGCCCAGCGTGAAGCAATCCTAATTGCCAAAGACAACCAAGATTCACAGTATCTTGCAAAAGATATCAGTGAAATGCCGTCTATGCTTAGAGATACTCATGAGGAAGATCAGAGCGCTAGTAGCAATGAGATGATTCGTATCTCAGGTGGTTTGATTGAGCACATGATTAATTTATCTGGTGAGTCAGCGATTAACCGTGCTCGTATCGATATGGGTATCAGTAGTTTAACAAACAGTATTGAAGAGATGGGTACGACAGTACAACGCTTGGCAGATCAGCTACGTCGTATGGAGATCGAGCTAGAAGCACAGATTCTGTCTCAGATAGATGAGGAACTCATCGATAATGAAGACTTTGACCCTCTAGAGATGGATCAATACTCATCTTTGAATCAGCTATCTAAATCTTTAACAGAGTCGGCCTCGGATTTGGTTGATATTAACCATACATTATTAGAAAAGACCCGTGATAGCGAAAGCCTGCTGCTACAGTTGTCTCGTACCCAGACTGAACTGCAAGACGGCTTGATGAATTCACGTATGGTGCCATTCACTCGCTTGACACCACGTCTAGAACGTATCGTACGTCAAACAGCTAATGAGCTTAATAAGTCTGTTGAACTGACTATTATTAATGCTGATGACGAGATGGATAGAACCATCCTAGAGCGCATTACTTCACCGCTTGAGCATATGTTACGTAATGCTGTCGACCATGGTATTGAAATCACGTCGACCCGTCTAAAGTCAGGCAAAGAGCGCAGCGGTCGTATTACTCTTGAGGTACATCGTGAAGGTAGTGAGATCGTCATCCAATTAACAGATGATGGGCGAGGCATTGATGTTGAAGCGGTACGTAGCAAAGCCATCTCTCAGGGTCTAATTGATGCAGACGATAATAGTCTGTCAGACCTTGATATTATGCAATATATTTTCAACGCTGGATTAAGTACTAGTCAGCAAGTGACTCAGATTTCTGGACGCGGCGTTGGTATGGACGTTGTTATTAGTGAGATTCGCCAACTAGGTGGCTCAGTATCCGTCGTTTCAGAGTTGGGTAAAGGCTCTAGTTTTACGATGCGCTTACCACTGACAGTAGCCGTGTCTGACGCGTTGGTTGTTCGTGCTGCAGATCGCTACTATGCGATTCCATTGGTACAGATTGAGCGCGTGGTTCGAGTGAATCCAGAGAAGCTCTATGACTATTATCAATCAAATGATGCCACATTGAATTTTGAAGACACTGAGTATCGAGTACGTTATCTAAATGAGATTTTATCAGGTAATAAGTTAAATGAGTTGGTCGTAAATACCAATACCAGCTTACCGCTTATCATTATTAAAAACCGTACCGGACAAAATATTGCTTTGCAAGTGGATCAGATTGCAGGTTCGCGCATAGAAGTTGTTGTCAAACCTTTAGGCCAACAATTATCAAATATTCCAGGGGTTTCAGCTGCTACTATCATGGGTGATGGCTCGGTAATGCTCATCTTAGATCTGATTGCTCTTATGCGTAATGCGCAATTGGTCAAGAATATTACGAAAGCTGCTGATGCTAAAAGAGGACGTATAGAATCTAAATCTACCATTTTAGTCGTCGATGACTCCGTGACGGTACGTAAGGTAACCTCACGTTTCTTAGAGCGTCAAGGGTTCAATGTGGCAGTCGCTAAAGATGGTATTGACGCAATTGAGATATTGCAAGATATGACACCAGATATGATATTGCTTGATATCGAAATGCCTCGTATGGACGGCTTCGAGGTTGCCACTCAAGTCCGACATAATAGTCGTCTAAAGCAAATTCCGATTATTATGATAACGTCACGTACTGGCGAAAAGCATCGTGAACGTGCCTTAGAGATTGGTGTGAATGACTATATGGGTAAACCATTCCAAGAAAAAGAGCTGCTTGATAAAATGCAAAAATTACTAGGTGAAGGGGTCAGCCTGACTAATGAAGGATAATGCACGTGTTTTAGCACTGCGAAAAAAGAATAGAAACGATATTAAAGTGATGGTGGTGGCAGAAGACCATCGCCAGCGCATGGCATTTTCAGATACGGTACGTGGTTTCGGCTTTATGCTAGTTGGCTGTGTGTCACGAGCACAGTGGCAGGAAACAGGTGAGCTTTCTAACTCAGCTATCGATATTTGGCTGATAGACAGTGATTATGATGACAGTGTGGCAATAGCGACGGTGGCATCCAAACCAGCAGCAGTACTGGTTGGCTTCAGTCAGGCACCGTATCTAAATGAATCACAAGAATATGCAAAATGGCAGCGTAAGTTAAAGCGTAAATTTGCCCAATTACTTGATTTACCAACACCGGTAGATGCTCCAGCTTACAAGAGTGCTGATACTGACTGGCATTATGTCGTATTTTTGGGTGCTTCTATGGGTGGCCCTAGTGCGGTGAAAGAGTTTTTGGATAATGTGCCAGCCACACTACCAATTTGTATTTTATTGGCACATCATTTCAATCAGGCTATGATTGGTACGTTGCCCCGCATACTTAATCGTCATAATGACTGGCGCTGTAAGATTATCGCTTCTTCACAGCGGCTACGAGCAGGAGAGTGTCTGATAGTACCTATTGATAAGCAGGTTGTCTGCGATTCAACAGGTCGCGTGATACTATTGGATCAAGATTGGCATGGTGAATATAAGCCTGCAATCGGGCAGCTGCTTAAAAATACCAGCGATGTCCATGGTAGCGAGCTTATTAATATTATATTTTCAGGTATGGGTAATGATGGCTCTCAGTATCTAGACTTAATCCAAGACAATAACAGTCAATTATGGGCACAAGATCCGAGCTTAAGCGCATGTCCAAGTCAACCTCAGGCTATCATTGACTCAGGGTATTGCAATTTTGTTGGTAGCCCTACCGATTTGGCAAAAAAACTAACCGATTACATTGGTGAAAGGGCAGCTAGCCATTCACATTAACTTATTGCGAGTGACGTATGACACAAATTTTGAAACATTCGTTTGAGGCTGTGAGTCTGTTGACTACCAACAACGGTATGCTTGACGTCACTATTGTTCCAGCAGTTAACCAGCCGGAATGGATCATTCCAAGTAGCCTAATTTTGAGTGTGGATGAGCTCCAACAGCAGGTTTCTAGATACGACTGGCAACAACAAGATTTGGCTGTATTTCATTTGCTACTGCAAGATCAAGCTCCAGACAAAATGATTGTTTTGGAAGGTAATACGACTAATCACCGATTTGCCTTACAAACGGCAGGTGACTTGCGTCAGCTGCAAGCACGAATTTCTGAAGTGAAAGATGTAGAGACACCTGAACAGTTTAGTACTGCCAATGGCGAAGATAGGGAAGAGTACTTTGATAAAAATGACGTCTCATCCTACCTATATCAAACAGTGATGATTGATGACGAAATCTACTTAGTGCCAGATTTGGATAAAATTGCCTATCACCTGATTGATTCGGATAGCTAGATTCTTATCGTTATTTAAGGTATTCTCCATTCTATAAATAGTAAGCCAGTAATGTTAATGACTTCATCTCTTGAAGAGCATTAGCTGGCTTATAAAATTGATTAGAGATAATTCCTGATAAAGGTAGTAGAGTCACTCATGAATAATGCCAACTCGAATGTATCAAAGTGGTCGGTTAGTAGCCGTATTTTTCATTGGATTAGTGCAGCTTTACTGTTAGTCACATGGATAATGATACTGCTATATGAGAATTTAGATAGCAATCTGTTTATTGGATATCATAAAGCGTTCGGCGTGAGCTTGTTATTTTGGATGATTGCCCGAGTCCTCAACCGCGTTTTTACTAAGGCGCCACCACCGTTAGCCATGCCAAAATGGCAAATGCTCGTATCTCAGCTGTCACATTTTGCTCTCTATGCCATACTGATTGCTATGCCACTGGTTGGCTTACTGATGGCAGTATATGGCGGTCGACCGGTTGATATTTTCGGTATCTTTCAGATCCCTGTATTCGTAACCCCAGATAGAAGTTTGGCTCGCTTTTACAATAACTTGCATACTGAGATTATCTGGCCAATGATTATTGGTTTTACGGTCTTGCATATAGCAGCCGCGTTATACCATCAGTTTGTCAAAAAAGACAATCTTATTGCCCGTATGAAATAATCTATAATCGATCGACATCAAAAAGCCCCAAGTATCAAACTTGGGGCTTTTTTTATTGATTGTAGAAATACGTACTGTTAGAACGCTATTTCTTATGCTCAGGTAAATTGATATTCATCTCTAACACATCTAAGCTGTCTTCAGAACGATGGTTGATATTGACATCATCAATCTGCACACCGTTAACGTATTTGTTCACAACTTCTAAGATTTCACGTTTCATTTTTTCGATACGATCAACCGTTAAGCGATTGTTCAATCTGTTTTCGCTAGCAACGATAACTTTTAAACGCTCAGTTGCTAAATTTGCGCTACCTGCGTTACTGTTGTCGTCAGTACCAAATAGGCTACTCCAAAATCCTTTTTTCTTAGTCATCATTATCCCCCAAACCAGCGCTGTAATAGACTCTTTTTCTTCACGTCAATGTGACGTAGTGGACGCTCTTCACCCAAGAAACGGGCGACAATGTCTTCATAACATTGACCAGCAACAGAGTCGGTATAATGAATAACTGGTTCGCCATGGTTGGACGCTTCAAGCACGGAATGGCTCTCAGGAACAACACCAAGTAGTGGAACTTTTAGGATATCGTTCGAGATAGTATCAATATCCATCATCTCATTGGCAGCCGCACGTTCAGGATTATAACGAGTGATAATCAAATGCTCGCGAACAGTCCCTTGGTTCTCTTCTACTTTTTTCGTCTGACTTTGCAAAATACCGATGATTCTATCTGAGTCACGCACTGAAGAGATCTCAGGGTTAGTGACAATAATAGCTTCATCCGCATGATACATCGCTAGCTGTGCACCGCGCTCGATACCGGCAGGTGAGTCACAAATGATATAGTCAAACTGTTTAGAGAGCTCAGCCATTACCTCTGATACCCCTTCGTCAGTCAATGCGTCTTTATCGCGCGTCTGACTGGCTGGCAGGATATACAGGTTTTCAAGCTGTTTGTCTTTGACAAGTGCTTGCGACAAGCGCGCGTTTCCAGTGATGACATCTACGAAGTCATAAACAATTCTGTTTTCGCAACCCATGATTAAGTCTAGATTACGTAGACCTACATCAAAGTCGATAACAACCGTTTTATAGCCACGTAACGCCAAACCAGCGGCAAAAGAAGCACTTGTCGTGGTTTTACCCACACCGCCTTTACCTGAAGTGATTACAACTATCTTCGCCACAATGGCACACTCCTATGAATCAATGGGATATCTTTTATATAAATAGCAAAATTACATGTTATTTACCTAACATATATACACTATCTTCGAAGCTAGCCTAGCATAAATAAACAAAAATTTATAGCAGCTCGATACTAAAGCAGAAAAACAACCTATGTATCGCTCAATTAGCCTTTCTGCGTGGTATTGGTAGGGTTATAACTATGGTTTTTGGCTTGTCGAATAGAGCAGCTTAACTACCTTAGTTTTCTATAAAGTCACTTTACGGTGTATTATTTTTAATGGTGCCTTAAGCTTCATCCATCACGGTAAATACTAAGCCTTCGCCTTCTACGAATTTTACTTGCACGGACTTGTCGATAACATGATCAGGTAAATTGTCTCGCAAGCAATAGGTTCCTGCTACTGACACCAGTGACGGATTAAAGACTTGGCAGAATATACGGGCATCTTTATCCCCTGTTGCGCCTGCCACCAGACGCCCTTGTGCACGGCCATATACATGCAAGCTATTGTCAGTAATCGCTTCAGCGCCGCTATTGATACTACTGGTCAAAATTAAGTCGCCACCAACGTGATTGAGGCTTTGTCCTGAACGCAGCATTTGATCATAGATTAAGCTGGTAATATGCTGAGTACTTACCAACGTCTCGGTTGGCATATTAGATAGTGTGGTTTCAGTAGCAGATTCGCTCGTGGTAGAAGTATCATCGACGCTATTAGCACTAACGGTTTCGGCGTTGTTGTTCTCTGCCGATGGTTGGGTAGGGATGGGCGCTTTTTTACTTGGTAATATACGTTCAATACGCTTACCATCTGCTGGAAATATCGCTAAGCGCTGCTCACGTGCTTGCGCATCAAGCACTCCTGTCACCACGCCAATAGGCTGCAATCCCCATGCCCATAACAGCTCTACCAATGCTGATAAATCTTGTTCAACGTCACTATCAATAAGGATAGGGATATTGCTCGATTTATTACTGAGCGTTTCAGTTAGCTGAGCTTCTATAGCTGCTAGATCGCTTGTACTAAACTGTACGCGTGAAAACGTCAGCATCTTGCCATAGAAAGCTAGCGCTGGTGCAGTCTGGTTATCGTTAGCTGAAACTGTCATATACAAACCCTTAAAAATAATTCTGTCACGGTATTATGTCTCTTATTACGTCATGCTATTAGATAGCTAAACTATAGATTTAGCATATCTTGGTGCTTCCATTGCTGCACTTTCACTTGCGCTTCAAACGCAGTCAAACTGTCATCAATGATACTAGAAATCAAAGTATCTAGCGCTGTATTATTGGTATCTATTTGCGCAATACCGCTAGCAATTTCCATCATTAATATATCCAAGCGCTTAGGGTCTAAAAGTCGCTTGTTTAATGCGTTTACGACGTTCTCACCGATATTGTGCCCGACGTGATGTAGCTGTGATTCAATCAGGCTGCCCGCGATAGGTATCATGCGTAGATAGCGGCGCAATTCAGGTGTGTTGGCCAACCCTTCTTCAATAGCATTGCCCATTTCGCTAGCCAATATACTGCCACCACCTGATGAAGCAGTCAGTTCCTGCAGCTTCGGTGCAAGCTCTGTACGCAGCACGGACAATACGGCCGCTTCAATCTCATTTCGATTTTTTGCAATCGTCGACTCAATGAATGATTTATGCGTGTCTGAACTGGTTAGCTCTTGTCGAAAGTTTTGTATCGCTGTCAAAATAACGCGATCGGAGAGCTCTTCTAACAGTAGGTCAATGTAGAATTTGATTCGATTGATCCACGTCTGGGGCAGTACTTGGTAGCCAAGCTGATATAGACGTCGTCCAATAACCACCGCTCGCAGCAGTCGCAAAGCACGTAGCTGCGGAAAACAGCCTAATACTTCGTACCAATGAACGAATGGGAAAAAGAACCAGCGATAATAGACTTTTTGCTTAATGGCAATCGCCCAGCGCAATAGCAACTCAACGACCAAAAAGATAGTAAAAAATCCTCCAGCAGTGCGTAGAGGATCATGTAGAGTGCTCTGATACCAATTGAGCCCTTCACTGATGGTTAGCCATTCTGCAGCATTACTACTAAAATTGCTCATCAAAATAGCATCGATACTGATCAATAGCAGATCAATACTGATGGCAATAATCATGACGATATCGTAAGTGAGCTTAAAGCGACTCGGCTTTGGATGATTCGGTTTTGGTGGCTCATCGCTTATTGGATAAGGAGGCTGACTCAAAACAGATTCGGTAGCTAACGGCGAGCTAGTAGTAGAGGTGGGCACAGTCATACCTTATAAGTAATAAATGGCACAAAAAATGGGTCAGAAATCGATATTTACTACCATTTACTATTGAAATAGACATCGAAAATCTATGAGTTCATAATTAGTCACATTATCAATGAATAAGGCTAAAAAACAACCCATCTTTGATTAAAATTTACTTATGATGCATGGCTGTTTTAAGATTAAGCATTATAAGTAAGATATGAATATTGTGACATTTGCACCCGTAAATTTGTTCCTCAATAACTTTTGATCTCGTGCTCGATATTTATTACATCAACGTTTGTTACATCGATATTTACTACTTAGTACGCTTGCATAGACTGTGCTTGGTATTTGATAAGATTTAACGGACAGCCATTTTAGTATTTCTGAGCATCCTCATTAGGTATCTTGCGTTTTAGAATTGGTTTCAAAATCTGCCAACATAGTGCTAATTCGTTCATCTTTTTGACGCCACACTTGCTCAACCCAGTCGAACATTTGAGCTTTTGTCTCTTCGTCATTTTCGTAGCCACCTTGCTTGATACTTTCGAACAACGCATCTGGTATGTCAATGTAGCGCAAATCAACGCCCAAGCGTTTGATATTACCTTTCCAAAGATCCCCATAGCTTGGCACACCATCAGGATATACGATGGTCATGTCTAATATGCCATCGATATCTTCACCTAATGCGCTGATGGCCAATGACAATCCGCCTGCACGAGGTTTTAATAAGTGAGTATACGGCGATTTTTGCTGAGCTTGTTTGGCTTTGGTAAAACGAGTACCTTCCAAATAGTTTAATAAGGTAAACGGTTTGTCTTTTAGTAGGGCGCAGGCACGTTTGGCTTCCTCGATGTCTTTGCCTTTTAGCGCAGGGTTTTTGGCAATGGCTTCTTTTGAGTGTCGGCGCATCATTGGAAAATCTAAAAAGTAAAAAGCTTGGCCAACGATAGGGATGTAGATCAGCTCAAACTTGGTAAAAAATCGCGTAAGTGGCAAACGTTTTTCGCCAATATACTGCACGATGCTAGTATCGACCCATGATTGGTGGTTGCTCACTAGCAGGTATTTACCATTGGTATGGATATCGTCCGGTAGGTTGATACGCCAATCTTTACGAGGCAACATGTTATCGATCAAGGCACTGTTGCTACTGATCCAGTGAGTAGCAATTTTGATAACGGCTTTGTCTGCAATAGAGGCGCCAGTAATGACCTTACCAACACCCATTAACCACAAAGGAATACTACCACCGAAGCTATTGGCGGCGATGACACCAGTAGCTGTTGCAAGCGACACAGCTTTACCCAATTTAGGCGAACGTTTATGCATTTTTCGAATGGTAGATGTCAATCGCATGCTCAATCCTTTTCAGTCTATCTGATTAATAATAAGCCGTATGTCGCTGAATCTGTCCTAGTAAAATCAGGAATATTATGAACGTAAAGCTTTAAATCATGACTATTTAAAGCCGACAAATTTAGCAATATAATTTTAGCAGAAACATGTTGTAGTGTACGGTTGTAAACGTGACTAGTGGTAGCAAGGCGCGAAGATTTGACCTATAAAATCATTGAAATATAACCTGCACTTCTCATACAGAGGTATGACAAAATATTACACAGAGATAGGTTGTAGTTGCCATAATAATGGGGAATGTAGATAAGTACTTAAAAAAGATTAATGGACAATCTTTATAAAAAGCACGATTTTTTAAACTTAAGAGGAAATATTATGCGTAATACTTTAATGATTGCAGCAGTAGCATCAGGTCTAGCACTTAGCGGTTGTACAACAGATCCAAACACTGGACAACAGCGTCTAAACAAAGCTGCTCTAGGTGGTCTAGTTGGTGCAGCAGGTGGTGCAACTATTTCAAAAGCAACAGGCGGCGACAAAACTGGTCGTGATGCTGCTATCGGTGCTGCACTTGGTGCTGGCGTTGGTTACTACATGGAGCGTCAAGCTCGTCAGCTTGAGCAGCAAATGGCTGGTACAGGCGTGACTGTTAACCAAAACCCAACTACTGGTAATATCGACCTTGTTATGCCAGGTAGCATCACTTTCTCGTTTGATGATGCAACGCTTAACTCATCGTTCAAGCCAACGCTAGACAAGCTTGCTTCAACCATGAACCAGTATAACCAAAACACCATCACGATTGCTGGTCACACTGATAGCCAAGGTTCAGCATCTTACAACATGGGTCTGTCACGTGACCGTGCTTACTCAGTTGCTAACTATCTAACTGCTCGCGGTGTTGCTTCTAACCGTATCAACGTAGTTGCTTATGGCGAGTCACGTCCAGTTGCTACTAACAACACTGAATCTGGTCGTCAGCAAAACCGCCGTGTTGAGCTAACGGTTAATGCACCACAAAGCGTCAACTAATCGACAGTTCCATATAACTGTTTGGTAGGTGCGAATGATTTTCACGCATTTATCTAGCAAAAAGAGTCAGCAATATGCTGGCTCTTTTTTTATGCGCTAAATTTTGATTGATCAAACTAGATAGTCAGGAGAGTGCGAGTATAATGTCTGCTGTCCAAAATAGAATAGTACTCGTTTAGCGTTTGATACCATTTTATAAAATCATCATAAAGATTAATGATTATTAATATAAAATTAAGTATTGATAATGATTATCAATAACACTATAATTTGTTAGTGTTTTATTACTGAATAGTTACAAGCTTGATAATATGCGATAAGCATAGATATACGAAATCAAATCAGCTGATTAAGCTGTGATTTGATAATCGATATGATGGAAGCCATTTAACCAAAACGAATTTTGCTATCTCTTTGAGGATTTGTATGACGATTACCACAGAAACACGCCGTAAGATTTTACCAACTACTTTAGCTGTTGCACTTGCAGGATTGTTAATGGTATCGGGCTGTACCAAAAAAACCGAAGAAGACACTGCTGCTACTGAGACGCAGACAGAGGTTGTAAGCACAGAAACAGGCGATAACACAGAGATATCAGCTGCCGAAAAAGCACATATTGATAGACTGATGATCAGCTATGCAAACATGGCACACGCCGCTTATAAAGACTCTCTAGATACTGCTAAGGCATTACAAGCAGCGGTAGATACCTATGTTGCGACGCCAACTCAAGCCAACCTTGATGCGGCAAAAGCTGCCTATAAAGCTGCGCGCCAGCCATATTCACAAACTGAGATTTTCCGTTTTGATGAAGGCTTTGTGACTGCCAATGACAAACGTGCTATCAACAGTATCGATAGCTGGGAAGGTCAGATCAATGCTTGGCCACTGGATGAAGCGCTGATTGATTATGTCAGTGATGACTATCAAGGCGAATACAACAGTCAAGAAAACATCATCAATAGCGACAGTATTACGGTCGGTAGTACCAAGCAAGATACCAGTACAATCACACCTGAGCTACTCGCAGAAATGAATGAAATCGGTGGTAGTGAAGCCAATGTAACAACTGGCTATCATGCGATTGAGTTTATGCTGTGGGGTCAAGACAACAATGGCGTAAAAGAAGGTGCAGGTAATCGCCCAGTCACTGACTATGCGACTGAAGCCGGACAGTGTACTAGTGGTGAGACCGTCAACGAAGATGCCGATATCTGTGAGCGCCGTGGTGAATTCTTAACTGCTGCAACTCAACTATTGGTCGATGATTTGACCGCGATGGAAGCTCAGTGGCAGCCTGATACTGAGAATACCTTGCGTAGTGATTTGATAGCGCGCAAATATGACAATGGTCTGCGCCAAATTATGTATCAAATGGGTAGCCTAGCATTAGGTGAGCTTGCGTCTGAGCGTATGCAGGTCGCTTTTGTTACTGGCTCTACTGAAGATGAGCACGAATGCTTTAGTGATTTGACTCATTTAAGCTATGCCAATAATGCGCGCGGTATCCAAAACGTCTTTAATGGTAGCTATACAACAGTCGCTGGTAAGACAGTGGGCGGCTACGGTATCAAAGATTATCTAACGGATAACGGCCACACAGAAGCTGCTGATAAATTGGCTGCTGAGTTCAACAAAGTAGAAGGCGCGTTTAACGTTATCGTTGAAAAAGGCGAAAAAGATGGCATTAAGATTGACCAGATGATTGCAACTGTCGGTCAAGCCAGCCAAGAAGGTATCTCTGCTGAAGAACAAAACGTCCGTCGTGGATGGGTTGAAGCAGGTATCACTAGCTTACAAGAGCTGACGGCCAGTATCGAAAACGCTGCAAAAGCAGTTGGTATCGATAATCTAGACGCAGATGCTGGGTCACAGTTTTAAGAAAAAATTTAAGCTAGCGGCCCTTATTTAAAAGCCTGTCATTGGCTTTGCGACGTTTTATTAGTCGTTGTAGGTCAGTAACCGCTGTTTATTAGATACTTAGATTAGATATAATACGTGCGTTGTCAGCCACCGTTGGCAACGCATTTTTATGAGCATTAAATAAGCCAATTGGCCGGTGTACCATTTCATTATATGTCGATAGGCAATGATTGTGCCGACATATAATGAGATGGTATGACAAAATTTTAATGGTTCTACTCTAGCGCTAAGGCAATTGATTTCTATGAACGCCAATTATGTTAAGCCCTCTGACTCTCCTCTTGCTACTCAAATCCTACGACATATACCTTCTAAGCTTGCGCTAATTATCGCCAGTGCAATGGCCATCAGTGCGTGTCAACCATCTGATAGCGCTTCTGACGACACTTCTAACAATGTTTCTGATAATACTTCAGAGCAGGCCTCAAGTAATGAAAGCAGCAGTGAAAACAGCCAATCGCTGTCATCCGAACATGCCAAAAATATAGAAGCATTGGCAGGCGTGCCGATGCAGCAACTGGTGAGCTTTGACCCTCAAGAGATCAAGCAGGGCGGTGACTCTGGTATTAGTATTAGCAGTGCTGAGAGCTACTCAAAACCCTCATCTAACCTAGCAGCTTCTCGTAAAGGGGCGTTCTTTATTGGTAATGCTTTCTTTAAGCAGCCATGGGTCGTTGCACCTGCTAGTACTGATAGTCGTGATGGACTGGGTGCATTATTTAATGTGGCTGCTTGCCAGTCTTGTCATGTCAAAGATGGGCGAGGTCATGCGCCGATGACTGCCGATGACGATGCTGATAGTTTGTTAATTCGTCTGTCTATGCCAGCGTCTACCGATGAGCAGCGCCAGCAGCTACAGGATTCGCTGATTGAAAAGATAGCTCATCCTATGTATGGCGGGCAGCTACAAGATCGCGGTATTCAAGGCGTGCCTGCTGAAGCGAGAATTGCGGTGCAGTGGACAGACAAACCAGTTACCTTTGCTGACGGATATGTCGAGACGCTACGTGCGCCAACGTTTAATTTGACCAAACCTGGTTACGGTGCTTTTGATGATGACATGATGGTATCACCGCGTGTGGCGCTACCGATGATTGGGCTTGGGCTGCTAGAGCAAATACCTGACGATGACATTAAAAAGCAAGCCAACGACGGTAGTAATGGTGATATCAGTGGTAAATTTAACTGGGTGATGGATCCGCAAACCGGTAAGCGTGCGCTTGGACGATTTGGGTGGAAAGCAGGTCAAACCAAGCTGATTACTCAGAACCAAAGTGCCTTTAACGAAGATATGGGTCTGACGTCGAACATCCGTCCTAACGAATCCTGTATGCCAACGCAGACCGCTTGCCTAAATGCGGCGACAGGCGCTGATGAACAGGGTAATGGTAAATCACCCGTTGAAGTAAACGATGAGGTTGCTAAGTTTGTAGAGTTTTATACTCGAAATCTAGCAGTGCCGCATCGCCGTAATGCAGATAATAAGCTTGTGTTAGCTGGCAAAAAGCGTTTTTATGACATGGGTTGTCAAAGCTGTCATACGCCAAGATATCAGTTGCCAAAAACCGACGATGATCATCTTGAGCAGCATGGACAAGTGATTTATCCTTACACAGATTTGCTATTGCATGATATGGGCGATGATCTCGCTGATCGTACGATTGCCGGTAAGCTACCACCGAAAAGTGCCCAAGTTGAATTTTTAGCCAACTCTTATGAATGGCGTACGCCAGCACTTTGGGGCGTGGGGCTTGCGCAGACAGTTGATCCTCAAGCGACGTTTTTGCATGATGGCCGTGCCCGTACGTTGATGGAAGCTGTTTTATGGCATGGCGGAGAAGCCGAAAAGCAAAAGCAACAAGTATTGAAGTTAGATAAACAAGGTCGTGCAGAGCTTAATGCGTTCCTAAAGTCGCTATAATAAAA
Source organism: Psychrobacter sp. APC 3279 (assembly GCF_030407795.1). NCBI lineage: Bacteria > Pseudomonadati > Pseudomonadota > Gammaproteobacteria > Moraxellales > Moraxellaceae > Psychrobacter > Psychrobacter sp. APC 3279. The sequence goes on along the minus strand of NZ_JASDCR010000006.1, from coordinate 22,781 downwards.
TCACTGTAATAAAATCACTGTAATAAAATCATTATAAAACGCTATAAATTACTACCTATAATATTACCGAGAAACCTATGAAAATAAACCACGCTTTGGCAATGGCGCTATCTGCATTAAGTGCTGGACTGCTGATCAGTTGTGTCAAACCTGCCGATGACAACAAAGCTGCAGATGTAGACAGCCAAAAAGTTGTGCAAGACAGTGCAGCTACTGACAGCTCAGTAGAAAATAGCAAAGAAAGTACTGAGCAAATCGTTGCAGTAGATATCAGCCCTGAGACTGCAAAAACGTATTTGACGCATGTGGCAGACGATATCGTGATTCCTGCGTATGCTGATGCAGCAAAGCAAAGCGATCTGTTAAACGAGCTAGCGCAGAAGCATTGTACCCAAGCTCCAGTAAGTGGCGATGAGCTACAAGCATTACGTGCGCAGTGGCTAGTATTGGCACAAGCATGGTCAAGTGCTGAGATGGTCAACTTTGGTCCTGCGACCGCTAGTATGAGCAATCTATACATTAACTACTACCCTGACGAGCGCGGACTCGTACATAGTGGCGTGGCTGATTTAATCGCTGCCAATCCAAAACTAACGCCAGAGCAGCTTGCTGGCGAGAGCGCGATCGTACAAGGTGTGCCAGGGTTGGAAGAAGCTTTGTTTGCCAATGAAAGTTTAGACACTGGTCAGTGTGCTTATGTGATTAGTGCCAGTAGTGCGTTAAGCACACGTTTAAAAGACATCGAGAAAAACTGGCAGCAAAACGCGACTGATTTATTGGCGATAGACAAAACAGCAGAGAGCGATAGAGGTCTAAATCAATGGATTAACTCTCTACTGTCATTAATTGAGACTATGAAGTCTAACGCTATTGATCAGCCACTCGGTCTGACAGGTAAAGCAAAAGGGCATTTGCCTGCTGCTACTGCTGGTCAAAGCCGCGCTATCATCAATGCTAAGTTAGATACGATTAATAAAGCCATGACTGACCCAGTACTGACAGCTATTCTTGGCAGCAATGACGAAAACAAAGTTTCGGATAATCTATCGACTGCATTGGCTGACACGACTGCATTATTAGCACAAATGCCAGAAGATTTATCAGAAGCTAGTAAGGACGATCAACAAGCGTTATACGATCATCTGACTGATGTCACTCGTCTTATTAAACGCCAGTTAATCCCAGCACTTGGTATCCGCGTGGGCTTTAACAGCACTGATGGCGATTAGACAATGTCTACTATCGAAGCGGGTACAGCAGTGTCAGTAGCCCAGACTCATGACCAGTTAAATAGGTCTAATCTGTCTAGGAGAACTTCGTCAACTCATGAGCTTTTGACGACTTCAGTGCTGACAGTAGTTGGCACGGCAGCATTAGTTGGTATTCATCATCGTTATCGTAAGCAGCAGTATCCAGATGCCAGTCTGCAAGATTATGTAGATGGTATTTGTACGCAACTGCAGGTATTACGAGCTGGTCCTGATTCAATGCCGAAACTTTCGCGCTTGCGTTATGCTTGTGAGCAAGCAGCGGCAACATGGAAACAGGCTTATCACGCTGTAGATGACGATAAGCGTGATGCACCTGACTTTGCTGTTATGCATAAGACAACAATGCTAGCGCGACCAGTCAGCTGGGTCAGTGGCGTCGCATCTATGCCAAAAGTTCAGACTACATCAGGCCAAAATGAGCACGACTTTGGTGTGGTAGGTATTGATGCTGACAGACAAATCGTTTGGCAGACGACTATGCCTGAGCGTGTCCACGACATCGTTGTTCAGCCTCTGCCTGTCAATATATATGAAGCTCAAACTCAGCATAGCAATGTGGATCAAAGACGTGATGTCGTCGTTATGGGTCGCCGTCCAAGCGAAAAATTCTGGGTACTCAATACGTCAAATGGGCAAGTACAACATGCGATTACAGCTGATGTAAACCGTCACTTTTATGGTCATGCTTGCTACAGTTTAGATGGCAGCTTGCTCTACGTAACTGAGAATGACACAGTGAGTTTGGCAGGTAAAATTGGTATCTATGATGCCCATGATGCTTATCAAAAAATAGCAGAGTTTGATTCATATGGTATAGGCCCGCATGAGCTGATTATGCATCCTGATAGCGAAACGCTCGTCATTGCAAATGGTGGTATCAAAACCGAGCAGGCTTCACGCGAAGAGCTAAATCTAGATACCATGCGACCATCACTGGTTTATCTGAATCGTCACGATGGCACATTGCTTGAGCAAGTGACTCCCGAACATAATCAGATGAGTGTGCGCCACTTAGCCATGCACGATGACGGCACAGTGATGATCGGTATTCAGTTCCAAGGTGAAAAACATATCAATGTCCCATTGGTATTGACCCATAAACGTGGTGACGGCAGCTTTACTCCATTGACCATGCCAAACAATCAATGGCAACGTTTTCACCAATATATCGCTAGCGTGGCGGTGGATAGTGAGCGTAACTTACTGTGTGTGACCACGCCGATTGGTGGCTGTGCGGCGATCTATGATTTACATACTCGCAAGCTGATTGATGATGTAAGTCTGCCAGATTGTGCAGGGGCTTCGGTGTTAGCTAATTCTAGTGCTTCAATGAGTAAAATTGATAAACATGCCGAGCCGACAGGATTTATCGTCAGTGATGGTCAAGGTCAGTTAACCGCGTTAAGAGTAAATGCTTTACCAGAAGTAAAGTTAGACGTAGGCGACATCGAACCTCATGAGCGAATTATCAAAGACAGTCAACTGCATATGATGTCGTTTGATAACCACTTACAAGCGTTATAATAAGTGACGCTAAGCAAGAGCGACAGACGAATAGGCACGGCGATTAATAATGACTATTACTAGAACAATAGTAATAGTAAGCCAAGGAGGTAGAGCATTAGCTTAGATATCAGTTTAGATACGGTCAGACAGCAGCTTGCGCAGGTAGGCATCGAGCTACATATCAGTAAAAAGCGTGTTAAAAATATCAACTTTCGCTTAAAGCCTTATACGTTGATGGTCTCTGCACCGATGCATGTCAGCGCATCACAAATGTTGCATGCTGTGGCTAAGCGGGTGCCTTGGGCGATTGAAAATCACCCGCAGGTATTAGAACAATATAGACGTAGACAGAATACGTCATCAAACTTTTCAACTGCTAATAATTCAGTTTTATTATGGGGTACAGTGCAATCATTTACGCTCAGTCCTGATAAAAAAGTCACCTATTATCGACAACAACTCTCCAAAGTCACACCTGCACTATTTGAAGAGTGGCAGCCAATCGTTGGCACTTATGCCAATGAAATACGGTTAAAAAAAATGCACACGCGCTGGGGCAGCTGCAACACGCGCGCAAAACGAATTTGGCTATCAGTCTATCTTCCTGCCTATCCTATCGAATGCACCGAATACGTAATCGTTCATGAGCTGTGCCATTTACATCATGCCAATCATAGCCGAGCGTTTTGGCAAACGGTTGCCACAGCGATGCCAGATTATCAGCAATGGCATAATATCCTAGCGGGCACAACAGGGCAGCTGGATTAAACGTATCATCTAACTATCTAACCATTTAAATAGTTCTAGTAAGCACCTCGATATCATCTGCGCAACTTTCATTATGCAGAGCACTAAGTCCTATTTTTATCATCATTTTTAAAATAAGGACACACCCGAATAAGCCTGATATGATAAGGAATAATGGTACAAATCGTTTCGTTTAATCAGCAGGTTTATATACAGGGATGTCATATGGAAAACGTCAACCAAGCGGAGTTTTGGCAGCAGCGTTATGAGAAGAATAGCATCGGTTGGGATATGGGGCAGGTATCGCCACCGCTCAAAGCTTATATCGACCAGTTACCTGAGAGCGCAAAAGATCAGGCGATACTAGTGCCAGGTGCAGGTAACGCCTATGAAGTGGGTTACTTATATGAGCAAGGTTTTACCAATATCACGCTGGTTGACTTTGCCCCTGCGCCAATTGAAGCGTTTGCAGAGCGCTATCCTAGTTTTCCCTCTGAGCATTTGATCTGTGCGGACTTTTTTAGCTTATCAGCTGAGCAGTATCAATTTGATTGGATACTTGAGCAGACGTTTTTTTGTGCGATTAATCCATCTCGCCGTGATGAATATGTGCAACAGATGGCAAAGCTGCTAAAGCCACAAGGCAAATTAGTTGGGTTGCTATTCGACACGAATTTTGGACGGGAAGAGCCACCGTTTGGCGGCAGCAAGGAAGAGTACCAGCAGCGTTTTCAAAGTCATTTTATTATCGATATTATGGAACCTAGCTATAATTCACATCCAGCGCGGCAGGGTAGTGAGCTGTTTATAAAGCTACGAGCGAAGTAAGCTCGAGCTTGATATTAGCTCGAGCTTGCGTTTCTAACTGATTATAGTAATGGTCAGTCAGATAAAGTTTGGGATGTACTAGTAATCCTTGTAACACTGCAGTGCGTCCATCACGGTATCTGTCATCTGCGATATGCTTATATTCTTGACGTATCGCCTTTGCATATTGCTTGTAGACAGGCCAAGGCGCACCCAAAATACTCAAATCCATATCTAACAGATATGCCGCATCGTTATATTTGTCACTGTCTATTAATGTATCTATCTGATGATTAGCCGTCATCATAATGAGAGCGTGAATGTGTTGGTATTGCTTTGTGCTTAGATACGAGCTCAAGGCATCTGTCGAGAATTCTGCACTTTTTAGCTCGTTGTCGGAGCATGTTGGGTCATATATCACATCATGATAGTACAGTGCCAATGCAATGATATGCGGCTCAGACAGATGGTGCTTAATACTTTCAAACTGTACCAATAACTGCTCAATATGATTAAGCGTATGATAAACACGTTGTGGTTCACCATAGCGCGTCACGATCTCCTGCCAAAGCCTATCTACTTGCTTTGGCGAGATATCACTGGTCATAGTTGACAAATGCTGTGCAAAGCACTTGCCAAGCTCATCATGCTTATTTGAGACAGTTTTCATATGTCGTTTTTCACTATGACCGTGGTAAAAATGGTTTGATTATTCTTTATTAGCTACTGCGTCTTTAAATGCTTTGTTAAATACATCACCTAGCAAGCTAACATCATCGACACGCGCATAGTTCAAACGGGTGACAAAGGCAATATGGCGATGCGGCCCGTCTTCAGCCAATGGTATAGCGACGGCATTTTGGTTTTGCAGGTGTAGCTGATCGAGCGCCATTTCAGGTACGAGCGTTGTGCCCATATTGGCAAGCGCCATTTGAATCAAAGTGTTCAGGCTAGCATCTGAGAAGCTTGATTTCATTTGTGCGCGGTCGAAATGACAGACAGACAGCGTCTGGTCCGTTAAGCAATGACCTTCACCAAGTAACATCAGATTGGCAGTCGCCAGTTCGTCAGCATTGATGGTATCAAGCTTGGCATGTATGTCGTCTTTTGGGAACACGGCGAAGAAGTCTTCACTCCAAAACTCAAAACTATGCAGCCCATCTACCGCATACGGTAGTGCAATGATAGCCGTGTCGATATGACCATAGCGTACTTGCTCAAGCAAACGCTCTGTTTGTTGTTCGACGATGGTCATACGGAACTCTGGATATTGTGCACGCAGCGCAGGCAGTACTTTTGGCAGCAAATAAGGCGCAATCGTCGGAATGATACCGACAGTCATGGGATAGGCAAGCGGCGTCTGATGGCTATGAGCACGCGTGGTCAAATCACTGACTTCAGAAAACACTCGCTGCGCCCGTGTGAGGATGTCTTGACCGATAGGGGTAATAAGTACCTGTTTATTATTACGCTCAAAAATCTGAGTATCTAGCTGTTTTTCTAATTCTGCGATACCCAAACTCAGTGCAGATTGCGAAATATTGCAATCTTCAGCAGCACGTTTAAAATGACGATGTTTGGCGACGGCTAGGGCAAACTCAAGTTGTCGTAAAGTAATCATAAAACCTCTCTTTTAATGGGTTTTTAATGCAATTTATTATGTTTGGTCAACCTTTATAAGGTAGCAAATTACCAATTAAGCACCAATGATAAAATGTAGAGATAATAGTTTAACAAGTTTAATAAAACAAAACATCACATTAAAAACTTTTAACTGGATTAACCATAGAATTCGCGTATAGTTTGTCAGGTAGCCCAGAGAGCTAGAGGGCTAATTGAAAAAACCATATAAATAATTTCCAATTTACTTAACTATAGAGGAGCCAACCATGGCGTCTATTATCAATCAAGAAATCCCAGAATTTTCAGCAGATGCATACGTAAACGGTGAGTTCAAAACCATCACTTCAGAAGACGTAAAAGGCAACTGGGCGATTTTCCTATTTTACCCAGCTGATTTCACGTTTGTTTGCCCAACTGAATTAGAAGATATGGCCGCTCATTATGACGAGCTAAAAGGCCTTGGTGTTGAAGTATACTCAGTATCTACTGACACGCATTTCACGCACAAAGCATGGCATGATTCTTCAGAAGCTATCGGTAAAGTACAGTATCCAATGATCGGCGATCCTACTGGTAAAATCACTCGTGGCTTTAACGTCATGATTGAAGAAGCAGGTTTGGCTGAGCGCGGTACGTTCTTAGTAGATCCTGATGGCTTGATCCAAGTTGCTGAAATCCATGCTGGCGGTATCGGCCGTAGCGCGAAAGATATGCTACGTAAAGTGAAAGCAGCACAGTATGTTCGTGAAAATGACGGCGAAGTTTGCCCAGCAGCTTGGGAACAAGGCGGCGACACATTGAAGCCAAGTCTTGACCTAGTTGGTAAAATATAAGTAGATATTTCATACTTAGATAAAAGTAGCGCCGTATCTTAAACATCTGATTTAAGTCAGTACTACTAATAAAGACCCCATTAACATAAGTTGATGGGGTCTTTTTACGTCTTAAGCATAGATATTGTTAGTATTATTTTTTCAGCATATCTCTAAGTATAGACGCAATATTAAGCGCGAGACTGTGCTTTATTTTTATCAATAGTTTTATAAATCTCGTCTTTAAGCTGTAGCTTTCGTCGTTTCATCTGTTCGATTTCTTCGTCGCGACTGGCATGCTTGACCACATCGTTTTCAAGCTTATTAATTTGCCTATCTAGAGTCGTATGCTCGTCAAAGATACTCGCAAAATGCGTGTCCTTTTGCTTGAGCTCATCGATAATATCACTGTGATCTTGCCATGTGTCTGTCATTGTCATGTTGTCATCCTTGTTATTTAGTGCAAGCTTAGAATAAGCGTAAGCACGTTATGGTTAAGACGCTTATGATGGTGAGACTTTGTTTAGAAGGGGTGAAAGTTTAATGGTAATAAAGATAGTTATTTCACGATATTGATAATGCATATTGCTATCAATACCATTCGATTGTAGCGAAAAAATAGACCATGTACCATCACTATAATTTGTTTGTGTATTTGTATTTAATTATTTAAAACAATAAACGATTGGTTTTATAAAACATAAAGTTTGAGTTTCTCAGCTTGCCGAAATTCGCTAAACGCTTGATAATAGACACATCAAAGGGCAAGAGCCCACTATATATAATCTTTTATACAAAATTATTAACACCAACTATTTCATATTTAGACGCGTGGCATGACAGCTGCCGTTACATATTAAGTCATAATGAGGAACAAACATGATAGATCAGAATTTATTAGATGCCGTTAAGAGCTATAGCGAAAACATGACACGTCCAATTACCTTTGTATTGGGTAATGGTACGCATGCAAAACGTGCAGAATTGGTAGATTTTTTGACCAAGATTGCTGGAACAACAGACAAAATCAACTTCGATGCAGAAGCAACTGACGATAGTTTGCCTAGTGCGATTAGTTTCAAAGTAGTCAGTCACATTGATGGTACATCAAACGACACTGGTATCGTATTCAGCGGTATCCCAGGTGGTCATGAGTTTACGTCATTGATTTTGGCGATTCTGCAAGCGGGTGGTCATACGCTAAAGTTGGATGAAGGTATCCAAAAGCTAGTTAAGCGCTTTAATAAGCCGCTACAGTTCCAGACCTACGTGTCATTGTCATGCCATAGCTGCCCAGAAGTCGTTCAGGCATTGAACCAGTTCGCGCTATTAAATGATGGTATCAGCAATGAGATGATTGACGGTGCATTGTTCCAAGAGCAAGTAGAAGCGAACAAAATCCAAGGCGTACCAGCTGTATTTTTGAACGGTAAGCCATTTGCTAACGGCTTAATCGACACTGCTAAATTGATTGGAAAATTGCAAGAGCAGTTCCCTGACTTATTGTCAGAAGTAGAAGACGATGCCGAGCAGTTAGAGCAGCAAGACGTCACTATCATCGGTGCTGGCCCTGCAGGTGTTGCTGCTGCTATTTATACAGCGCGTAAAGGTTTAAAAGTTACAATGGTCGCTGATCGTATCGGTGGACAGGTAAAAGACACGCAAGATATCGAAAACTTGATTTCAGTGCCGCTAACCAATGGTACAGATTTATCTACTAACTTTGTCAAGCACTTGGCCGAATACAACATCACGTTAAAAGAGCATGTAAGCGTTAAAGAAATCGGTGAGACTGAAGAAGAGAACTACAGTATCCATCTAAATACTGGTGAGACATTTAATACTCGTAGTATTATCTTGGCGACAGGTGCTCAGTGGAGAAAGCTTGGTGTACCGGGCGAAGAAGAGAATATCGGTAAAGGCGTGGCTTTCTGTGCGCATTGCGACGGCCCATTCTTTAAAGGTAAAGACATCTCAGTGATCGGCGGTGGTAACTCAGGCGTTGAGGCAGCACTAGATTTGGCAGGTATCGTCAATCACGTTACTGTACTCGAGTTCGCTGATGAGTTAAAAGCTGACCAAGTACTGATCAATAAAGCTAAAGAGAAAACCAACATTGAGTTCATTACTGGTGCAGCGACACAAGAGATCAAAGCGACTGATGGCAAAGTATCGTCTATCGTCTACCAAGATCGCAGCACAGGTGAGACTCATGAACGTGACTTATCAGGGGTGTTTGTACAGATTGGTTTAGTGCCAAACACTGGATTCATCAAAGGCTTCGTTGATCTAAACCGCTTTGGTGAGATCGAAATCGATGAGCGCTGCCGTACAGATCGTAAAGGTATCTTCGCTTGTGGTGATGTAACCACCGTACCATTTAAGCAGATTAACATTGCGATGGGTGAAGGTAGTAAAGCGGCACTGTCAGCGTTTGAATACTTGGTTATGCAGTAAGTTATTCGGATTATTTTTAGTATAAAAGGCCACCTCGGTTGAGGTGGTTTTTTTATGCTATCGCATAAATACTTTTAAATAGAAAAAATCCTAATATTTAGAAAGTGGTCATTTGTATGAGCCAATAACGCGATTTCACTTAGAAAATATCAGTATTTACGTTACAAATTCGACATTTGCATTACAAACTCGTGTTGTTGATGCAATAATGTATGCAATAAAACATATCATAGCGTCATGAACTATAAGGAAAGTAGGCATGGAATACATTGAAGATTTTTTCGCCCTAATCGGGGATCTAACGTGGGGCTGGGCGCTCGTGCCTATGCTAATTATCTTTGGTTTATTATTTACCATCGTAGGTAGGTTCGCTCAGTTTAGATATTTTAAACGTATGTTCCGTGTGTTCAAAACGGATGAGGTAGGAGATGACGGGATTTCTGCCCGTCAAGCGTTGCTCGTTTCCATCGGTGGACGTGTAGGCGGCGGTAACATTGCTGGTGTTGCTGTTGCCATCTCTTTAGGAGGACCGGGAGCGGTATTCTGGATGTGGGTTGTGGCCTTAATTGGTATGATGACCAGCATTGTGGAATGTAGCTTAGCCCAGCTTTATAAGCGTAGAGACAATGATGGTAACTTTCGCGGTGGCCCTGCGACCTATATTTTACATGGGTTAGGTAAAGACTATCGCTGGCTTGCTGTTATTTATGCGATCTCGTTACTACTGTCTTTTTCTATCGGGTTTGTGGCGTTCCAAGGCAACACAGTAGCAGGCTCAGCGCTTGAAAGCTTTGGTATTGACCGCTGGATAACGGGTGTAGTACTGGTAATTGCAGGTGGATTTATTGTCTTTGGCGGTATTCAGCGCATTGCAAAAGTAGCCGACGTTGTCATTCCCGTTATGGCATTAATCTATATCAGTATGGCACTTATTATTATTGCATTTAACTTTACAGAACTGCCTGCACTGATGGTAATGATTGTCAAAAATGCTTTTGGCATTGAATCTGTCGTGGGCGGTGGTATTGGTGTGGCAATTGAGCAAGGTATGAAGCGTGGTTTATTCTCTAATGAAGCAGGTCTAGGTTCTGCGCCTAATATTGCCGCCACCGCTTACGCCACTCATCCTGTGAGTCAAGGTATCTCGCAGTCATTGTCTGTGTTTATTGATACGATAATCGTATGTAGTGCCACCGCATTTATGATTTTACTGAGCGGCGTGTATCAACCAGGTGCGGAAGTCGATGGTATTGTACTGGCACAGCAGGCGCTAACGACCCAGCTTGGGGATTGGGCACAGTATATTCTCACCATATCGATATTGCTATTTGCCCTAAGCTCTATCATGTATAACTATTATATGGGTGAAAATGCCATTAATTTCTTGATCAAAAAGAATATCAAAATGGCGACCTTGGTTTTACGAATTGTGGTGATTGCGGTATTATTCTTGGGCGCAGTGGCTCCTGCAGCAACCGCAGTGTTCTTCTTCGCTGATCCGTTGATGGGCGTGCTAGCGCTAGCAAACTTATTGGCCTTGATAATGTTATTTCCACGAGCTAAGCGTCTACTTGACGACTTTGCAAGTCAGTTAAAATCAGGGATTAAAGAGCCGTTGTTCGATGCGCAAGAGTATGAAAAACTGGATCTTGATCTGAGCGCATGGGGCAAAAAAGCGGTAAAAGAGGCGTTAGACCAAAAACAATAGTAACCGTACGCTTTACTTGTCATGAAAGAAAAAACCACTTTAACTGAGTTGAAGTGGTTTTTTTATGCAAGATATTATTTATGCCTAAAATGAATGGTTATTCGCCAATACGCCAGCTAACGACATGATCTCGCCTGCTTCATCTTCTTCAATAATACGAGTTTCTGTCAGTGCTGATTGTTGCCACGTTTGTATGTGCGGATGATTTAACATGGTTTGACAATACTGCTTGGTAAGTGGCTGCAAAGTAATATTAGATGCATCAGCATAAGTCTGTAATCGCAGCACCACTGGAGCAAAGAAGACATCAGCTGCTGTGAAATCTCCAAATAAGAAACTGTTTGCTGAGCGATCTTTTAAACAATCGGCAAAGGTGTCTTCGATACGAGCGATATCTGCTAAGCAAGCACTACTTGGTTGTATCTTAGCCGTTGCTCGTATATTCATCGGCATCTCGTTACGAACACCTGTCAATCCCGAATGCATCTCAGCCACGATGCTTTGGCAATAGGCGCTATTTATTCTACTTTGGTTATTATTTCGTTTTTCAGCGTTGGATTTATCAATACCTGTCCAAATATCAATATCCGTAAAGTACTCATTGACATGCATCGCAATCGCTAAGGTGTCCCAAACGGTTACTTTATTATCTTTTTCACCGTAGACTAAAATAGGCACTTTACCTGTTGGCGAATGTGCTTCGAGCGTTGGACGTGCTGATGGATGAAACAACTCAATAAGTTGCTCATCAAAATCAACATTGAATGCTTTGAGCAATAGCCACGCTCGTAGCGACCAAGATGAGTAGTTTTTATTACCAATAATTAGTAGCGGCTTTTGCATCATAGAGTCCTATTAAGCGATAACAGTAGCATTTTATTATGTACTCAATATTGAGTATTGACCAGTCTATAAACCGAGCTATATTCCTATCATTTAAATCATATTTCAAAAAAACGCCCATCCAATGTTTGGAAGGGCGCTTATTTAGACGGGCACTTATTGAGAAGGGCGCTTTTTATTTCTTACATTCGCTATCATCAGTTCTTGTTTTTAATTAGGAAAATAACGGGCAGCGCAACGACATACATCAGCACACCGTACAAAGCAGCAGGCAGCGCGATAACGGGTAGTGTGCTCACACCCATGATGATAGGAGCTAAGGTAATAGCCGTCGTACTATTTTGGATACTGGTTTCTATCGAGATGGTTTTGGTATCAAACCAGCTAAGCTTCAGGACTCTAGAGATTAAGATGCTAATAGCGAATAAAATAGCAATGATAAAGACCAGTTCTAAACCAATCTGAGTGAACTGTGATTGTAGTAGTTGCCAGTTAGAGGCAATAGCAGCAAAGACAATTAAGACAAAAAATACGCTAGCCAAGCCGTTTAGAAGACTGCTGCGACGTACCATAAAGTCAGTAAATTTGTGGCGAGCAAGCATACCAAGAGATACGGGCAATGTGGTCAATAAGAACATGACTAAGCCAATCTTTATCGCGCTAATAGAGTTCGCCTGATCTTTCATAAAATGATCAAAAGCCAACGTAATTAAGATAGGCAATGTAATGACCGATAGTATGCTGACCACACCAGTCAACGCGATGGAGAGCGCGACATTTCCTTTGGCATAGTAGGTTAGCATGTTGCTAGTGACGCCGCCGGGACAAAAACTAATCAGCATAATCCCAAAAGCAATGGCTGGTGGCGGAGCCGTTACTAACACGACTGCTAGCGCAACCAACGGTACCAATACAACTTGATTGATTAAGCCAACAAAGAACGCTTTTGGATATTTGGCAATGACCTTAAAATCACTCAGTTTTAGCCCTGCTCCTAGAGTGAACATAATGTAAGCAAGGGCTAGTGGCAGTAATGCTAGCGCGGTATTATTCATCAAACATTCCTTGTAAAACTAAAATGCCATATCAAGATGGCGTTTTGAAAGTAAATAGCAGCGGGGCAACCTTTGTCACTATACAGCTGCTCACATTCCATGTGTTTTGGTATTTAATCGTCTAGCTATTTAGGTGTCTCAACCACCAAGCTAGATCAAGCCTATCAATTGATAATAGCGGTATTACGCTCGTATAGTAACCCACTTGTCGTGACTATTGAGGTTGGTCGAGGTTGTTAGAAGCTATCGGAAAATGATTAGGCAGTGACTAGGTAGTGATTGGGCTGTTTGTGGCTAATGATGCTTTGAGCATAATGATAAACGCAGTAAAAAGCCCACAAGATTCTGTGGGCTAAATACGCTAACTTTCTAGTCTATTTATGCTGTACTAGTCGTCTAGTAAATCCATTTGCTTAGCTGCTTCATAGATACCGTTTGAGCGGTTACCTGTGCGGCAAAAAATCAGCATTGGCTGCTCAGCTTGATTAAAGAAATCTGCAAACGTTTCGACGTGTGTTTGATTTAGCTCATTACCTGCAAAAGAAATCTCTTTATAAGCAAGTCCAGCTTCTTTGGCTGCTGCTTCGATTTCGGCACTGGTTGGTTGATTTGGCTCTTCACCATCAGGACGGTTATTGATAATGGTTTTGAAACCATTTTCGGCAATCATAGGCACTTGGTCAGGCGTGATTTGTCCGGTAAAGCTAACTTCATGGCTCATAAGAGCTCCTTTTTTTATTGGTGTTGTTGGGTGTATAAAACGTGTTAGTTCGAGCGACGGTTGTTGTTATAACAGACCTTGCATCAATGCGCTTTGGTACAGTAGTTTGGCGCGTGCCCCAGTACCGCAAAACATTAATATAGGCTTGGGCATTGAGTGGTAAAAATCGGCAAACTGCTCGACCGTCAGCATACTTAAGCGCTCATCATCAAACGGCAGATGCTGATACGCTAGGTTTGCCTGTTCGGTAGCCGTTGCCAAATCGCAGCTATTAGGCTGTGTCTCAATTTCGGCATCTGGGCGAATATTAAGCACTGAGCGATAGCCAAGTTCAGCAATTTTAACGCACTGGCTTGGATATATTTGCTTATAAATCGTTAAATCATCGGTCATAAAATAGGTTCAGTTATATTTGTTAAGGTATATTTATTATTGAGGGTTGGGCTAAGAATATCAAAGGACTATAAATCAGCATTTTTTACACCGATTTCTAGGTTAATTGATTCCTTATTTAGTGCGTCTAGCATAACACAGGCGCTATCATAGCGATATTGTGTTGTAGGCGACAATAGTAATTGAGGTTGAGCGAAAACTAATGTTATAGCTGTTGCAGCGTTTTTGTTGTGGTCAAAATATAGATTACTTTAACGCATCGACAGCATCTAAGGTACTTAGATAGACTTGCCCTGATAGCTCGCTAATCAATGGGGTGTGACCGATTATGTCCATTACAGGACCTTTGATAAAGCTAAAGTGTAAGCGCTTGTTCTGTAACGCCAATTCATGGTTTAAGGTACAAAGCATTTCTTGAGCGGTCAGATCTATATGGTTGACGGCGGCCATAATCAATATAATTTCATTGGCATCGGGATATTGCTGCATAGCATTGAGGATGCGTCGATGTACAGATTCACTATTACCAAAGAACAGACTCTCATCGATACGCAACATCAATAAATTGCTAAAAGTCACCACATCATGGCGATTGATATTACGAAAATGTCCTGTACCACCCAATTGCCCAACGACAGCCACATGCGGCTTACTCGACTGCCAGATGAGACTGGCGAATGACACCATGAGACCAATGACCAGTCCCGTGTTTAGTCCAAATATAAGCACACCGACGAACGCAGCCAAAAAGCTAGCACCATCTAAGCGATCACGCTGCCATGCAGATTTCAACGTTGCAATATCTATTAGGCCAATGATAGAGGCCATGATGGTTGCGCCCAATAGTGCATAGGGTAGTGGAGCAAGCGCATTGCTAAAGGCTATGAGTGCGGCAATCATTACCAGTACGGTGACGAGACTGGCAAGTGGTGTCTTAGCGCCTGAGTCGGCATTGATAGCCGTACGCGAAAAGCCTCCTGCAACCGAAAAACTTTGGAACAGTCCACCAGACAGGTTGGCCAGCCCAAGTCCAGTCAGCTCGCGATTGGCATCAAAACTCTCACCACGCAAGCGAGCATAGGTACTGGCGACTGAACTGCTCGACACAAATACGATCAGTGCCATCAATCCTGCGGTTGGCAATAGCTTCAGTGCTTCTTGTAGGTCTGAGATATGCGGTAACGTAAAGCTCGGTAGCCCTTGGGGAATACGACCGATGGTGGCGACACCATATGTGCTCCAATGCAATGCCATACTAAGTACGATAGCAATGCCAAGTAAAATAAGCGGGAATAAGCGCTCTGCCCATTTGGCATATGACGATGATAGCCACGTCTGCCATATCCACTCACTTGCATAGCGATTGGCAACCAATAGCGCAAATGCGGTAATACCGATAGCTAAGGTCAATGGATGCAGCTGGCTGGCATAGCGTTGCATGGTAGATAGATACCCAATCAAACTATTGCCAGTGACCGGAATGTCGGTCAGATATTTGAGCTGACTGACAAATATAAGGACCGCTGCACCGCTTACAAACCCTGCAGACACACCGCGACTGATAAACTGCATGATCCAGCCAAGTTTTAACCGTCCTGCTATCCATAGCAGTGCACCTACCATCAGTGCCAATAGGCTGGCCATCAGTGCATACTGTTCAGTGCCTTGCTCGGCATAAGGCAGTAAGCCACTGGCTGTCATGATAGCGGTAATGGCAACAGGTCCTACGGCTTGCACGTTGCTAGAGCCGAGCCAAGCATAAACGAGGACAGGTACGATCGCTGCATATAGGCCATAGACAGGTGGCAGTCCTGCCAATACGGCGTAACCTAGGCTCTGCGGTATGACCAACACGCCCACCACTATGCCTGCGACGAGATCAGTCGGTAACGCTGAGAGCTGGTATTGACGCAGCCAAGCTGGAATCAGACGAGCGACGATAGAGGACATATCAATCACCACAGTAGATAGTACAAATAATTAGGCGAGGGCGGCGTTATTCTGCTTTGGCACAAAAACGTTGATACAGCAGATCGAGTACAGCTAGCGCATCCTCGCTTGCGATACTATAGTAAATTTGCTTACCTTCGCGGCGTGTGGCGACCAGCTCGTCTTTACGCAATATACCCAATTGCTGCGATAAGCTCGGCTGCCCAACTCCGACCAAATCCTCTAGCTCACCGACACAATATTCACCTTGGGTCAATTGACAGAGAAGAAGTAGTCGATCAGGGTGCGATAGTGACTTTAATAGTTGGCTGGCTTGTAGTGATGCTTGCTGCATTTGCTTGGCAAGATCGACAGGTACTAAATCTGCAGTATCAGATGACCCATCGTCAGTGGGACTGCGAGTAGGTGTACCTTCGGCTGAAATAGAAGTAGTCAGAACAAATTCCTTACATTAGATGGTAACAAATGTCATGATGTTTTGAACAATATATAGTTGATTATCAATGATATCACGCTACATAGCAAGTTATCATTAATTACATTATATAAATTGATAAATTGTATGGTGGTTGTTATATTGGTGGCATCAGATAAGTCGTAGGAACGCATTATATACGACTGAATATCATATTTAAGGGTTAATTAAAGATAAAAATCCCTATGTCCAAAATATGTATAAATAACTTATGTATAAATAATCAAAGAGGCCGCCATGCAAGTTCATTCTTTTTTAGACAGCGATACAGAAACCTATACCCACGTACTTGCTGATACTGAGCAAAAATTATGCGCCATTGTCGATCCTGTATTGAACTTCGATGCTAAATCAGGCCGAACCAATACTAGCAGTGTCGATGAAGTGATTGAGTTTGTACGTGAGCAAGATTGGACGCTTAAGTACATTATTGAAACCCATGCGCATGCAGATCATTTGTCAGCGGCCATTCATGTAAAAGAAAGCCTTGGTGGACAGTTAGTCATTGGTCAGCATATCACCGAAGTACAAAAAATCTTTAAGCAAATTTTTAACTTTGACACCAGTTTTCGCACTGATGCCAGCCAGTTTGATATTTTGACAGACGAAGGCGAGACCTTAGAGCTCGGCAATATTACTATCACTGCGATGTATGTACCCGGTCATACGCGTGCCGATATGGCCTATCTAGCCGCTGATGATGAAAAAACAGTGGTATTCGTCGGCGATACGTTGTTTGCGCCTGATGTGGGTACAGCACGCTGTGATTTCCCAGGCGGCGACGCCAAAACACTCTATCAGTCTATCCAAAAGCTGCTAGCACTTCCTGAAGATACGGTCATGTATCTGTGTCATGATTATCCGAGCAAAGGTCGTCAGCATTGCCCAACGACGACAGTAGCCGCACAAAAACTAGAAAATATCCATGTCAAAGACAGTATAAACGAAGCAGAGTTTGTACAGATGCGTGAGCGCCGTGATGCGACTTTAGATATGCCTCGCCTTATCATTCCTGCTGTACAAATCAATATCGATGCAGGACGCTTTCCAGAAACAGAAGATAATGGTACGCGTTATTTGAAAGTACCTATTAACGCTTTGTAGTCAAGCTGCTACAGAAATGGCAAAATTATGATCAATCAACTATGAGTCAATAGTCATTAACTTGATAGGATTTGATCTCAAATATTATCGCTTTTATCATTTCAAGGAATTTATTATGAAAGTTAATGTAGGTCGTACCGATAGAACATTACGTGTTGTGGCTGGTCTCATAATCATTGCCTTAGGTTTTTATTATCAAAGCCTATGGGGTATCGTTGGCTTGATTCCTCTGTTTACCGGCTTATTCCGCTCATGCGCGCTTTATTCGATACTCGGTATCAATACGTGCAAGCGTCAGTCGTAAGCGTATTCATTTACTGTATTTTTGTGCAATCAGTAATAGACTAAAGATAACGTTGAATATAGTGGTGAGTGGTATATGAACCTTTATCAGCAGTATGTGCTGCCCAAAATGATAGATATTGCCTGTAGTACGGGCAATGTAATGAAAGCACGTTCCAAAATTGTTCCGCAAGCACGCGGTAACGTATTGGAGATTGGCATTGGTAGCGGTCTGAATTTACAGTTTTATGATCCTGACAAAGTCTCTTCTATTATCGGTGTGGATCCAGCGGCTCAAATGCAGTCGCTGGCTCTTGAGCGTGCAGCTGGCATTGGCATTCCGGTTGAAATGGTAGCCGTCGATGTACAAGGTATCCATGCTGATACGGATCAATTTGATACGATTGTAATGACTTTTACCTTGTGCAGTATTGATGACCCAGTAGCGGAACTCCGAGAAATGGCGCGCGTGCTAAAACCTAGCGGTCGCTTACTATTTTGTGAGCATGGACTGGCACCAGATTCTTCTGTTGAGCGTTGGCAGCATCGATTGACGCCTATTTGGAAACCTATAGCAGGTGGGTGTCATTTAGATCGCGATATTCCGGCGCTTATTAGAGAAGGTGGTTTTGTCATTGACGAGTTGAGCGAAGCGTATTTGCCTGGTCCACGACCGACGAGCTATGTGTATAGCGGTGTGGCACAGCCACTGGCATAAAGGATAAGCCCAATTCACTATGCTAAAATTATTTACCAATCAACGCGACGACTATAACTACAGCAAGCAACGTAACTAGCTTTTAGATAAAATGGTTCATGAACAGTATTTGAAATAACAAAATAATTAGAATAGGAATTAAATAATGAGTGAGCAAAGTTTTCATCTAGTATGCCCACATTGCCAAGCAACCAACCGTGTACCTGCTGCACGATTAAGCGCTGCGCCAAAATGCGGTAAATGTGGCCAGCCATTATTGACTGCCAGTCCATATGAGCTAAATGCGCAAACAGTCAATAAGGTCATCCAAAAGAACGATGTGCTGACTATCGTGGATTTTTGGGCGAGCTGGTGTCAACCTTGCATCATGATGGCGCCAGAATTCAAGAGCGCTGCTAGCCAATTGCCACAGGTGGTCTTTGCCAAGGTACAAACGGATAAGTACGAGCAGGCGGCCGCTCCTTACAATATTCGCAGCTTGCCAACGATGGTTGCTTTTAGAAATGGTAAAGAAGTCGCACGTCAATCAGGCGCGTTACCAAGTCATCAAATCATTCAGTGGGTACAAAGCTTACAGTCGTAATATGAACCAGATAAGACTGTTTACCATCCAAGCTATTTATCCAAATACTTATGTTTTCTTACAGAAAACCGTAGCAATAAAAAAGCCAATATGCGATCTGCATATTGGCTTTTTGCTATTTCATGTACTACTTTACGGTGTCATGTACTTTTTTACGGTGTCATACACTGTTTTAGCCGTGTAGATAGCTTTGCACTTGCTTAAGCTTATTCACCATAAATCTTGATGCCATTGGCAAAGCTACAACGCTGAATGCGCGCCGACTGGACAATTGCATCACGCTCACCGTAGAGACGCGATAATTTTGCATCGCGTGCTTTGGTATTGTTACTTTTGCCTAGACCAAAGCTGATATTCGGCGAGATACCCCAGCGTCCGGCAGAGACACCAACACCGACGCCTGATGCCGATAGGGTAGATTGCTCATTGCGAGCCGCTTCGACATAGCGGTTGACGCGAGTGTACTCTTGGCCAAGTGCTTGGCAATTATAATTTTGATAAGTACTTGGCGGTACATATTGCGGGGTGATGTTACCAGTAGAGGCACAGCCTGAGAGCGCAAAAATGCCAGCTAGTAGTGTCGCTGTCGTAAACGTTTTCATAATGGCTCCAGTAGGCTAAGTGATTGTATTTATATCTATTTAAGATAGCAAAAATAGCGCGATTAAGATATTGAAAATCCATCGATGATGAAAAATTTTCGCATCATGTCATCAAAATATCGACAGCTTTCTAAAATGGTTATTTATTGAAACAGAAAATTGCTTATTAAAATAAGTTTGCTGGTTTGGCAAAGGCAAGTATTACGATCCCGATATAAGCAACGGCAGCAATAAGGATACCTGTTTTTCTTTGCACAGGTGTCGCATCAACCTTAAACGCTTTAATACTTGAACTAATAGCCGCGATCAGTAAGATGATTTTGGCAAACACCCACTGTACAGGAGCGTTGGCACCCATCAATTGCATTAGCATCATCGCACCTGACAGGATAAGCAGGGCATAGATAATATGAGTGGCTATCTTGATTACACGTGGCGCTTGTCTGTTTGCACTCAGTACCAAATAGCTCTGGTACAAAAACAGCACAACCGTTAGCAAGGCCATTAGCATATGGAGATGTTTCATTGAATATTGCTCCCTCTAAAACTGCAGTATATAGGCTAATTTAAAATAGTTAGTTGCGATTCAAACATAATCGGCTATTTGTTTTGACCGGCACATAATGGACTCGCAGGGCTTTGACCTTGCCATTCTGTCGGAGTATAGGCATGGATAGCGAGAGCATGTACTTGACCGCCTTGTGAAGTGAGTAAAGGCGTAACTAAGCCATATATCAGCTGATGACGTCCGACCAGTCGTTTGCCTTCAAATGCATCGCTAACGATAGTGAGTTTAAAGTGGCTTTCTTTACCTTCAAAGTAACCGGCATGCGACATCGACTCATTGAGCAGTTCGATGTGCTGCGGCGCAAGCGCTTGTAATTCGGCATGAAGTGCGTCGGCAGTAGGTGTGGTACTCATAACAATCCTTCAATGTATTTTGCGCAATTTGATTGAGCAATCTGCAAATAATATTTATCAGTATTATAACAGACACGGTAAGCGGGATAGAGTGTGATTCCCAAATTGACCAAGTGCAAATCCTGCCGATTACAGTGCTTATCAACTACAGTGCTTGTCAATTATAAAACCTGCAATGTCTGACTATCACTAAAAAAGCAAAGTACAACGCTTTGGCTGTACTTTGCTTCTATGATATTTAAACAGGCACTGCTAAAACCTAAAAGTCGCTAATTAGCTACTTATTAACGGCGCGACTGTTGATATAGAGGCGTAACTTTTGGCATCAATGACTGTAACTCTGCGATACGGCTGCTGCTCGTTGGGTGAGTGCTAAGGAATTGTGGTGGCTCACCTTGGCTGGCTTTTTGCATTTTTTGCCAAAGAGTGACAGCCGCCTGAGGGTTATAACCTGCACGTGCCATCAGCTCAAGACCGATCTGATCGGCTTCGCTTTCTTGAGTGCGACTGTGGGGTAGGCTCAAGCCTAAATTACCAGCAGTACCAGCTAACTCAGCCTGTCCTTGTGATAAGCCAAATATACTGGCCGCAAGACCGATACCAGTTTGGGTTGCATATTCGCGTGATAGACGCTCACGTGAATGCTCACGCAATGCATGAGAGATTTCATGACCCATAATGGCAGCAATCTCATCATCAGTAAGGTTCAGACGATCGATGATGCCTGAATAAAACATAATCTTACCACCCGGCACCACAAAGGCATTCAAATCGTTAGACTTGATGGTGTGTACTTCCCATTGCCATTTGGCTGCATCTGCGCGGTAGACGCCAACTTGACCAACCAAACGGTTCGCAATATTTTTTAAGCGGTTTAGCTGAGCGGTATTGGTATCTAGCACACCTTTTGATTTTGCGTCTTGTATTGTTTTGGCATAGCTTTGGGCAGACAGTGCCAATACTTGCTCACTAGACACTAATAGCAACTGCTGACGATCAACACCAACTGCGCCAGAATTGGTAGTGCTGGTACAACCAGTTAAAGTCAGTGCTGACAACGAAGCGGCCATCACTGTCGTGGTTAATAACTTCTTCATAAAATATCCTCTCTATAAGATGGAAAAACATAAAGTCAAACAAGTTAAAGAATAGTGCAGCAGATGTGGGAGCCGTGTTTATTAATCTTTTAGTAGTGCTCATTCATCCGCTTAAACAGTAAAAGTTTACCTTAACTGCCATTGGACATAAGTATAATAATGTTAACCACCTAAAACCAAGATAGGAAAAGTAACAATAAAGCGTATGATTGTAAGTACGATATCTTTTTATTAGAGTGAAAATAGTGCACTTTTCTTTTATCGATTGTCTTATGACCGTTATAAAGCTGAAGGAAGTAGAGCCTAGGCTTAAAGTTCTATAATTAATGTGAAATATTTTTCATTTAGCTAAAATTAATTCCTGTTTTTAAATCAATTGCTTATGTTGATTTATCCGATAAAAAGGGCATTTAGCTAAAAATATTAGAAATAAATTCTAAAAAAGGTGTTGACACCCACAGAATATTTGCTAAAATAGCCAGCCTATCGAGACGGAGTAGTTGTTAACAACGCTACGGATTGATACTAAGCGGGAATAGCTCAGTGGTAGAGCATAACCTTGCCAAGGTTGGGGTCGAGAGTTCGAATCTCTTTTCCCGCTCCAAATATGGCTTGAAAAAGCGCAAAAAGCCTCACTTCACAGTGAGGCTTTTTTTTATGTGTAAAATCTGTGCTAAGTCAGCTAATAGCGAGAACATAGAAAGCAAAAACTAAAGCTAACTATAAGCAAGACAGAGTCTAGCCATAATAAATACTGAAGAATTGACGCATAACTTAAATATTTGAGAAAATTAAACCTATAGCAACATAAGGGCATCCAATGCCACCAAAACCGCTCACATTAATCAGTGCCAAACTCGCCTTTATCATATCCGCCATCGTCATCGGTATCATGGGTATCACCATGATTGGTTTTGGCTGGGTGCCGCACCTGTCTCTTATCTTGGCTATCTGTGTGCTACTGGCTATCGGTATGTATAAAGGACTCAGCTTTGATGACATGCAAGCGCAAATGGCCTCAGGTGTCATGCGCGGTATTGGTGCCATCTATTTGTTCTTCTTTATTGGACTGATGGTTGCGGCTCTGATGATGTCAGGTGCTATAC